>CACECP010000003.1 GCA_902558095.1 uncultured SAR86 cluster bacterium | reverse complement strand
CAAAGTGAAAAATTAAAAAATATGCCATTATGGATTGACGATAGCTCGTTGATTTCACCTATGGAACTAAGAGCAAAAGCTAGAAGACTTGCAAGAACTGAAGAAAATGGATTATCTTTAATAGTTGTAGACTATCTCCAATTAATGCAACTTCCACTTTCTGCTGAAAATAGGGTCAATCAAATATCCGAAATTTCAAGATCATTAAAGTCTTTAGCAAAAGAGCTTAATGTTCCTGTTATTGCTTTATCACAACTTAATAGGGCTGTTGAACAAAGACCAAATAAAAGACCAATTATGGCTGATCTAAGAGATTCTGGAGCTATTGAGCAAGACGCTGATGTTATTTTATTCATATACAGGGATGAAGTTTATAATGAAGATTCTGAGCAGGGAAATAAAGCTGAAATCATAATTGGTAAACAGAGAAATGGTCCTATAGGGACCGTCAATCTAACTTTCTTAAAAGAGTTTACAAGATTTGAAAATTTTTCTACTGATAGTTTTTACGACTCTTTTGAATGAGCAGACTCACAACTGAGCTCTTTATTGAGCCTAAAATTGTTAGAGAAAACATAATCCAACTAAAGAATAAAATTGATGCTTCATCTAAATTTATGGCAATCATAAAGTCAGATGCATATGGCCATATCCTTCCTAATATAGTAAAAGATATAGATGATTTGGTCGATGGATATGGAGTAGTTCGTCTTGAGGAAGCAATAGAATTAAGAAAAATATCAAATAAAAAGATTTTATTAATGCAAGGAGTTTATTCCAAGGAAGATCTCAAAGAATCAATCTCAAACTCTTTAGATCTTGTTATTCATAACTCTCATCAATTTGGGATTGTTAAAGAAGATAATCATTTTAAAAGCTTATGGTTCAAAATAAATACTGGCATGAACAGACTTGGTTTTGAAGAAGATGAATTCATGGATATTTATAATACTAATTTGAGTGATAAAAAGTTTGTTTTAATGTCTCATCTTGCAGCTTCAAACGTACCTGATGATCCTTCAAATAAAATTCAATTTGATAGGTTTGATGCTCTATCTAGTAAGTTGCATTCAGATGTGCATAAAAGTATTGCAAATACTGGTTGTATTATTAATTTTCCTGAAAAATCTTATGATTGGGTCAGAGTTGGCATAGGAATATTCGGTGGTTACATTGGAAATAATGATCTTAAAACAGCAATGACTCTTAGATCTCCAATTATTAATGTTAGAAACATCAAAAGAGGTGAAAAAGTTGGCTATGACGGAAGGGCTGAAGCTATGAAGGATATGAAAATAGCAACTGTTTATATGGGATATGCGGATGGATTACCTAATCATATTAAAGATGGAACTGTGGTAAAGATTAATCATAAAGATGCAAAAATTTTTGGAAAGGTTAGCATGGACGTAACCACTGTAGATGTTACAAATATCGAAGACTGTAAAATTGGAGACTGGTGCGAATTTTTTTCACCCACACACTCAATAAACAAATTAGCATCATCAAATGGATTAATATCATATGATTTAATGATAAGAATAAAATCAAGAGTCAAAAGATATTATAAAAATATCTAGAATAATCAAACCATTTGGATAATTATTATTTAACTATTAAATTTAATCTGTTATTCTAATATCCCATCATGATTAAATTTACTGATGGCCCAAACTAAATACATTTTTATTACAGGTGGAGTGGTTTCATCACTTGGAAAAGGTATAGCTGCTGCCTCAATAGGAGCTCTTCTTGAATCAAGAGGTTTATCAGTATCATTAATTAAAGTCGATCCATATATAAATGTAGACCCTGGTACCATGAGCCCATTTCAGCATGGAGAAGTATTTGTAACGAATGATGGAACAGAAACAGATCTAGATCTTGGTCATTACGAAAGGTTTGTTAGATTTGAGGCATCAAAAAAAAATAATTTTACAGCTGGAAAAGTGTATGAAACTGTAATCAGAAATGAAAGAAGAGGTAATTAT
This sequence comes from uncultured SAR86 cluster bacterium, assembly GCA_902558095.1. Lineage (GTDB taxonomy): Bacteria > Pseudomonadota > Gammaproteobacteria > Magnimaribacterales > D2472 > SAR86A. Next base: position 142,895 of record CACECP010000003.1, on the reverse strand, counting down.
TTAGGAGGCACTGTTCAAGTTATTCCTCACATTACAAACGAAATCAAAAAAAGAATTAAGTCGGGCGGTCAAGGCAAAGACGTAGCCATAGTTGAAGTTGGAGGAACCGTAGGTGATATTGAGAGCCAACCTTTTGTAGAGGCATTAAGACAAATGGCATTAGAGCTTCCAAGTTCTTCTTGGGCATTTGTACACTTAACTCTTGTTCCTTTCATAAATGCATCAGGCGAACTTAAAACTAAGCCCACACAGCATTCAGTTAAAGAATTAAGATCACTTGGTATTAGCCCTGATGTTCTTATTTGTCGATCAGATAAAGAATTACCAAAAGATGAAAGAAACAAAATAGCTTTATTCTGCTCAGTCCCTAATAAGAGTGTTATCTCTATGCATGATGTAGATACGGTATATTCAATACCAATTTTACTTAATAAACAAAAAGTAGATAAAACAATTCTTGAAAAATTAAAAATTAAATCTAAAAATCCTCAATTAAATGATTGGAAAAGAGTTGTTAAGGCAAAACTTCTTCCTGAAAAAGAGGTAAATGTTGCATTTGTAGGTAAATACACAGAATTAAAAGATTCATATAAATCTATAAATGAAGCTTTAGAACATGCCGGCATTAAAAATAAGACTAAAGTAAATATAAATTTTGTTGAAGCTGAAAATCTCACAACAAGAAATGTAAATAAAATTCTTAAAAAAGCAGATGCTATTTTGGTTCCAGGTGGCTTTGGAGAAAGAGGAATTGAAGGTATGATACTTGCTTGTAAATTTTCAAGAGAAAAGAATATCCCCTACTTAGGAATTTGTTTGGGTATGCAGGTTGCCATCATAGAATATGCAAGAAATGTTTTAAAATTAAAAGGAGCAAACAGTACTGAGTTTGATCAACAAACAAAACATCCTGTAATTGGTCTAATAACTGAATGGAGCGATATATCGGGCAAAAAAGAAACAAGATCAAAAAATTCTGACTTAGGTGGAACAATGCGCTTAGGCGGACAATTATGTATGCTTAAGAAAAAATCAAAGTCATATAAGATGTATAAGAAAGAAAAAATTGTTGAAAGGCATAGACATCGATATGAAGTTAATCCAAAGTATAAAAACGAAATGATAAATAATGGCTTAGATGTTGTCGGCATGTCGATTGATGGCAAGCTTGTTGAGATGATAGAAATTCCAAAGCATAAATGGTTCTTGGCATGTCAGTTTCATCCAGAATTTACTTCAAACCCTAGAGACGGGCACCCTATCTTTAATAGCTATATTAAAAGTACAATAACAAAATAAATATGAAACTAAGAAATTTTAACATTGATAACGATGATTCTATGACTCTTATGGGAGGTATGAATGTTTTAGAGTCTAGAGACCTGGCAATGAAAGTTGCTGAAAAATTCAAAGAAACCACTCAAAAACTAAATATTAATTATATTTTTAAAGGATCATATGACAAAGCGAATAGAAGTTCTATTAATTCATTTAGAGGACCAGGTATTGAAGAGGGTCTTAAGATTCTCCAAGAGGTTTCAAATACTTTTGATGTCCCTGTTATTACAGATATCCATGAACCAAATCAAGCCAAGCCTGTAACTGAAGTTTGTGAGATTATTCAGATACCTGCATTTTTAGCAAGACAGACTGATCTTGTAAGCGCAGCAGCAAAAACAGATTCAATAATTCAATTCAAAAAACCACAGTTTTTATCAGCTCCAGAAATGTCAAATACTATAGAGAAATGTTCAGCAGCTGGTAATGATAAAATAATATTATGTGAGCGAGGAAATTCATTTGGTTACAACAATTTAGTCGTTGATACTTTGAATTTTCAAATTCTTAAAAAATTATCTAAGCCAGTAATATTCGATGTGACTCATTCACTCCAATTGCCAGGTGGTCTAGGAAGCGCAACGGGCGGAAGAAGAGAATATGTATTAAGCCTTGCCAAAGCTGGAATATCTCAATCTATTGCAGGATTATTTCTTGAAGCTCATCCTAATCCAGATGAAGCAAAGTGTGATGGTCCATGCGCACTACCTTTATCTGTCTTAGAAGAATTTTTAAAACAAGTAAAAGAATTAGATGAATTTGTGAAAAATCAAAAAGATCTTGAAATAATTTAAGAGATGCAAAAAATATCTTCAGTAAACGCCATTCAAGTTTTTGATTCAAGAGGTATTCCTACCATATCTTGTAAGATTACTTTGGAAGATGGAATATCAGCATCAGCAATGGTTCCAAGTGGAGCATCTACTGGTTCAAAAGAGGCAGTTGAACTGCGTGATAATGAAATTACTTATCATGGCAAAAGCGTAATAAAGGCTGTCAATAATATTAATAATATATTGTCATCTCTTGTAATAGGCAAAAATCCAAATAATCAAAAAGAAATTGATGAATCGTTAATACTATTTGACGATACCAAAGATAAATCAAATGTTGGAGCCAATGCAATATTAGCAATATCACTTGCAGTAGCTCATGTGGCAGCAAAAGCTAACAATATCTCACTATATGAGCACTTCTCGAGGGTCTATAAAGACATTACTGGTGAAAATGTTAACCATAGTATGCCTTTGCCAATGTTTAATATCCTAAATGGTGGTGAGCATGCTGATAACAATATAGATATTCAAGAGTTTATGATAATTCCAAGTGGTGCAAAAGATTTTGTTGAGGTGATGCAATGGGCTACAGAAATTTATCATAATTTAAAGAAAATACTTCTAATCAATAATCACTCAACAGCGGTTGGTGATGAAGGTGGCTTTGCACCTAGTCTTGAATCAAATGATGAAGCATTGAAATTAATTGTTGATGCTATAAAAGAAACAGAATTAGTCCCCGGTAAAGACGTAAATATTGCTCTTGATTGTGCAGCAAGTGAGTTTTTTGATGGCAAAGAATATATTTTAACTGGAGAAAGTAAAAAATTATCATCTTCAGCATTTACTGACTATTTAGATGATTTGACCAAAAAATATCCTATTGTATCAATTGAAGATGGCATGGATGAAAATGATATTGAGGGATGGAAGCTTCTCACAGAAAAATTAGGATCAACTTGTCAACTTGTTGGAGACGATTTATTTGTTACAAACAAGAAAATACTTAAAGATGGCATTAATAAAGAAATGGCCAATTCAATACTTATTAAGTTTAATCAAGTTGGTTCAATAACTGAAACGATTGAAACTATTCATTTCGCTAATCAAAATAATTTTAAGTCAATCATCTCGCACCGTTCTGGCGAGACTGAAGATACTACAATTGCTGATCTTGCAGTAGGCCTGGGAATTGGACAAATTAAAACCGGAGCTCCTTGTAGGTCTGATAGAGTAGCAAAATACAATAGATTGCTTTGGATAGAAGAAGAAAGTAGCAATATTTTGCTTAAATGAATAAACTGTATTATCTGCTAATCGCAGCCCTAATTTTAATTATTATCATGCTATCCAAAAGTATTTTTTTTGGTGAGAATAGTTATTCTAAGAGAGCTGAATTAATTGAAGATAATAAAACACAAGAGATTCAAAATCAGGAATTAAAGAGACAGAATAAAATTCTTGAATTTGAAATTAAAAATGCTCAAAATTCAAATGATCATGTTGAAAATTTTGCAAGAGAAAAATTAAATCTCACATATAAAGAAGAAGAATTTATTTCTTTCAAAGAAGAAAATAAAAAGGATGATGATGATGAATGATTTGTTGGTTGTCATTGCAGCTGCTGGAGTAGGCAAAAGATTTGGTGGCAGCACACCAAAGCAATATTGCAGAGTAAATGGTAAGTCTATTATTGAAAGATCTGTTAGGCCTTTTATTGAGTCAGAGAATGTATCTAAGATTATAATTGCAATATCTAAAGATGATCTAGAAATTAAAAATCAAGACTTTTATAACTCAGAAAAAGTTGAATTTATTTTTGGTGGAAATACCAGACAAAACTCGATATTTAATGCCTTAAATCATGCAAATGATAAATACGAATATGTTATAACTCATGATGCTGCTCGACCAAATGTGATTGTAGATGATATTTTAAATTTGTTACAGGATATAAAAAATTCTGGTACAAGTTGCTCTTATCTCTATACCCCAGTCTATGATTCTATAAAAGCATCTAAAACTAAAGATAAAGATAAATATCACTTAGTTCAGACACCTCAAATATCAAAATTTAACGACCTTAAATTATCTTTAAAGCAATGCATTGATGAAAATATTAAATGCCCAGACGAGTCATTTGCAATTGAGTATTCAAATCTAAAAACATCTAAGATTAAAGGAAGAAGATCTAACATTAAGATAACTGAGCCAGAGGATTTAGAAATTTTAAATAAATTTTTAACTAGATCTGGCATGGGTTTTGATCTTCATAAGTACGAAGATGGTTCTGGAATGATATTAGGAGGCTATCATATTGATTGTGACTATAAAATAATAGCGCATTCTGATGGAGATGTATTACTTCATTCTATAGCTGATTCAATATTGGGTGCAGCAGGGCTTGATGATATTGGTAAATATTTTTCAGATCAAGATGATAAAAATGAAAATTTAGATAGCTCAGAGATTATTACTTTTTGCCTTAGGAAATTAAATGAATTAAAACTTGAGATACATAACATAGATACCACTATTATTTGTGAGGAACCTAAAATAAACCCACATAGAGATGATATCTTGAAGAGCCTATCCTCCATTCTAAAGATTCCAGTTAACAAAATAGGATTAAAAGCAACTACATCAGAACAAATTGGTATTATTGGAAAAAATAAGGCAATAGCTGTTCAAAGCCTTGTAAATTTAAGAGATAAATAATGAAAATATTATTAACAAATGATGATGGATACGATGCCATAAATATTAAAGCTATTTATGAAAAACTATCTGAAGAGCATGAGGTATGGATAGTTGCTCCAAAAAGTAATTGTAGCGGTATGAGTGCTGCTATTTCATATTTAAATGAAATTGAAGTAAAAAAAATTGATGAAAAAATTTTTTCTGTTGATGGTACACCAGCTGATTGTTCATATCTTGGGTTATTGAGTATCGTGGACTTTGAGTTTGATATGGTTGTGTCTGGCATAAATCATGGTGCAAATATTGGCAATGATGTCTTATATTCTGGAACAGTAGGCGCAGCAGTTGGCGGAAGAAATCTTAAATATCCACCAATTGCAATTTCAGTAGCATCTTATGATGCGAAAGATATCAACTTTATTGCAAAAAAATCTTGTGAAATAGTTGATAAGATTTTTAGTGCGAATGGATTATTAAAGGGAAGAGTAATTAATATTAATTTTCCTGATATTACTGAAGATGAATACAAGGGTATTAAATCCACTGTTATTTCAAAAAGAGATATTCCAGCTAGGCCAATAAAGTTAGAATCTAATTCTAGTGAAGATGGAATATATAAATATAGATATAACCTATCTGGAGAGCCACTCAAAGAAGACACATTTATTACTGACGCAGAAGCAGTTAAAAATGGTTTTGTATCTTTTTCAGTGCTTGATTACAGTCTGAATTCAGAAAATTTTATTAATGATGTAACAGAGCTTATTGATGTCTAACTCAGGCTTTACTTTCAGAAGAGTAAGAGAGGAGATGATTGAAACTCTCTTAGATCTAGGTATAAAAGATTTCAGAGTGCTTGATGCAATTTCACAAATACCGAGACATATTTTTCTGGATGAGGCCTTGTGGTCAAGAGCATATGAAAATAGGTCCTTAACTATTGGTTACAAACAAACAATTTCTCAACCTTACATAGTTGCAAAAATGACTGAGCTTTTAATTGCACATACAAAATCTAGAGGTAAGATTTTTGAGAGAGTTTTAGAAATTGGTTCTGGTTGTGGCTATCAGTCAGCAGTTTTATCTTTTTTTAGCGAAAAAGTAGATGCAATTGAGAGAATTAAGCCATTGGTACAGAAGTCTAGAGACAATATGGCTAAACTTAAGATTAACAATGTAATGTTTAAGTTTGGTGATGGATATCAAGATTGGGACGACTCAATAAAATATGATGGTATTTTGTGTGCTGCTTCCCCAAGAGAATATCCAAAGGATCTGATTTCAATATTGAAAAAGGATGCAAAATTGGTATTACCTGTTGGCGGAGCATCACAGAAACTTAATGTAATAAGAAAATGCGATAAAGATGAAGTAGAGGAAAGTTTTCACGATGATGTATCTTTTGTACCTATGTTAGCCGGAAAATCAGAAGACGGTAATGATGTATGAAAGAAAAGATTAAATATTTCATTGCTGGTATTTTTATTGGTTTATCTGAATTATTGCCTGGCATATCAGGTGCTACAGTTGCCTTAATGTTTGGTGTATACGAGAAAATATTAAACTTTTTAAGAAAATTAAACGGATTAAATTTAATGATTCCTCTGATAGCCGGGATGGTATTAAGCGTATTCGCATTCTCTTCATTGATAAATTTTTTATACCAAAATTATTTGGATATTTTTAATCTTTTAATTGCTATATTGATGATTGGCTACGGCATATTCTTAATAATTAATACTTATTTAAAAGACAAGATTAATACAGGCATAAACTTTTATATGAATATATTTTTTGCAATCTTAATTGGACTTCTCATAAATAGCCTTCATATTAATGTGCATCAAGAACCACAAGTTATTTTATTAATATTATTTGGGTTTATTGCATGCTCTTTCTTACTTTTCCCAGGAATTTCAGGCAGCGCATTTTTATTATCAGTAGGGGCCTACCCCTTAATAATTGCAAGTATTTCGAATTTAAATTTTGAAGTTTTAATGCCTTTTGGAATAGGTATGGCATTAGCATTAGGCATGATGCCAAGATTGATTAATAAAGCTTATGAAAAATATGGTAAGTCAATCTTAGTATTTTTTGGTGGATTGATATTTGCTGCAGGTGTGAATAATTTTTTATAAGAAATGTTTCTTATCTTTTATATCTTTATACTTTTCTGCCTCAGGAAGAGGCTCTTTAGCCTCAGTAATATTTTCATATACTTCAGAAAGTCTTAAATTGATCTCAATGAATTCGATTTGATCTTGCGGTAGTTCATCGTCTGCATAAATTGCTTCAATTGGACACTCAGGCTCACATAAACCACAATCAATACATTCATCAGGATCTATTACCAAGAACTCAGGACCTTCATAAAAACAATCAACAGGGCATATCTCTACACAGTCTGTATATTTACATTTAATGCAAGATTCTGTTACTACATATGTCATAATTGCCCAAGAAGTTTGAATTTTAGCTTACTAAATTTTAAATTTACATAAAACTGTTTAAAAAATTGAAATTATGCTATATACTGTATAAATATACAGTACATTAAGGAGTTAATTATGCCTAAATCAAAAGATACAAATCCAAAGTCTCTAAAGGATACTATTGCAGATATAGATAGCCACTTTGGTAAAGGAACAGTGATGAGGATGGGCGATAGAGAAAATCTTGACATTCCATCAATTTCAACCGGATCTATTGGTCTCGACATAGCATTAGGTATAGGCGGAATACCAAAAGGAAGAGTAACAGAAATATATGGACCTGAGTCCTCTGGTAAAACAACTTTAACACTGCAAATAATTGCTCAATGTCAAAAAGAAGGTGGAACATGTGCCTTTATAGATGCTGAGCATGCTTTAGATCCTCAATATGCAGAAAAACTTGGAGTTAATGTAGATGAACTTCTTTTATCTCAGCCTGATACAGGTGAGCAAGCTCTTGAGGTTGCAGATATGTTAGTTAAATCAAAAAGTGTTGATTTAGTAATTATTGATTCAGTTGCAGCGTTAGTACCAAGAGCAGAAATAGAAGGCGAAATGGGAGATCATCATGTTGGTCTTCAAGCAAGATTAATGTCTCAAGCGTTAAGAAAAATTACTGGAAACATTCAAAGATCTGGTGCTACCGTTGTCTTTATTAATCAGATAAGAATGAAGATTGGTGTAATGTTTGGAAGTCCTGAAACTACAACAGGCGGTAATGCTCTTAAATTTTATTCATCAGTAAGATTAGATATTAGAAGAATTGGGGCAGTGAAAGAAGGAGATGAGGTAATTGGAAATGAGACGAGAGTAAAAGTTGTCAAAAATAAGGTATCTCCACCATTCAAACAAGCTGAATTTCAAATTATGTATGGAATGGGAATTAACCAAGAAGGTGAAATATTAGATTATGGAAATAAACTTGGATTAGTTGAGAAATCTGGTGCATTTTATAAATTAGATGGAGAAACTATCGGACAAGGTAAAACAAAAGCTAGCTTGTTCTTAAAAGAAAATGCAAAGGTTAAGAATAAACTTGTCAAAGAAATAAGATCTTCTTACATAACAAGTAAATCAAAATAATTTTTTGATACAATAATCCCTATTAATTAATTTATTAGTAGGGATTTTTTTATGGCAGAAAAAGCGTATATAGTTGAGGCAGTTAGAACTGCTGGTGGTAAAAGAGATGGAAGACTTAGTTTATGGCATCCAGCAGATTTAGGAGCTAAAGTTTTAGATGAGTTAGTAACAAGATTGGATATGGATCCAGCTCTTGTTGATGACGTGGTTTTTGGTTGTGTTGATCAAGTTGGAGCACAATCAGGAAATGTTGCTAGAAATGCTATTCTTTCCTCGTCTTTTCCTGAATCAGTTCCTGGTACGTCTGTTGACAGGCAGTGCGGTTCATCTCAACAAGCTATTCATTTTGCAATACAAGCTGTAATGTCAGGTACTCAAGATATAGTTATTGGTGGTGGTGTAGAAGTTATGTCCATGGTTCCAATAGGTGCTGCAGTTAAAGATGGATATGATGCTGGACATGGCCTTCCTTTTGATTCTGAAGGAATGAAAGAAAGATATCCCGGAGTATTTTTCTCTCAATTTACAGGTGCAGAACTTGTAGCTGATAAGTGGAACTTATCTCGTGAAGATCTAGATCAGTTTGCATTAGAAAGTCATAAGAAAGCTGCTCATGCAACTGAATCAAAATACTTTGACAGAGAGATACTTCCAGTAGAAGGAAGAAATGCCGAAGGAATGAACGATTTGGTTATGGCTGATGAAGGAATTAGATTTGATGCTAGTTTAGATAAGTTGGCTGGATTAAATCCAGTTACCGAAGGTGGAGTCATTACCGCTGGTAATGCAAGTCAAATAACAGACGGCGCTGCAGCAGTTATGGTGTGTAATGATGCTGGGTTAAAGAAAATTCAAGCAAATCCAAGAGCTGAAATAGTATCTATATCAGTTGTAGGAGATGATCCTGTTTTTATGCTTACAGGCCCAATACCTGCTTCAATAAAGGCACTAGAGACTGCAAATCTTTCAATTGATGATATGGATTTATATGAAGTGAACGAAGCTTTTGCCCCGGTTCCTCTTGCATGGGCTGAAGATTTAAAGGCTGATAGATCAAAGCTTAATGTGAATGGTGGTGCAATGGCGCTTGGTCATCCTCTTGGAGCTACAGGTGCAAAACTTATGACAACCCTTTTACATGAAATGGAAAGAAGAGAATCCACTTATGGTTTGCAGGCAATATGTGAAGGCGGCGGAACTGCAAATGCAACGATTATAAAGAGAAGTGAATAAACTTTCTAACACCTTTTATTTATTATTGATTCTAGTTAGCACTAATCTAAATGCTTTAAATTTTAGTTGTTTACCAGGCGCCCATGAAGGAGATCAAGGCATTGAACTAGCACGTGAAGTCGAATATTTATTTCTTAAGGTCGAACCAGATAAAGAAATATATGAGATAACAACCTCAATGACTCCGCATTTATCATACTCAAGAAAAGTTCTATATAAACAAAAAATAAATGTTGAAAAAGATTCAAACTGGTACTACGTACTTTTTAATAATCCTGAACTTGAATATGCAACTAATTATTTTCAGATATCTAGAAAAGATCCCTCAAGAATGTATTATGTTATCCATATGTTTGGACTTAACTATGAATCACTTAGATGCAAAACAATCTCTGAAAATGAATATAAAACTAGATTAATTAAGATCAAGAATGATAAAGCTGAAGCTTTAAAAGAATCAGAAGAGGCCAATGTCTTTTAAATCCTTATTTTTTATCTTTAAAGAAATCTAGTATTGTTTTTATATCTGAAATTGGATTAGATGAACTTTGACCATTCCTTCCTTTTAGTTCAACTTCTTGATTTTCAAGGTATGACTTACCAATTATAATATTTAAAGGAATTCCTATAAGTTCTGAATCCTTCATTTTTGCACCATAACCGTCCTTTCTATTATCTAGAAGAACGTCATAACCCATGTCAGTTAATTCTTCATGTAATTTTATTGAAGCCGACGCAATATCTTTATCTTTATCAAAACCTATTGCAATGATGTTAATGTCAAAGGGGGCTATGCTATGAGGCCAAATAATTCCTTTTTCATCAAAATTTTGTTCTATTGCTGCTGCAACAAGCCTTGATACACCAATTCCGTAACAACCCATATGCAATGTCGAAGCTTTACCTTCAGCATTCAAAACATTAGCTTTCATCGATTCAGCATAAAGCTTGCCAAGTTTAAAAATATGACCTACCTCAATACCTTTCTTAATTTGTATTGTTCCATTTCCATCTGGAGAAGGTTTTCCTTCAAGTGAATTTATATCTTCACCTTCTTTCAAAAGGAGTTCAGTATTTATTGCAAATTCAGATGAGTCACTAACAGCAATAGTATCTTCTCCATTTTCAGCCAAAACATGAAATTCTTCAGAACTATCTCCACCAATTGCTCCAGAATCAGCAGCAGAAATTTTATATTCAAGACCAATTCTTTCTAATACTTTCTTATAGGTGTCTCTCATTAGCAGATAAGTTTCTTGTAGAGATTCTTCATCAATATTGAAGCTATAGGAATCTTTCATAAGAAATTCTCTTCCTCTCATAATTCCATATCTGGGCCTAACCTCATCTCTAAATTTAGTTTGAATTTGATAAATGTTTAATGGAAGCTCTTTATAACTTTTTACATTATCTCTGATTATGTCTGTTATAACTTCTTCATGAGTAGGGCCAAGACAAAAATCTCTCTCGTGTCTATCCTGAATTCTTAATAATTCTGGACCCATTTTTTCCCATCTTTTGGTCTCATCCCATAATTCTTTCGGTTGAACCATTGGCATGAAAACTTCTTGAGCTCCTGATGCATCCATTTCTTCTCGAACAATATTCTCTATCTTTTTAAGAACCTTCAATCCTAAAGGTAACCAAGTATATATACCTGATGCTACTTTTCGAATCATTCCTGCTCGAAGCATCAATTTATGACTAATAACTTCAGCCTCTTGCGGAGCATCTTTTAAAGTAGGTATTAGTAGCTTTGAAAATAACATAGTTTATAATTTTATCTTTTTTTGGGGACTTATGCCTATTTATGATTACAAATGTTCAAATTGTGGACATGAGATAGAAATAATACAAAAAATAAGTGACAAACCTAAAATAATTTGTCCAAAATGCAATTCAAAAAGTCTTAAAAAACTAATTTCTGCACCATCTTTCAGACTAAAGGGTGGTGGTTGGTATGAAACAGACTTTAAAACAGGAAAAAAGAAGAATATTTCAACAAATGAATCCTCAAATGATAATAAATCTAAAGAAACTTCCAAAACAAACTCCAAGAAAGGCTCTAAACAAGATAAAATTAAGGATTAAATAGGAAACTATCATGAAATCTCATTATTGCGGTGAAATAACATCCTCAAATCTTAAAGAAGAAGTAACAATCTGTGGTTGGATTCATAGAAGAAGAGATCATGGTGGCGTAATTTTCCTTGATGTAAGAGATATAAAAGGTATATGCCAAGCTGTAGTGAACCCTGATAATGAAAAATCTTTTAAATTAGCCGAATCAATAAGAAATGAATATGTTGTCCAAATAAAAGGTGGTGTTCGCAAAAGGTTAGAAGGAACAATTAATAAAAATATGCACACAGGCGAGATTGAAATCGAAGTAAAAGATTTAGTTATTCTAAGTAAAGCAAGCACTCCAGTATTTCCAATTGATGAATATCAAGAAGTAAATGAGGACGTTAGGTTAAAAAATAGAGTTCTGGATCTAAGAAGACCAGAAATGAATGAGAGAATAATAACTAGGTCAAAAATTACTTCCTTAATTAGGAATTATCTAGATAAAAATGATTTCCATGAAATTGAAACACCTATATTGACAAAAGCTACTCCAGAAGGGGCCAGAGACTATATTTTGCCTAGCAGAGTTCAACCTGGTAGTTTTTATGCTTTACCCCAATCACCTCAGCTCTTTAAGCAACTTTTAATGATAGGCGGCCTTGATAAGTATTATCAGATAGCAAGATGTTTTAGAGATGAAGATTTAAGGGCTGATAGACAGCCAGAGTTCACCCAAATAGATATTGAAGCATCATTTATTGATCAAGATGAAATAATGAAGATCAGTGAAAAAATGATCAAAGATATCATTAAAGAGTTTTGTGGTGACAAACTAGAAAAGTTTGAAGTAATTAATTGGCATGATGCTATGCGGGATTATGGATGTGATAAACCTGATTTAAGAATACCTCTTAAATTGGTTGATATATCTGAAATAGTTAAAGATGAAGAATTTAAAGTTTTTTCTGAACCAGCAAAGAAAAAAGGATCAAGAGTAGTTGCTCTAAAAGTTCCTAATGGCAATTCATTATCTAGAGGACAAATTGATGACTATACAAAATTTGTCTCAAAGCTTGGTGCAAAAGGATTGGCTTATATAAAGATAAATGATGTGAGCGATCTAGAAAATGGTATTCAATCACCAATACTAAAGTTTTTAAAACCAGAAACGGTAGCAAACATAATTAAATCTTTAGAAATCAAAACTGACGATTTAATTTTCTTTGGAGCTGGCATTGAATCAGTCGTAAATCTATCAATGAGCAGTTTGATTAAAAAACTTGGGGAAGATTTAGATTTATATTTGACCAAATGGGCGCCTTGTTGGATTGTAGATTTTCCAATGTTTGAAACCAATAAAGAAGGTGATTTAACACCGCTCCATCATCCGTTCACACTTCCAAAATGCTCAACTAAAGATTTAGAAGATAATCCTAAGGATTCAATTGCTCATGCTTATGATGTTGTTTTAAACGGATATGAAATAGGAGGAGGCTCCTTGAGAATATATGACAATGCAATGCAAAAAATTATTTTTAATGTTCTTAATATTTCAAAAGAAGATGCTGAAAGTAAATTTGGATTCTTATTAAAAGCTCTTTCATCTGGTTGTCCTCCTCATGGAGGAATAGCATTTGGTCTAGATAGAATAGTTATGCTAGTTACTGATACTACTAATATAAGAGACGTAATTGCTTTCCCTAAAACACAGAGTGCTGCCTGTTTGCTAACAGATGCACCAAGTAAAGTTGAAAAAGATCAACTCGATGAATTAAAAATTATTAGCACACACAAGGAAGAATAATTTATGGCAGGTCATTCAAAGTGGGCTAACATAAAACACAGAAAAGCTAGACAAGATGCTTCTAGAGGTAAGGTTTGGACTAAAGTAATTAGAGAAATTACTGTTGCTGCAAAAGATGGACCTGATCCTAATGACAATCCAAGACTGAGATTAGCTTTAGAAAAAGCTAATTCAGCAAATATGCCAAAAGATACAATAAAACGAGCAATAGAAAAAGGCTCTGGTACTGGTGAAACAGGAGCTTTGGAAGAAATAATATTTGAAGGATACGGACCAGGAGGGGTTGCTATTCTTGTTGAGACTATGACAGATAACCGAAATAGAACTGTATCAGATGTAAGGCATGCTTTCTCTAAATTTGGTGGCAATCTTGGTACAGATGGATCTGTAGCATATTTATTTAAAAAACTTGGATTAATACATATTTCAAAAGAAATTTCAGATGAAGATTTGATGGATTTAGTAATTGAGTCTGGAGCAAACGATTACATTGAAGAGGAAGATTTTTTTGAAGTTACAACAGAACCTAATGATTTTAATAATGTTTTAGAGATTTTTAAGAAAAATGAGGTTAAATATATTAATGCGCAGTTAACACTTAGAGCGGAAACGTCTGTGAACATAGATCATGAAATGTCTGAAAAGGTTCTTAACATAATGGAGTTTATGGATGACTTAGATGATGTCCAAGAGGTCCACACAAATGCTGAATTCCCTGATGACTTTGAGGCCAAAGCATAGCTATGTCTATTAATTCTAGAAATAAAGGAGCTGCATTTGAAAGACAAATTGCCAATGCATTAATAGAGGATTTAAATTTAAAGAATCCAGTTAAAAGAATTCTAGAACAAACAAGAACTAAAGAGTTGCCAGATCTTATGCTTGGGCGTTGGTGCATAGAGTGCAAGGCATACGGATCTGGAGCAGAACCAAGACCTGATTGGTGGGAGCAGGTACTTTCATCGTCAAAATCTGAAAATCTAAAACCAGCTCTTGTCTATAAATTTAATAATAGACCAATTAAAGTTAGAGTTCTTGCAAATTCTATTAACAAAGATATTAAAAATAACCTTGTTACAGTGGACTTGTTATGGCCAGATTTTATACAAATAATTTTAGAACTTTTTCAAGAAGATATTGAATTGCATGAGCAAAATTATCAAGTGTAGTGATCTTAAGCTAAAAATATATATTGAAGATACTGATTTTCAAGGAGTTGTGTATCACTCTAATTATTTAAAATATTTTGAAAGAGCAAGATCAGAGTTTTTATCAACCAATAATGTTTCCCAAACTAAATTAAGAAAACTTAATTTAGCATTTGTTATTAAAAAAATTAACTTGGAATACACCGCAGCAGCTGAGCTTGGAGATAACCTAATAATCAAATCATCAGTTGAAAAAGGCTCTGATGCTAGAATGATTTTTTATCAAAAAATAGTCGATGAAAATAATAAAGAATATGTTAGTGGAAGAATTGATGTATGTCTTATAGATCTTATGACAAAAAAACCACAAAGGTTCTCAGATGATTTATTATTAATATTTAAATAGGAAAAATAATGGATGATGTATCAGTTTTAAACCTTTTTTTAGAAGCAGGTATTGTTGTAAAGATAGTAATGTTAATTTTATTTATCGCCTCAATTTTATCTTGGATAGTAATTGTAGAAAGATCTATTTTTTTTAGAAAAATAAAAAAATTAAATGATAATTTTCTTAAGAAATTTTGGAGTGGTAAAGATTTAGATAATTTATATAAAGAAGTCTCAAATGATGGCTCTATTTATGGAGCTATGAGCTTGTTTAAAAACTCATTTGATGAATACAAAAGCATAAAGTCTGATCAAAACATATCTGAACTTGATCTAGAAAGTATCAATAGATCAATGAGGGTATCTATTGCCTCAGATGAAGAGGAGATGAATAAACATTTACCATTTTTGGCAAATGTTGGTTCAGTGAGTCCATACGTAGGTTTATTAGGAACTGTATGGGGCATTATGACATCATTCCAAGGATTGTCTGATGCTACCCAAGCCACAATAAATGCAGTGGCTCCTGGTATATCTGAGGCTTTAATAGCAACTGGTATGGGGTTATTCGCAGCTATACCTGCTGTGGTAGCTTTCAATAAATTTACTTCCGAATCAGAAAATATTAGTCAAAGCACTTTAATCTTTGCTGAAGAGCTAGCGAGTATTTTCTATAAACAGTCTATTAAATATTAATGATATATAGGTTAGCTAAGAAAAAAAATCTTAAGGCTGAGATAAATGTAGTTCCTTACATAGATGTAATGCTAGTTTTGTTAATTATTTTTATGGTGCTTTCTCCACTCTTAATTCAAGGTATTGAAGTAAATCTTCCAAAAACAGACACAACTAAAATGAGCGTCCAAAGTGAACCATTGGTAATATCTATTAATGAGAATGGGGACTATTTTATTAACATAGGCGATGAGTCTTTATCGATTGATTTAAATGAATTAAAAAGAAAATCTAAAGTTATTTATGATGCTAATCCTGAAATAGAGGTTGTTTTTCAAAGTGACAAAGATGTTTCATTTGATGCTGTTGCCAAAGCTATGGCATCAGTTCAAAGCATAGGCATTACAAAAATTGGAATAGTAACATCTGGTTATGAGAGTAAATAAGGTTTATTTAGAAGCTTCTTTTATATCATTTATCATTCATGGAATGATTATCTTATATTTATTAGGGTTTTTTTATTTTGAATCTCAAGAGAGATCGGTATTAAGCAAACCAGTAAATGTTAATTTAGTCTTTGAAGAAAAAGTTAAAAAAAATAATTCGAATCCTATAATTCAGAAGACTCAAACTCAAGAAATAAAATCTTCTGAGCCAATAATTCAAAATAATACTTCAGAAAAATCGATTTCATTTGACTCTCTTATTGAGTCTGTAAGCTTTGAAGATCTTTTAAAAGAGGATGATTTGATATCTTCAGAGTCAGAGCAAAGTCAGGTAGAGATGTATAGCTCATTAATTATTCAAACCATTCAGTCAGCATGGAGAAAACCAATGAACATTCAGGATGGTCTAGTGTGTGACTTAAGACTGACAATTAATAATAATGGAAGAGTTATTAAAGCAAATCTTATAAGGAGTAGTGGAAATATTAGATTTGATAATTCAGCTCTAAAAGCTGTTCAAAGAGTAGAAACATTTAATTTTTTTAATAAGATTCCTTTATCTATTTATTCATCAAATTTTAAAAATATTGTAATAACTTTTAATCCATCATGAAAAAATTTCTTTTATTAGTGTGCTTTTCTGGTTTTATTTCCTCAGAACTTATTTTAGAAATAACCCAGGGAACTGAAGATCCATTTAGGGTGGCAATTATTAAGTTTAATGGAGATAACAAGGCTACCTCAGAAATTGATCAAATTATCAAGAACAATCTTATGAGATCAGGTGAGTTTAAGATATTTGACAATGACGATCTTTTATCACTTCCAAAAGATGAAGATGAAATTGTATTTAATGATTTTAGGATTTTGAACATAGATTATTTAATTATTGGTAATCTTATTAACGAATCTTCAAATATTAAAGCTGAATACAAGGTTTATGATATTAGAAAAGGATCCAAAGTAAGATCTTCAACTGTCTTTGGTATTCCAAACAAGAATAGACAACTAGCACACTATATAAGTGACGGAATATATGAAGAAATAACTGGAATAAAAGGCATTGCATCAACAAAAATTTTATACGTAACACAAAATAAGGATTATAGACTTGTAGTTGCAGATGCCGATGGTAAGAATGAGCAGATACTATTAGAAAGCTCAGAACCAATAATTTCACCATCATGGTCTCCTGACTCAAAAAAAGTAGCATATGTTTCATTTGAAACAGGCATTGCAAAAGTATTTATTCAAGATATAGCCTCTGGAAATAGAGAAGTTGTTATTGAAAATTCTTCTCAAATAAGTTCTCCTGCATGGTCACCAGATGGTAAGTTTTTATCTTTAACAATGTACCAGGATGGTAATGCAGAAATTTATATCTTAAATTTAAAAAATAAGAATTTAACCAGACTTACAAATCATTACGCCATTGATACTGAATCAACCTGGTCAAAAAAAGGATCAAAAATAATGTTTACATCAGGAAGATCAGGATCGCCTCAACTCTATGAGATAAACCTAAGAAAGTCTAATGCTAGACCGAAAAGAATAACTTTTGAAGGAAATTACAATGCAAAAGGTGCTTATTTGCCTAATAATGAAGGCATAGTTTTTGTTCATAGGGCAAATACAAGTTTTCAAATAGCGCTTAAGTATTTTGATGAAAATTTTATTAGACCACTTACTGAATCTCAAATGGATGAATCTCCTAGTATTTCGCCCAATGGAAATGTTATAGTTTATTCTATAAAAGAAGAAGGTACGGGACTGCTTTCGGGAGTTACTTTGAGTGGGGCTAAATTTAAACTTCCTGCTGCAGAGGGCTCTGTTAGAGAGCCAGCCTGGTCAGGTTTTTTAAGATAATTTAAAGGGAGAAATTATGTTTTTTTTAAGAAATAAATTACATTTTGTCGTTGTATTAATATTTTTGTCGTCCTGTTCAAGTATGAATGTAACAGAAGAAAATGTTGGCTCTGATGAAGTAAAAACTGTTAAGGCATCATCTGCTAGATCTGAGAACATCAATTATGACACTATGGCAGTATTTGCAAATGCAACTGTTTATTTTGAATTTGATAAATCATCTTTAACAAGCAAGTCTATACAAACTTTAAAAAGTGCGGTAAACGCATTAAACGAGAACTCATCAATTAATATCACTCTATCTGGTCATGCAGATGAAAGAGGTACAAGAGAATATAATTTAGCCCTGGGTCAAAGAAGAGCTGAAGCTGTTAGTGACTATTTTGTTTTAAATGGTATAAGCAAAAACAGAATTACAGTTAAAAGCTTCGGGGAAGAAAAACCAGTTGCATTTGGTCAAGATGAGACTAGTTATTCAAAGAATAGAAGAGTAGAAATCAATTAATGAATAGTAGATTCTTATCAATATTCATAGTTTTAATAAGTTTTCTATCAAGCACTTCCAATGCAAATGAAAATGTGTCTGCAAAAACAGACATCTTATTCCTTAAAATTCAAGAATTGGAATTAGAAATAGCTGAACTTAGGAATAAAATAGAATCGCAAAATTATCTTATTGAAAAATTAATTGATGAATCTATGAATTCTTCTGATGAAGAGTCTGGAAATATTGATGATCTTGGAATAGATACAGATATTAGATTTAAAGGAATAGAGGACCCCAATAGCAAAGATCAGGTATTCAGTGCAGCAGATCAGGCATTAAGAGCCCAAGATTATGACAAAGCTTTTACGCTGTTTAATTTCTTTGTTAAAAGTTTCAATGATGATGAAAAAAAACCTCTTTCATATTTCTGGCTTGGAGAGATTTCTCTGATAAACAATAAGTTAGACGAATCAAAAGATTTTTTCATGGAATTAATAAGCTCTTATCCTAATCATTATAGGGTTCCTTTAGCTCACAAAAAAATTGGAGACATTTATTTAAAATCTAATGAGGTTGATAAAGCAAAAGATAAGTATAATTTCGTTGTGAGAGAATATCCTAATAATACTGCATCGTCTTTGGCCTTGCAGTTATTGAAAAATATGGAATAATCACCATCTTTTAGTATGTATTACCACGGGTCGCTAGCTCAGCTGGTAGAGCAGTTGGCTTTTAACCAATTGGTCACAGGTTCGAATCCTGTGCGACCCACCATTCATAAGGCATAATGTTTTTATGAAACCCAAAGATTTGTTTCTTGCCAGCTTTTTATTTTTTTTGGTTCTTTCTTCGTGGTATGTATTGAGAGCAGTAAGAAATGAATTAGCTGTTGAAAATTACAGTGATAATTTTCTTATAATATTATTAGCTTTTACAGCATTAGTAATGTTGTTTATTAATCCAATATATTCTTGGATAGCATCAAGATCTAATTTTAAAAAGATAGTGGTTTATTGTTATTCTTTTTTAATAATTAATCTATTTTTATTTCTTTTCTACTCAAGGTCCATATCAGCTGAAGACATTCATCAAAAAGTTTGGCTTGGAAGAATTTTCTATGTTTGGGCAAATATTTATTCTTTTTTTGTAGTGTCTATTTTTTGGGTTTTAATAATTAATTTATACAGAAATTATAAGTCTAGAAAATTTTATGGATTTATAATGGCTGGCGGTTCTGTTGGAGCAATTTTTGGATCTGAATTAGCAATTAGATTATCTGATTCTTTTGTAAATAATGGATTGGAGCTTTTTGTTTTAGCATCATCAATATTACTTTTTTTAGCAATGCTCTTGGCTATATATATTTTTAATACAAGTAATTCTGTAAATTCAATAACTAAAGTTGGTGGCACCGCACTAGATCCAATAAAGAATATCATTACAAAAAGCGAAATTAGATTAATTGCAGCCTATTCTTGGCTATTTACTCTTTTGATGACTATACAATGGATATGCGCAATTCCAATAGTCGAAGCATATTCAGATCTTTCTCCAGAAAGAATTGAGTTATTTGGTAGAATTGAACAGTTAGTTTCGCCTTTAACATTGATATCACAGGTTTTTTTAACATATTTTGTTATTTCTTTTATCGGAATAAGGTTTATTTTAATTGTATATGGAGCCTTATTTGTAGTTGTTTTCATACTATATGGCTTTTATCCAAGTGTTGGTGTGGTGGTAATATCACAAGCAATTCTTAGAGTTTTTGAATATGCATTCAACAAACCCAGTAGAGAAATTGTCTATAGTGGTTTAGAAAAAAATGATAGGTACAAATCTTCAGTTTTTATTGATACTTTTTTAACAAGATTTGGTGACTTAACTGGAAGTATTTATATTGGAATTGGAAAGCTTTATGGGATTGGAATTGGCTTAATGCCAATATTAAGCATACCCATCGCAGGTGTTTTATCCATAGTAGGAATTAAAATCTTTAATAAAGAAAGATTTAAAGACCTCTAGAATTGCTTAAATCTTTTTTAATCTCAACTATCTTATTCATAATACTCTCTGATACCTGAAAATTATTTTGTGTAAGCTGCAGAGCAAATTCAAGTTGATTTAGCGCTTGTTCATCTTGACCCAATAAAAGAAAATATTCAGCTCTGCTTTGGTGATAACCAATTATATTTTGACTAGTTCTTTGTATTTCTGATAATAAGAGCCATAGCTCCGGATCATCATTTCTTCTTAACAGCTGATCTCTAATGATTTCTTCAGATTCAAAATATCTCTCCATAGCAAGAAGAACTTTTGACTTAGAAATTGAAAGTGGATAATTTTTTGGAGAAATTTCTAGAAACCTATCGACAAGGATAAGAGCTCTTGAAAATTCGTTATTAGATAATAATACATCTACCTTTGTTGTGTTAATGACGAGATTTTTTGGATACTTTTGTATTAAATTATTTAACAAAGACAAACTCTCATCAAAATTATTATTTTTTTCGTGTGCCAAGGCTAAACCATAAATATTTGCATCAGATGGATTGTCATTCACTTTGGCTTGAAAAGATCTTAAAGCATTTGCAGGAATCTTTTCATAATAAACCTCTAATCTTGCTTTCATTAAACCAAACTCTAATGAATCACTTTTTTTTCCTTCTTCTGAAATACCCTCTGCTGCATTAAATGCATCACTAATCCTTGAAGAGGAAAGTGGGTGAGTCAAGAGGAATTCAGGCGGTAAGTCTCCAGATAACCTTCTTATATCATTCATATTTTCAAACATCTCACCCATGGATTTTGGGTTATAGCCAGCTTTTACAAGATTTGCGAATCCAACCCTATCTGCTTCCTTCTCAAATAGTCGGCTGTATCTTAAGTTTTGTTGTTGAAGAAAAGCAGGCCCAACGGATATCGCATTTGGATTATTGCTAATTAGGGCAATTGCTATTGAAGAAACCATTACTAAAGCAGATGCAAGGTTACTGTCTTGAGATTTTAAAACGTTTCTTGCAAAATGCCGTTGACTTAAATGTGCTAACTCATGTGCAATAACCGATGCAAATTGCCCTTCATTATCAGCATTAAGAAATAGTCCTCCATTAACACCAATAATTCCACCTGGAGCAGCAAAAGCATTCAATGAGCTATCATCTATTAATAAAACATTGAAGTATCTATCATTTACTTGACTGTATTCAGAAAGTCGATATATCAAATGCTCTGTATAATCAAAAAGAAGAGGGTCTGATATGAGAGGAGCCTGAGAATATATTTGTTCTAGAACTATTTCTCCAATAGCTCTCTCTTGGGCTGCTGAAACAGCACCAGAAACCCTATCACCAAGCTCAGGTAATATAATTTCTTTAGAAGATACTTCTTGAGAAAATGCATTATGTACTAAAATGAAAGTACAAATAATGTAAAGATAATTTTTCATTCTGTTAACAATTTTCTTGATTTTAACTTAGAACATTAAATATAAAGAAAGTTTATTATTTTTAGCAATATAACTGATTGGTAATTTTTATTAAAATGTTATATATAATGTACAAATAACAATGATAAAGCATTTAAACAATTTTTTTAAACGAATATTCAATAATGAGGAAACTGTAATTTTCACATTGATAATTGCATTTACTTTAATTGTCTTTAGTTTTTTTGCTGCTATATTAACTCCATTCATTGTTAGCATTGTTGCAGCATATTTATTAGTTGGCCTGCAAAAAAAAATAGAGTCTTATAACGTTTCTGAGACTATTGCTAAGATATTATCTTTTTCAATATTTATAATAATTGGGGCTTTAATGGTCATATGGCTATTACCATTACTTTATGGCCAGCTAACAAAATTTATTGGTGACATTCCTGGATTTTATGCTGCCTTTATGAAGTATGTTGCAGAGAAATCTGCATCATATCCTGCTTTAGTTGAATCTGGTCAATTACAAGTTATTCTTCAGTCAGTATCTCAAGAGTTATCATCTATTACGCCTAACCTGGTAAATTCTTCCATTTCTGGAATACAAAACTCTCTATCAATGCTTTTGTACGTAATGATTTTTCCGATATTGGTTTATTTTTTCTTTTTTGATAGAAAAAGGATTATAAATGGATGTGTAAAAATTATACCTGGAGATAGAAAGATGCTCTCCAAAGTTTGGTTGGAAATGGATACTCAACTAAGTAACTATATAAGAGGAAAAGTTGTTGAAATAGTGATAGTTGGAACAGCCGCAGCTATTTTATTTGGTTCATTTGGTTTAAATTATGCAGCTTTATTAGCAGTATTGGTTGGGTTATCTGTTTTAATACCGTTTGTAGGAGCTTTTGCAGTAACTATTCCAATAGTCATAATAGGACTAATTCAATTTGGCCTTGGAACCCAATTTTATTTATTAATTGGGTTATATCTATTTCTTCAGTTTCTGGACGGCAATTTATTAGTGCCAATAATTTTTTCTGAAGCAGTAAAACTTCATCCTCTTGTGATAATTCTTGCAGTGTTTGTCTTTGGAAGCATGTTTGGCTTTTGGGGAGTATTCTTTTCTATTCCTCTGGCAACTTTTATAAAAGCTGTTTGGAATTCATGGCCAGCATTTTCATCAACAAATGAGTAAAAAGCTTTGGCTTCTCATATTAATTAACTGTAATTTTATTTTGGCTAATCAGAATTTTGGAGTAGTAGTTCACGGAGGAGCTGGTGTTTTATCTAACCTTTCCAAGGAGCAACAACTTGTTATTGAACAAAAAGTATCAGAAACAATATTATCAGCATATGAGATTTTACAAAAAGGTGGCTCAAGTTTAGATGCTGTAGAATTTGTAGTTTCTGAGTTTGAAGACTCTCTCTTATTTAATGCTGGTAGGGGATCAGTTTATACTTCAGACGAAACACAAGAAATGGATGCTTCAATTATGTATGGTTTTGATAGAAGCGCTGGTGCGGTTGCATCAATAAAAAAAATTAAAAATCCTATAAAACTTGCCCGAAAAGTTTTAGAAGAAACAGAACATGTTATTTTGGTTGGAGACGGGGCTGAGTCATTTGCTGAATCTATAGGCGAAACGATTGTGGAACCATCTTATTTTCATTCAGAAAAGAATTTAAAACGACTGAGAAAGCTAAAGAGTAAGATTGCTGACAGCCAAACAATACAAGACAAAATTGGCACTGTTGGCGCAGTTGCTATTGATAAGAAAGGAAATATTTCAGCTGCAACTTCAACTGGGGGCATGACTAATAAGATGCCTGGAAGAGTAGGAGATACTCCAATAATTGGCTCTGGAACATGGGCCCAAAATCAAGTTTGTGGAGTTTCTTCAACAGGTCATGGCGAGTTTTTTATAAAATTCCAGGTTGCAAAAGAAGTCTGCACAAGAATGGAATACCTCAATCAATCACTACAAGACTCTTCACATGCTGTAATTAAAGAACTAAAAGATATTGGAGCCTCTGGAGGACTAATTGCAATCGATAAAGATGCTAATGTATCTATGCCTTTCAATACAGAAGGCATGATCAGAGGAAGTCTTACAAATGTATCTGATTTGAATGTATCAATATATTAAAGGTCTTTCACAGCTGACAGAACTTCATCAACATGACCTTTGACCTTCACAGATCTCCATTCTTTAACAATTTTTCCATCGTGATTTATTAAAAAAGTACATCTATCAACACCCATATACTCTCTTCCATACATTGACTTCATCTTCATGACGTCAAAGGCTTTGCACATTTTTTCATCAGGGTCAGATAATAGCTCAAATGGAAATGATTGCTTTAATTTAAAATTTTCATGAGACTTGACGCTATCTCTTGAGACTCCTAGGATCTGAGTATTAAGTTTTTTGAATGACTTATAGTTATCTCTAAATTCTTGACCTTCAGCTGTGCATCCCGGAGTACTATCTTTTGGATAAAAATAAATAACTAGATTGCAACTATCAAAATCTTCATTGGATAAAGTTAATCCACTTGTACATTCTCCTTTGAATTTAGGGCATTTTTTGCCTACCATTTTTTTTGCCATCTCTTCTCCTTATGTAAGTTATTTTTAAAAATAGTGTATAGTCATATTTTTACTTATTTTAAAAATGATGCAAGCATTACATGGTAGTTTAGTAGCTTTAGTAACTCCAATGAATTCAAATGGGGATATTGATTTTAATTCTCTTGAAAAATTAATTGAGTGGCACATAGCTAATGATACTAACGGTATTGTATCAGTAGGAACAACTGGTGAATCTGCTACATTAACAGTTGATGAACATTTAAAGGTTATTGAACATACTATTAAATGTGTTAATGGAAGGATTCCTGTTATTGCCGGATCAGGTTCAAACTCAACTGCTCAGGCAATAGAAACAACAACTGAATCTCAAAGAATTGGAGCAGATTTTTCATTACTTGTAACTCCTTATTACAACAGACCAAATCAAAAAGGTCTTATAGAACACTATATAAAGATTGCTGATGAGTGCAATATAAAACAAATTCTTTACAATGTTCCCTCTAGAACAGGATGTGATATTTTGCCAGAAACATTAGAAGTATTATCTAAACACCAAAATATAATAGGAATAAAAGAGGCTGTAAATAATCAAAAGAGAATCAATGAGCTAGTTAAAATCTCTAAGCAATCTCAAGAAGATTTTCTAATCTTCTCTGGAGATGATGAGTCTTTTTTTAATTTGATTACTTCAGGTGGTCATGGAGTAATATCAGTTGCGGCAAATGTTATACCAAAATCTATATCTGATATATGCAAATTAATAATCGAAGAAAAAATCGAAGAAGCTAATGAGATAAATAAAAAATATCAAAATCTTTACGATTTATTATTTATTGAATCAAACCCGATTCCTGTAAAGTGGATCTTATTTAAGATGGGATTTATACAAAATTCACTTAGATTACCTCTTGTTAATCTTGATAAGAAATTTGAAGAAAATATAATGTCAGAAATGATAAAATTAAAATTATTATGAAAATAATCAGCTCACTATTTTTGATAACCTTTTTTTTGAGTGCTTGTTCAATTATAAGCGGGCCTGATGGATACTTTCCTGATAAAAAATATGATTTCCTTGATGAGCAGATTGAAGAAGATATTGCTTTACCTGGATCTTTATCAGAACCCAATTCAGAAAATCATTATCCAGTTGTTGGTCTTGAGGAAATTGACAACATCCTTGAAGTACCAAAACCAAGACAAATATTTGCTTCATCTGGAAATAGTTCAGTTCAGCTAAGAAGACTGGGTGAATTAATGTGGATTTACATAGAGACTCTTCCTTCTACGTCATGGCCAATTGCAAAAAATTATTGGGACACATCTAAATATGAAGTAGTTGGCGCTGATCCAATATCTGGAGAAATTGAAATAGATTTTAATATGGAAACAAAGTTACAAATGAAAGTTGAGCATGGCATAAAAGAAGCCTCTACAGAAATATTTTTATATCAAATTAATAAGAGTAGTGGAGATATTCAGAGCAATCCAGAATTTGTACAACAAGAACTTGAGAAAATAGTGGATTATTTTGCCACATCTGTATCAAATTTTTCTGGTACATCTTTAGCAGCACAGAATCTTAATGAAATGAAAAAGGCTAATATTTTCACAGAGGATGGTAAGACCGTAATTGCTTTAGATTTAAATTTTGATCGTGCTTGGTCCTCGGTTAGTAGAGCTTTAATAGCAGCAGATATTATTACAAATGATAGGGATAGGAGTAACGGCATATTTTTTGTAAGTTATGCCAAAGAAGAAGAAAGAGGTTTATTTGGTCTATTTGGAGGCAGAAGTAATAACAATCCTCAAGATATTGTCCTTGGTGAAGAATCTCAATTTGAAATAACAATTAAAGAAGAGAATGGTAAAAGTTTTGTTAGAGCTATTTCAAAAGATGGTAATATTGCAGATTCAGAACAACTTTTATCAAAAATAAACGAATCTTTAAGCTAATGAAAAAAATTAACGAAATAACAAAAGGTAAAGCAAAATCAATGTTCACCACTGAAAATGATGATCATTTGATTATGCATTTCAGCGATGATACCTCAGCCTTTGATGGTAAAAAGAAAGAGGCTTTATTAGGAAAGGGAGCAGTAAACAATCAATTTAATGCTTTTATTATGGATCATTTAAAAGAGAATGGAGTTGAAACACATTTAATTGAAGTAATTGATAGCACTGACTCGCTTGTATATAAACTCGACATGTTTCCAATTGAATGCGTTATCAGAAATAGAGCTTCTGGATCAATATGTAAAAGACTTGGAACTGAAGATGGGCTGGTGCTAGAGAATCCTTTATTTGAATTTTTCTTAAAAGATGATGAATTGGGGGACCCACTAATTAATGATGAGCATATTCTTTCTTTTGGCTGGGCTAACCAAGAGCAAATCAAAGAAATGAAAAAACAAACCTATAAAGTAAATGAGATACTTTCAAAGCTTTTTTTGGACTCAGGTCTTATTCTTGTAGATTTCAAAGTTGAATATGGAGTTTATAAAGATAAGATTGTGCTTGCTGATGAATTTACTCCAGATGGATGCAGACTATGGGATTCAAAAACCATGAAAAAAATGGACAAAGACAGATTCAGACAAGGTTTGGGTGATGTTGTTGAATCCTATCATCAAGTTGCAGATAGATTAGGTATGAATATTGAAACTTGACTAAATTAGTCAGGTATTTATAATTCCCTCGTGAGATTAACTACAAAAAGCAGATATGCTGTTAGTGCACTTACTGAATTGAGCTTTTTACAGTCTTCGGGACCTGTCTCTCTTAGTGATATATCTAATAACCAGAATATAGAGCTTACATATTTAGAACAGATTTTTCGAAAACTGCGTTTGGCTGGTATCGTCAAGAGCATTAGAGGAAGAAATGGCGGGTACTTGTATGCCAAAGATCCTGCATCTATTTCAATTAAAGAAGTTATGTACGCAGTTGATGAGATACTTGATGCAACTAAATGCAATGGAAGTTCGGCATGTCATAATGGAAAAAAATGCAGCACCCATGATTTGTGGCATGAACTTAATATCATTGTCGAAGATTATTTAGAAAAAATTACTATAAATAGTCTTGTAGAATCGTATGAAGACCCATATATTAAAGTTAAAGAGATAAATTAGATGAGCACACAATCTACAATTTATTTGGACTACGCATCGACTACACCAGTTGATCCAAGGGTAGCTTCCAAAATGATGGAATTTTTAACTCCTGAAGGTGAGTTTGGTAATCCTGCATCTAGATCTCACAAATTTGGATGGAAGGCCGATGAAGCTGTTGAAGAAGCAAGATCACATGTGGCAAATCTTGTTAATTGCGATCCTCGTGAAATAGTTTGGACATCTGGTGCCACAGAGGCTGATAATCTTGCTATTAAAGGTGTTGCTAGATTTTATAAAAATAAAGGAAATCACATAATAACTTCTAAAATTGAACATAAAGCTGTTTTAGACCCATGTCGACAACTTGAAAGGGAAGGTTTCGAAGTTACATATTTAGATCCTGATGAGGGTGGTATTATTAGTCCTGAATCCGTAAAGGACGCCATCAAAGATACAACAATCTTGGTATCTATTATGCATATTAACAATGAGCTAGGAACCGTAAATAATCTTGAAAAAATCGGTTCTATTGTTAGAGAGAAAGGCGCTTTTTTCCATGTAGATGCTGCGCAAAGCACAGGCAAAATAGATATAGATTTATCTAATATACCTGTTGATTTGATGTCATTTTCAGCACATAAAACATATGGACCAAAAGGAATTGGAGCATTGTTTGTTCGACGTAAACCAAGAGTAAGATTAGAAGCACTTATCCACGGGGGAGGTCATGAAAGAGGAATGAGATCAGGAACATTAGCTACTCATCAAATTGTCGGTATGGGCGAAGCTTTTAAAATTGCTAAAGCTGAGATGCCTAAAGACCACATAAAAGTAAATAAATTTCATCAAGATTTTCTTGAAAAAGTAAAAGAGATTGATCACGTATATGTAAATGGTGATCTAAAAAATAAAGTACCAAATATTCTCAATGTAAGTTTTAATTTTGTTGAGGGAGAGTCTTTAATTATGGGTTTAAAAGATATTGCTGTTTCGTCAGGATCTGCTTGTACTTCTGCAAGCCTAGAACCTTCATATGTTTTAAGAGCACTTGGAAGAAAAGATGAATTAGCACATAGCTCAATCAGGTTCTCATTTGGGAGATTTACAAGCGATGATGATGTTAAAGACACATTAAATATTTTAGGCAATGTTGTGCATAGATTAAGAGAACTTTCACCTTTATGGGAGATGCATCTTGATGGTATTGACCTTGATAAAGTTGAATGGAAAATGCACTAGGAGATTTGTATGGCGTATAGTAAAAAAGTTGTTGAAAAATTTGAAAATACATTAAATAACCCTGAAGCATTCAAGGTTGGAAGATTTGATCCTAAAGAAACAAATATAGGAACTGGAATGGTTGGAGCGCCAGCTTGTGGTGATGTTATGAAACTTCAAATTAAGTGCGAAGCAAAGGGTAATACACATGTTATAAAGGATGTGAAATTTAAAACTTATGGCTGCGGTTCCGCAATAGCATCTTCCAGTGAGTTAGTTGAGATGTTAATAGGAAAAACTCTTGAAGAAGCTAAAGCTATTAAAAATGTCGAAATTGTGGAAGCGCTTGAATTACCCCCTATAAAAATTCATTGTTCTGTTTTAGCTGAAGATTCAATAAGACAAGCTATTGAGGATTATGAAGCCAAGCAATAAATGAGATGAGCAATTTTAACCCTGAAGAACTTAACTTATCTGAAAGCGCCTTAACTCATTTCAAAGAAATGCTTGATTTAAGAGGTAAGGGCAAAGGTATAAAAATTGGTGTCAAAGAGGCTGGTTGTTCTGGCTATGAATATACTTTTGATTTTGTTGATGTCATTCAAGATGGTTATCTAAGATTTAAGAAAGAAAATTGTACTATTTTTGTAGATACTGAAAGTTTTAATTTTTTAAAAGGAAGCTTAATAGATTATGTTGATGATGGTCTGAATAAAGGTATTAAGTTCGTCAATCCAAATGCAAAAGCTGTTTGTGGATGTGGCGAGAGTTTCACAGTTTAAAAATGGCAAAAATAAAAATATGGCCTCATAAGGAAATATGTCCTGATGGAGCTCAAATTGAATCTCTTCCAGAAGAAACGATCTGTGAAGCTGCTTTGAGACATGATATTAAGATAGAACATGCTTGTGAAATGTCAGCTGCCTGCACTACATGTCACTGTATCGTAAGAAAAGGGTTTGAATCTTTGGATGAAGCCAGTGATATTGAAGAAGATCTACTAGATAAAGCATGGGGATTAGAACAAACTTCAAGATTAAGCTGTCAAGCAATACCTCCGGATGATGAAGAAATAGAAATCGAACTACCGAAATACAATATTAATATGGTTTCTGAGGATCATTAGTGCAAAAAATAGATTGGATAGATGTTTTAGATATAGCCATAGAGCTTTACGATAAATTTCCAGAAGTTGACCCTCAATGGATAAGTTTTCCAGATTTACATCAAAAAGTATGTGGATTGGAAAATTTTGTTGGAGATCCTAAAAGGTCTAATGAAAAAATACTTGAAGCTATTCAGATGCATTGGATAGAAGAATCACAATAACTTTAATATAATACCGAATAAATTTAGGACTTAGATATGGCCATAGAACAAACACTATCAATCATTAAACCCGATGCAGTAAAAAAAAATGTAATTGGAAAAATTATAACTAGATTTGAAGAAAATGGTTTGCATCTAGTTGCTGGAAAGTTAATACACTTAACAGACGAATTGGCATCAGGGTTTTACGCAGAACACGACGGAAAACCATTTTTTAATGATCTTAAAAATTTTATGACATCAGGCCCAGTGTTTATTCAAGTGCTTGAAGGTGACAATGCAATTCAAAAAAATAGAGAGCTTATGGGTGCAACAAATCCGCAAGAGGCTGCCGAGGGAACAATAAGAGCAGATTTTGCTAAAAGTATAGATGCAAATGCCGTTCACGGATCAGATTCACTCGTTAGTGCAAAAAGGGAGATTGAGTATTTCTTTTCAACTAAAGAAATATTGAATAAGTAAATTGCAAGCAAAAGAAAATCTTTTAGGCTACTCTCTAGAGTCGCTAGAAAGTTTTTTTTCAAAAATTAATGAACCGAAGTTTAGAGCAAAACAACTTCTAAAATGGATACACCAAAAAGGCGTATTAGATTTTAATTTAATGACAGATCTGAATAAAGATCTTCGAGCTAAGCTTAATTCGATTGCCTACATTAAGCCCCCAATTATTCATGAAGAGCATGTTTCCAAGGAGGGTACAATCAAATATCTCATTGCTCTTGAGTCAGGTTCAATGATAGAGATGGTAGAAATTCCAGAAAAAAATAGAAGAACTTTATGTGTCTCTTCTCAAGCTGGTTGCGCTCTTCAATGCACTTTTTGTGCTACCGGTGCCCAGGGGTTCGACCAAAACCTAGATAGTCATGAAATTATTGGACAGCTATGGCTTTCAAATTTTCATAGAAAATATAATCAACCTATTACAAATATAGTGTTTATGGGTATGGGAGAGCCATTACTTAACTTTGATGCTGTAATAGAATCAGCAAAGATAATGAAACATCAGTTAGCTTATGGACTTTCAAGAAAGAGAATTACCATTAGTACTTCTGGCATAGTGCCAAATATAAAAAAACTTTATGATGAAATAGATGTTTCATTAGCGATATCTCTTCACGCGCCAGATGATAATCTAAGAGATGAGATAGTTCCTATAAATAATAAGTATCCTATAGATTCTTTGATAGATGCATGTAAAGATTATTTAAATAAATATCAGAACAAGAGAAGTATCACTGTTGAATATATCCTTATTGATGGTATAAATGATTCAATTTTGCATGCTAAAAAGTTAACAAGATTGTTATCAACGATGTCATGTAAGATTAATTTAATACCATTTAACAGTTTTAAAGGATCAAATTATAAAAGACCAACCTTAAAAAAAATAAATTTATTTAAAGATTATTTAATGAACAAAGGATACATTACTACTTTAAGAATTACCCGTGGCGATGAAATTGATGGAGCCTGTGGACAATTGGTTGGAAACCTTGCTCATTCAATTAAAGGGAAGCATTTAATATCTCATAAATTAATATCATGAAATACGAATTAAAGTCTGCTTCTTCAGCAAAAATTGGCAAAAGATTTACAAAAAAAAGACTCGAGTATGGATACTCTATTGATCAAGTATCAAAGAAGATTTTTATAAACAAAGATTATCTTATTGCTATAGAAAAAGGTGATTACACAATTTTTCCTAGCAAGGTATTTGCAAAGGCATACTTTAAGAAATACGATGCTTATCTTGGAATAAATTCTGATTTTCCAAATATTTTCGAACAAGACATTCCTAAAAGAAATACAATAATGCCGTCAGAATTTAAGCTAAATAAATCTTTTGTAAAGAGCCCAAAGTTTTTATTAACTCTTTTATTAATATTAGCTGGAATAACCTTTCTTTATTACTTATCCAACAAACAAATTGCTTTAGATGTTAATGAGGATGAAATTACTAATCCAGTTGATATCGATTTAGTAGTGAGTTCTTTTAAAGAAGATACTCCAATTGAGCACAATAATGATATCAGTGTTAATAAAAATATGCTTATTCTTGATTTTGTTAGCGAATGTTGGATTGAGCTTTATATGAATGAAAAGCTTGTGGTAGCGCAAAATTTTGAGAAAGATGACCAGTTTATTAAAGAAATAGCTATGCCATTTAAAATCATAATTGAAAATGCCGATTCAGTGACAGGGACTTATAATGATGAACGCATTGATTTTATTACTAATGCTAATAGACTTACTAGATTGAATACAATTTATTTTTTAAATGAGCAACTGGATTAAGCGAAATAAAACCAAGACCATCATGGTTGGAAATATTCCTGTTGGAGGCAATAATCCTATTTCAATTCAATCGATGACGAATACAGATACTTGTGATGTAGTATCAACTGTCAATCAAATTAAAGATTTGGAGTCAGCAGGTGCCGATATAGTAAGAGTTTCTGTACCAGGGTATGACGAAGCAAATGCGTTCAAAGAAATAAAAAAAGCAGTGAATATACCCCTGGTTGCTGACATTCATTTTGATTATAAGATTGCCTTAGAGGTTGCTGATACAGCTGACTGTTTAAGAATTAATCCAGGTAATATTGGAAAAGAAGAACGTATAAGAGAAGTTATTAATGCCGCTCTTCACAACAATGTTCCAATTAGGGTTGGTGTTAATGCTGGCTCTTTAGAAAAAGACTTACAAAAAAAATATGGTGAACCTAATGCTGATGCTTTAGTTGAATCAGCTCTAAGGCATGTTGAAATTTTAGATAAATTTAATTTTGACAATTATAAAATGAGTCTTAAGGCTTCAAACATAGAAATGACTGTGGAAGCATATCGAAAAATATCAAAATTAATTGATCAGCCGTTGCATCTTGGAATAACTGAAGCAGGAAGTTACAGAGCTGGAACTGTAAAGTCTTCGATAGGAATTGGGATGCTTTTGACTGAAGGTATTGGAGATACCATTAGGATTTCCTTAGCTTCAGATCCTGTTGATGAGATAAAAATTGGTTGGGACATACTAAAAAGCTTAAATATTAGAAGCAGGGGTGTAAAAATTATTGCTTGTCCAAGCTGTTCTAGACAAAACTTTAATGTAATTAATGTAGTTAATGAGCTCGAAGAGCGTCTTGAGGATATTTCAGATGATATAGAAATTGCTATTATTGGATGTTATGTAAATGGACCTGGAGAAAGTAAAGCTGCTAGTATTGGACTTACTGGAGCAAGCCCTAAAAATCTTTTGTATATTGATGGAACGCCTAACAAAAAAATTTCAAATGATGATTTGGTTAATGAACTTGAGAAACAAGTAAGAAAAAAAATTAGTAAAAATAAAACAGAATCTGAACAGATAATTTTAAGGAGTTAAGTTGGAAAAAATTCACTCTCTTACAGGAATGATCGATCTTATTGGCCATAAGACGAGCAAAGAAGATATTTCTGAAAGAATATTTTATGCAGAAGAAATTCTTAGAGATATTTTTGAAAGTTATTCGATTTCTGAAATAAGAACTCCTGCTTTAGAAAGTTCAAACCTATTCAAGAGATCGGTTGGAGATGCTTCAGATATTGTTAATAAGGAACTATATTCTTTTCTTGATAAAAATGAAAAAAGTATAACTCTTAGACCAGAAGGCACAGCCAGTGTAATAAGGTCAGTTATTGAAAAGAAAATAGATAATGATACTCATAAGCTATGGTATTTAGGACCAATGTGGAGATATGAACGCCCGCAAAAAGGCAGATATAGGCAGTTTAATCAAGCCGGTGTTGAAATTCTAGGTTACCCAGAAGGATTAGCAGAGCTAGAAATTGTTTCATTAATTTGTTCAATTAATAGGGCATTAGGAATAGAGGATTCAGTACTAAAAATAAATCATTTAGGAAATAATGAAACAAAACAAAATTACTGCAAAGCTTTAGAAGATTTTTTAATACCACTGTCATCAAAACTTGATGCCAAAGATTTGGAACGTCTTAACAAGAATCCACTAAGAGTTCTCGATTCAAAAAATTTAAATACTCAAGCAATCTTAAAAGATGCCCCTAAAATAATCGATTATCTTTCAGAAGATGCTATAAGTATTTTAAATACCATAAAAGATACATATTCTAATGATTGTAAAATTGAGATTGATCATAACCTAGTTAGAGGATTAGATTACTATACTGGATTTGTTTTTGAGGCTGTTTCGTCTAGTCTTGGTGCACAAGATTCATATTTAGGTGGGGGGAGGTACGATGAATTATGCAAACAACTTGGTGGCAAAAGCCTACCAGCTATAGGAATGGCTATTGGTATTGAACGCCTTGCTTCATTAGCAAAAACATATAAAGACAACATGACAATGGTTTCTTTTATAATTTTATCTAACAAAATTGAACCAAAAGCATATAAAATAGCCCACAATTTAAGATCTATAAATAACTCAATTAATATAGATGTTCAACTTTCTGATGGAAGTTTGAAATCAAAATTAAGAAGGGCAAATAAAGATAATGCTGCTTATGCATTAATTATTGGAGAGGATGAGCTTAAAGCTAAAAAAATTATTGTTAAACCTCTTTTAGATAAAAGTTCTGAGCAAGTTACACTAGGCTTGGATGAAATTGATGGCTTTATTAAAAAACTTAAATAAGGTAACAAAATATGAATAATAATGTATATGAAAATAATATGAAGTTTTTACCCTTATTAAAATTTCTCGAAAAAAATAAAAAAATAATAATCTCAATTTTTTTAATAGTTGTTTTTATCATTGGCTATACTATTGTTAATAATCAGTTAACAAAGAAAAATAACTCAGAGGCTTCCAAAATATATACAAGTTTTTTCAATGAGATTTCTTCAGAAAATCCAGATTATGAACTATTAGAACAAACCCTAAACAATTTATTGGAGAGCTATGGCAATTCAGGTTATGCACAGATAGCTTTATTAAATAAAGCTAGCCTTGATGCTAGAAATAATAATTTTGAAAAATCTCTTAATAATTTTCAGAAGCTAGTCAGTATCACAGATGGCAGAAATGGAAATAAAATATACAATAAAATTGCAAGAGTGAGTGCCGCGAGAATACTTTCATCAGAAAAAAAATATGATGAAGCCCTTGATATGATTGAAAAGTTTTCATCAGAATCTACCAATGGATACATTCACGAATTGACTGGCGATATTTTACTTAAACAAAATAAAATTGACCTTTCTTTAGCTCAATATAATAAAGCTTTAGAAAAATATAATGATGAAACTTCCAAATCAATTATCTCGATGAAGATAGCAAACATAGGAAAGAAAGTTGATAAATAAAAAACTATATTTTTTTCTTATTATTCAAACAATGTTTATTTTGAGCTCTTGTTCATCTCTTGATGGCTTGAGGTTTTGGAAGTCTGATGAAGTTGATCCAGATGAGCCGAAGGAGCTATATAAAATTGAAAATAAAAAGGATGTTCAAATAATATGGGATATTTCTTTTAAAGGTGAAAATGAGATTGGAAATTTTGAACCGGCCTTCAGCTCAAAAAGTATTTTTTTTGCAGACTCTCAAGGAACTTTATCTTCAATTGATATAAGCAATGGGACCATTGACTGGTCAACAGAACTAAATTTTCTTGCCTCTGGAACTGCTGCAGGTTTTGGAATTATTATTGTTGCAGATGTTGATGGAAATGTTATAGCTTTAGATCAAAAAGATGGATCTAAGCTTTGGAGTACAAATGTCAAAGGAGAAGTCTTAAGTAAGTCGGTTATTGATACAAAAATAGTTGCAGTTAAAACAGGTTCAGGAGAATTAATTGGACTAAATAAACAAACAGGTGAAATTGAATGGTCTTATAGATCTAAGCTTCCAGCGCTTACTGTAAGGGGTAGTAGCAGCCCAGTAATGGTTGATAGTTTGCTATATACATCTTTTGATAATGGAAGATTGGGAGTATTTGAAATAGATTCAGGATTTCCAATATGGGATGGAGCAATTTCTTATGTCAGTGGCTCATCTGAATTAGAAAATTTAATAGATGCAGATTCAAGTCCAGTAATTGAGGGCGGACTTGTTTATACAACCAATTATCAAGGAAACCTTAATATCTTCGATATTGCCCAAAGAAGATCTGTTTGGTCATATAAAATATCATCATTCTATTCCCCTGTCTTGATGAGAGGGATGTTGGTAGTTGTTGAGGATAATTCAAAAATAAAATCATTTTCATCAAAGTCTTTACAAGAGTCATGGATAAATGAGGATTACATAAACAGAAATCTTTCAAATGCGGTCAGCTATAAGGGAAATTTAATTGTAGGTGACTTTGAAGGATATATTCATATTATTGATCCTTTAAATGGAAAGACAATTAGTAGAAAAAAATTATCAAAAAAACCTATTAAATCATTATTTAGCAGAAGTAATAGCTTATATGTTATCGATGACTCATTTAATCTATTCTCTATAAACATATAAAATGAGATTTAAAAATGTTTACCTCAATAGCAATCATAGGACGTCCTAATGTCGGAAAATCTTCTCTTTTCAATAAATTAACTAAGTCAAGGGATGCAGTAGTTTCAGATTTTCCAGGTCTTACTAAAGATAGAAATTATGGCTTTATAAAGTTAAAAAATAGAGATACTCTGTTGGTTGATACTGGTGGCATCGCTAATAAGAAAGAAACCATTAAAGAAGCAATCTCTCAACAAGCTTGGTTGGCTGTTGAAGAGTCATCACTAATTATTCTTTTATTAGATAGTTCGGAGGATTTAAACAAAGAAGACCTAGATATTATTTATAAATTAAGGAAATTAAATAAGGATTTCATAACAGTAATTAATAAAATTGACAAAAAATCAAACTCTTCAATTTATGATGATCTTGCTAAAAACGGGATTCTTGAATTTATTAAAATCAGCGCCGAACATTCTAAAAATCTAAATATATTAAAATCACATCTCGAAAGTAAGGTTCCCAATGTATCGGTTGAATTGCCTGAGGGAAAAAAAGTTGCAATTCTTGGGAGACCAAATGCAGGAAAATCTACATTTATAAATCAAATTATTAACGAAGATAGGCTAATTGTAAGTGATATCGCAGGCACAACCATTGATGCAATAAGCGTTCCATTTGAATTTAACAATCATAAATTTATATTTATTGATACTGCTGGAATTAGAAAAGGCTATAAATACAATCATAAAATTGAATATTTTTCCTATGTTAGGGCTATTCATGCAATAGAGCAGAGTGACATAGTTATTTTTATATGCGATGCAACAGACGGTCTTGTTGATCAAGACCTTAAAATATTAAACATGATAATAGATAACGGAAAGCCTGTTTTATTTGTTTTTAATAAGATAGATCTCTTAAAAAAGGAAGAACTTATAGAAATTTATAAAACAAAAAAAATGCAATCAGAATTTATGTCAAATCTTGTCACTTTAGAAATATCAGCAATAAAAAAAATAGGATTTAATAAAGTTTTTAATATGACAAATAAACTTATTGATCTTTCACAAAAGAAATTCTCTACTTCGAATTTAAATAATTTGCTTAGAAAATTTATATCAATGAGCGCTCCACCAGCAGTTGGAGGAAGACAACTTAAATTTAAACACGTTCACTTTGGAGGAACTTGTCCAACTACATTGATAATACATTCCAACCAAGACAAAAAAATTCCTAATAATTATAAGAAATATCTAGAGAATTCTTTTCGCTCCAGCCTGGGTTTATTAAGCATTCAGTTAAGGCTGATATTTAGAAAGGCTGATAATCCTTATGACAACAAAACAAACAAATTAACCGAAAGGCAAATTAAAAAAAGACAACGACTAATCAAACATAATAAAAAAGTTAAGAAGTAATTTACTAAAGATAGTTATATAAAGAATCTGCTGTATAATTTGAACCAATTATAATAAATTTTTTTATATTTATTTTTGAAGCACACAATGCAAGAAAGGCCAGTATATCTTGATTTAACAAAAATCAGACTACCAATGTCTGCATTTTCCTCTATAACTCACAGATTAGCAGGCATTTATGTATTTTTTATAACTTTGCCATTATTGCTTTATGTCATAAGCGAATCGACATCATCTAAATCAAGTTATGAAGATTTACTAGCAAGTTTAAATTCTTTTTCTTTTTTTTCATTATTTTTTTATGTAAGCCTTTCATTTTTTTGGTATCACATCTTGACAGGTTTGAGACATCTGATCATGGACTTCTTTCACATCGGTGAGTCACTTAAAGGAGCAAATTATTCAGCAATATTTGTTGTTATTTTTTGGGCTTTGAGCTACTCATTTTTCTTAGGTTATAGCTTGCTATGAAAGGTTCGATAATATGGAATCTCCAGAGATATTCTTCGATATATTTATTAGGGTATCTAATCTACATTTTTATAAATGTCTATTCTAGCAATTTAAATTTTTTTTCATGGTCAGAATTTTTCCTATCATTTCAAACCAGGATTTTGTCCTCAATAGCATTTATCTTAGTTATAACTCATGCCTTTATAGGGCTTTGGACTGTTGGCACCGATTATTTAACTTATCGTACATTGGGCTTTTTGAACAAATCTTTATCTAAATATGCAGATATTTATAGAAAAATTTATTATTTTCTGTTTGTTTTATTGGGAGCGATGTATTTAGCTTTAGTTTTATATATAATATGGTTATAAATTATAATGATATATAATTATAAATATTAATAATGATTAATATCTTTACAAATAATATTAAAACAATTGAGTTTGATGCCCTTATTATTGGAGGTGGCGGATCCGGTATGAGAGCTTCATTAGAATTAGCTAAATCAGGCTTAAAAACTGCAGTTGTTTCAAAAGTTTTTCCCACAAGATCTCATACTGTTTCAGCTCAAGGTGGGATTACATGTGCTATTGCAAGCGCTGATCCGAATGATGATTGGAGATGGCATATGTATGACACAGTAAAGGGTGCTGATTTTATTGGTGATCAAGATGCAATTGAATATTTATGTTCTGAAGGACCAAAAGCTGTATTTGAGCTTGAGCACATGGGACTTCCTTTTTCAAGATTTGAGAATGGAAGGATTTACCAACGTCCATTTGGTGGGCAATCAAAAGATTTTGGTAAAGGAGGACAGGCAGCTAGAACATGCGCAGCTGCAGATAGAACAGGACATGCTTTACTTCATACCCTTTATCAAAACAATGTTAAAGAAGGCACTAATTTTTTAAATGAATGGTTCGCAGTAGATTTGGTTAAAAACTCAAAAGATGAAGTTACTGGAGTAATAGCATTCTCTATTGAAAACGGAGAGGTTGCATATCTCAAAGCTCAGGCTACTGTTTTGGCAACTGGCGGTGCAGGTAGAATTTATGCTTCTACAACAAATGCTTTAATTAATACCGGTGACGGTTTGGCTATGGCACTAAGAGCTGGTTATCCAGCTCAGGATATGGAGATGTGGCAATTTCATCCTACAGGAATATATGGAGCTGGCTCTTTAGTCACCGAGGGTTGCAGAGGTGAGGGCGGCTATCTTATAAATAAAGATGGTGAAAGATTTATGGAAAGATATGCTCCAAATGTAAAGGACCTTGCTGGTAGAGATGTTGTTGCTCGTTCAATGGTTCTTGAAATTCTTGAAGGAAGAGGTTGCGGTGAAAAAAATGATCATATTTTCTTAAAACTTGATCATTTAGGAGCAGACGTTTTAAATTCAAAACTTCCGGGAATTTGTGAGCTATCTCGAACGTTTGCACATGTTGATCCAATATATGAGCCAATTCCAGTTGTTCCAACTTGTCATTACATGATGGGAGGAACACCCACTAATGTTTCTGGGCAGGCTTTTACAAGAAAAGACAATGAAGATAAATTAATACCAGGATTATTTTCTGCTGGAGAAGCGGCATGTGTTTCTGTTCATGGTGCAAATAGACTAGGTGGAAATTCTTTGCTTGATTTAGTCGTTTTTGGAAGAGCTACAGGCAAGCACATACAAAGTGAACTCAAGTCTGGCGGTGGAGTAGACTCTGCTTCAAAAGATGATATTGAAAATTCACTTCAAAGACTTAACAAGCTAAATGAGTCTAGAGAAGGTTTTGATCCTGCTGATGTTAAAAAAGAACTTCAGGAGTGCATGCAGAACTATTTTGGGGTTTTTAGACGTGGTGAATTCATGAAGAAGGGCTTAGATCAATTAAACGAATTAAAGCATAAGGTACAAAATCTTCATCTTAAGGATAAAAGCGATGCTTTTAATACAAGCAGAGTTGAGGCAATAGAGCTTCAAAATCTTTTTGAAGTCGCAGAATCTACAGCCATATCAGCATATCAAAGAACAGAAAGTAGAGGGGCTCATGCAAGAGATGATTATCCAGATAGAGATGATAAAAATTGGTTATGCCATACCATATATGATCCAATTTCAAAATCTGTAAGCAAAAGAGAGGTTAATTTTAATCCCTCAAAGGTTGATGCATTTCCGCCTAAGGTTAGGTCATATTAATGATTAGTAATAAATTAAAAGTTAGTCTATATCGTTACAATCCTGAGGAGGATAAATTTCCTTACATGAAAGAATATTCTATTGAAAAGCCTGATAGAGATATTATGGTTTTAGACTTATTACACTTATTAAAAGAGGATGACCAATCTATTTCTTTTAGAAGATCCTGTAGAGAGGGTGTATGTGGTTCAGATGGTATGAATATCAATGGGAAAAATGGACTAGCATGCATCACCCCGATCTCTTCTGTAATTAAAAGAAATAAAATTGAACTTCGACCCTTGCCTGGATTGCCTGTTATTAGAGATTTAGTTGTAGATATGACAGAGTTTTATGCTCAATACGAAAAAATCAAACCTTTTTTACAAAATGAAACAACTGCTCCAGAACAAGAAAGACTTCAATCACCCGAAGAAAGAGATAAACTAGATGGATTATATGAATGCATTTTATGTGCTTGCTGTTCTACAAGCTGCCCTTCTTTTTGGTGGAATCCTGATAAATTTGTTGGGCCAGCAGCATTACTTCAAGCATATAGATTTTTAGCAGATTCTCGAGATTTAAAAACACAAGAAAGGCTAGAGTCTTTATCAGATCCATTTAGTGTATACAGATGTCATGGAATTATGAATTGTGTAAATGT
This sequence comes from uncultured SAR86 cluster bacterium, assembly GCA_902558095.1. Classification (GTDB taxonomy): domain Bacteria; phylum Pseudomonadota; class Gammaproteobacteria; order Magnimaribacterales; family D2472; genus SAR86A. The sequence goes on along the minus strand of CACECP010000003.1, from coordinate 101,544 downwards.
TTGCCCTAAAGGACTCAATCCAAATAAGGCAATTGGTGAAATAAAATCAATGTTACATAAAAATAAAAAGGATATAATTGTCTCTGATGGAGTATAAATAGAAGGCACTAATGAGTTTAAGAATGAAAGAGCTTTGGGGGAGCTCACACATCTCTGCGGGACATGCTGCCTACTTAGAAAGCCTATACGAAATATTCATTAATAATCCAGAAGATTTATCAAAAGAATGGTTTGATTTTTTTACTAATCTTCCAAGCCATCCAAAATCTAATGGAGAAATTTCTCATTTAGAAATAATTAAAGATTTTAAAAATATATCTAGAAATAATATTACTTCCGAAGTGTCTGTTGATGAAAGACAAGGAAAGGTAATAAGGCTTATACAATCATACAGAAATCGAGGTCATCTTAAAGCAAAGCTCGACCCTTTAGGAATGATGGAACGTCGTTTTGTAGAAGATTTAGATATTGAATTTCATGGTTTGTCTAATGAAGATCTCGATCAAGTATTTTATACCGATACTTTAGATACCGGTTCAGATAAATCAACTCTTAGGGAAATAATAAATCGATTAGAAGAAATTTATTGTGGAAATATTGGCATTGAATGCAATCACATCATGGAATCAGAAGAAAGAAGATGGTTTCAAAGAAAATTTGAATCAAAACTCCAAGAATATTCATTTGACGATGAAGAAAAACTAAATATTTTTGAGAGGTTAAATTCTGCTGAAGGACTAGCAAAATACTTATCTGCAAAATATCCTGGAATGAAACGTTTTGGCATTGATGGCGCTGAATCGTTGGTCCCACTAGTTGAAAGCATAATACAAAATTGTGGATCTATGGGCGCAAATCAAATTTGTTTTGGTATGGCGCATAGAGGTAGATTAAATCTTCTTGTAAATGTTCTTGGTAAGTTGCCATCAGATTTATTTGCTGCTTTTGATGAAGATTCCACGCTTGAAGGTGCCAGCACAGGAGATGTTAAATATCACTTAGGTTTTTCTTCTAACTTTGATACTAAAGGAGGAGAAGTTCATGTTTCATTATTTAATAATCCATCTCACTTAGAAATTGTAGATCCTGTTGTTATAGGTTCAGTTCGAGCTAGACAGGACAGAATAAAAGACAAGGATAGATCAAAAGTTATACCAGTGCTGCTTCATGGCGATGCTTCGTTTTCTGGTCAAGGTGTCGTAATGGAATCTCTTCAAATGTCACAAACGAGAGGTTTCTATGTGGGCGGAACTATTCATGTCATTGTTAATAATCAAATTGGTTTTACAACTAGCAATGTTAATGACTCAAGATCAACTGATTATTCATCAGACGTGGCCAAGATGATTCAAGCTCCTGTCATTCATGTAAATGGAGATGATCCAGAAATGGTAGTTAATGCTACAAAAATTGCATGCAAATATAGAAACAAATTTAAAAAAGATATTGTAATTGACTTATTTTGTTACAGAAGAAGAGGGCATAATGAAGCAGATGATCCATCTGCAACTCAACCTTTGATGTATAAAAAAATATCTGAACATCCAAGCGTACTTAAACAATATGAAGAAAATTTGATTTCCAAAGGAATTTTATCAAAAGAGAAAGCAAAAGATATCAAGGTCTCATATAGAAAGTCTTTAGAGGGTGGAAAATCAGTAGCTAAGAATTTGGCAAAAAAACCAAATGATAGCTTATGGTTTGATTGGCAGCCATTTATGGATATTAAATGGTGGCCAAAAGTAGATACGACTTTTGATAAAAAAGAATTTATTAAACTTGGTAAAGATATTTGTAAAGTCCCAAAATCTTTTAATTTAGGAAATCAAGCAAGAAAGATTTTTGAAGATAGATTAAGCATGACAGATGAAAAAACTCCTATTAACTGGGGCTATGCTGAAAGCATGGCTTATGCAACACTATTAAAGGAGGGCTACCCAATAAGAATTTCTGGTCAGGATGTTAGAAGAGGAACATTTTCTCATCGACATGCGTGTGTATTTGATTCCAGATCTGGTATGGGATTTATTCCTCTCTCTGAGATCGCAGAACAAAGTGATACCAGATTTGATATATATGATTCTTTATTATCTGAAGAAGCAGTTCTGGGCTTTGAGTATGGCTATTCTGCTACCTGGCCATCTGGTTTAGCTATTTGGGAAGCTCAATTTGGTGATTTTGCAAATGGAGCACAGGTTGTTATAGATCAATTTATAGTGTCTGCTCAACATAAGTGGGAAAGATTATCTGGTCTTGTTATGCTACTTCCTCATGGTTACGAAGGACAAGGACCAGAGCATAGTAGTGCAAGAATTGAAAGATTTTTACAATTATGCGCATCAGAAAATATTCAAGTCTGTGTTCCAAGTACACCAAAACAAATTTTTCATTTACTTAGAAGACAGGCAATTAGAAAAATGAGAACGCCGTTGGTAGTAATCTCTCCTAAAAGCTTGCTTAGAAACCCAGATGCAATTTCAAACTTAAATGAATTAGTTGATGGAAATTTTTCATGTGTTATAGATGATAATTTAAAAAATAAAAAGAATGTCAAAAGACTTATTATGTGTTCTGGAAAAGTTTTTTATGATCTTATGAAAAAAAGAAATAATAAAAAGATAAGAAATACTGCAATAATAAGGATAGAACAATTATATCCTTTTCCATATGATGACCTTGAAGAAATACTAACAAAGTACGAAAATGTAAAGGAATATATATGGTGTCAGGAAGAACCCTTAAACCAAGGAGCTTGGTTTAGCCACAGACACAGAATTCAAAGAGTATTAGACAGATTTAGTAAAGGATATGAAGTAAGTTTAATAAGTCGACCAGCAGCAGCAGCTCCAGCAGTTGGTTTAATGAAGCTTCATCTTCAGCAACAACAAGACTTAATTAATAAGGCAATATTTGAATGAGCATAAAAATCAAATCACCCACTTTTCCTGAGTCTGTTGCAGACGGAACAGTTGCAAATTGGTTAAAAAAGGAGGGAGAGAATGTAAACCAAGATGAAGTCATTGCAGAAATTGAAACAGATAAAGTGGTTCTGGAAGTTCTAGCTCAAGCTGATGGAGTAATAACAAAGATTATTAAATCTGAAGGTGACACTGTTTCAAGTGCTGAAGTAATTGGAGAATTCTCAGAATCTGATAATTCATCTAAAACTTCTTCAGATATTAAAGAAAAACAGATAAAAACTGAAAAGAAAATTAGCAAACCTGCTGTTAAGAAAATAGGTCCTGCGGCTAAGAAAATAATTTCTGAAGAAAACATAAACCCAAAAGATATCATGGCATCGGGTAAGGATGATCGTATAACAAAAGCTGATGTTATCAATCATTTAGAATCTGATCAGAAAGAATCTAAAAACATCCCTTTGGAGCAAGTTTCGTCAGCTTCTGATAGGCTTGAAAAAAGGGTTCCAATGTCTCGTTTGAGGTCAACTATTGCAAAAAGACTTGTTTCTGTAAAACAAAATACGGCAATGCTTACAACTTTTAATGAGGTTGATATGTTGCCTATTAAAGATCTTAGATCAAAATATGGCGCTGAATTTGAAAAAGAACATGAAGTTAAATTAGGCTTTATGGGGTTCTTTGTAATCGCAGCCGTACAGGCTTTAAAAAAATTTCCAGTTGTTAATGCTTCTATCGATGGTGATGACATTGTTTATCATGGCTTCCAAGATATTGGTGTCGCTGTATCAACTGATAGGGGGCTAGTTGTCCCAATAATCAAGGATGCTGATACAAAATCATTACCTGAAATAGAAAAATCTATATTAAGTTACTCTGAGAAAGCCAGAAATGGAAAATTATCAATCGAAGAAATGCAAGGTGGAACTTTTACAATTTCTAATGGAGGTATTTTTGGGTCCTTGTTATCGACGCCGATCTTGAATGCACCTCAAACGGCGATTTTAGGAATGCATGCTATTCAAGATAGGCCTGTTGCGATTAATGGTGAGGTTGTTATTAGACCAATGATGTATCTTGCAATGAGTTATGACCATAGATTGTTAGATGGTAAAGAGGCAGTCACCTTTTTAGTATCCATTAAGGAGCAGCTTGAATCACCAGAAAGACTTTTATTAAATTTATAATAAGGAAAAAATATGTTTGATGTGGTAGTTATAGGAAGTGGACCAGCAGGATATGTTGCTGCCATAAAAGCTTCTCAATTAGGCCTAAAAACTCTTTGCATTGAAGAATCGATTGATAAAAAAGGTAAGGCTAATCTTGGAGGCACATGTTTAAACGTAGGATGCATTCCATCTAAGGCTCTTTTAGATTCATCTCATAGATATTATGAAGCACATAAAAATCTTAGTGAACATGGCATCAAAATTGAAAAATTGGGTTTAGATCTTAGTTCGATGATGAAAAGAAAGGATGATATTGTAAATAAACTAACTGGTGGGATTAGCGGACTTTTTTCAGCCAATAAAGTTAAATCTTTATCAGGAAGAGGTAAAGTTATTTCTCCTAATACGATAGAGGTAACAAAAGCTGATGGCTCGATAGAAAATATTGAAGCAAAAAATATAATCATAGCAACCGGCTCAAAACCAATTGAAATTCCTTCAGCTAAATTTAGTAAAAATATTGTTGATAGCACCGGAGCACTTTCTTTTGACAAGGTGCCAAAAACTCTGGGGGTTGTTGGGGCTGGTATTATTGGTCTAGAACTTGGAAGTGTATGGTCAAGACTTGGTTCAGAGGTTACTGTGATTGAGGCTCTTGATGATTTTCTTCCAATAGCTGATAAAGATATTTCAAAAGAATCACTTAAAGAATTTAAGAAACAAGGTTTAGATATTCAATTAGGCTCAAAAGTAACAAAGTCTTCTCAAGAAAAAGATTGCGTTACTGTTACTTATGAGAATCAAGGTAAAGAGATTGAAAAAAAGTTTGATAAATTGATTGTTGCTGTAGGAAGGTCTCCAAACTCTGAAGGAGTAATTGATGAAGGACTTAATATTTCCATAAATAAAGGATTTATTGAAGTTAATGAATTTTGTCAAACAGCTGTCTCTAACATATGGGCTGTTGGAGATGTTGTTAGAGGGCCTATGCTTGCCCACAAAGGCAGTGAAGAGGGAATAATGGTAGCAGAAAGAATTGCTGAAAAACATGCTCAGGTGAACTATGATCTTGTGCCTTCTGTTATATATTCTCATCCTGAAATTGCTTGGGTTGGAAGTAATGAAGGTGAATTAAAATCTAAGAATATTAATTATAAAGTTGGAAAATTTCCTTTTTCAGCTTCCGGAAGAGCTCTTGCTGTAGATCAATCTGTTGGTTTTGTAAAAGTACTATCTGATAAGAAAACTGATACTATTCTTGGTGTTCATGTATTTGGACCTGCTGCTGCTGAAATTGTTCAACAAGCATTAATTTCAATGGAGTTTGGTGCAAGTTCTGAAGATATAGCATTAACAATGTTTAGTCATCCCACAGTTTCAGAAGCCTTTCATGAAGCTGCATTGGCTTCTAACAATCAAGCCATCCATATAGGAAATAAGGTTAAATGAATCTTCATGAGTATCAAGGCAAATTATTATTTGCCCAATATAATCTTCCTGTCTCAAAAGGAAAAGTTATATTTGATGCCAGCGATGCTGAAGATGCATGTAATGAAATTGGCGGATCTAAGTGGGTTGTAAAAGCTCAAGTACATGCAGGAGGACGAGGTAAGTCTGGAGGAGTTGAATTAATTGATTCAGTTAAATCAGCTACTAGATTTGCTGAAAGGTGGTTAGGTAAGAGATTAGTTACATATCAAACTGATAAAAAAGGCCAACTTGTTAACTCAATATTAATAGAGGAGTGCACAAGTATTTCAAAAGAGCTCTACTTAAGTGCTGTGGTTGATAGAGATTCTCAAAAAATTGTCTTCATTGGATCAAGTGAAGGAGGAGTAAATATTGAAGATGTTGCAAAAAATTCACCAGAAAAAATAATTTATCAAGGCATAGATATTGAAAATTCAAATGCAAAAGAAGAAGCTTTAAGTATTTCTAGAGTTCTTGGGCTTAATGATATTCAAACAAAGCAATTCATTCCTATGATTGAAAACCTTTTAAGGTTATTCATTGAAAAAGATCTTAGCCTTCTTGAGATAAATCCTTTAGTTATTAATGACAATGGTGATTTACATTGTTTAGATGCAAAAATAAATATTGACTCTAATGCTTTATTCAGACAGCCTGAGCTTCAAGAAATGTATGATGAGACTCAAGAGGATCCCCAAGAGGCAGAAGCAGCAAAAAGTGACTTAAGTTATGTTTCTTTAGATGGGAATATTGGCTGTATGGTCAATGGAGCAGGATTGGCTATGGGAACCATGGATACTATTAAATTTTTTGGGGGTAATCCAGCTAATTTCTTAGATGTTGGTGGTACTGCTACTCAACAAAGAGTAGCAAAAGCATTTAAAATAATACTTAAAGATAAAGAAGTTAAGGTTGTTTTAGTTAATATATTTGGTGGAATTGTTAGATGCGATTTAATTGCTGAAGGTGTTGTAGCGGCAATGAAAGAAGTCAATATTAATATTCCAGTTGTTGTAAGGCTTGAAGGTAATAATGCTGATTTAGGTGCACAAATTCTATCTGAGGCAAATATAGCAATACATAGCATAAATAATTTATCCGATGCTGCAAACAAAGCAGTAGAGCTAGCAAAATGAGCATTTTAGTTAACAAAGATACTAGGTTACTAGTACAAGGTTTTACAGGCTCTCAAGGAACTCTTCACTCTGAACAATCTATTGAATATGGAACAAATATAGTTGGTGGAGTTACTCCAGGTAAAGGTGGCCAAATTCATCTTAATAAACCTGTATTTGACTCAGTACAAGATGCTGTTAAGCAGCTTGAGCCAAACGCATCAATAATCTTTGTGCCTGCTAAATTTTGCAAAGACTCTATCTTAGAATCTGCTGAAGCAGGTATAAAGTTAATAATCTGTATTACAGAGGGCGTTCCAACCTTAGATATGCTGCATGTTAAAAAAAGAGTTGACGCACTAGGAGTTAGACTTATTGGGCCAAATTGTCCCGGCGTTATTACGCCTGGAGAAGCTAAATTGGGAATAATGCCTGGTAATATTCACAAACCTGGATCTATTGGAATAATATCTAGATCTGGAACGCTTACATATGAAGCAGTAAAACAAACAACTGATTTAGGCTTTGGTCAAAGTAGCTGTGTTGGTATTGGAGGTGATCCGATTCCAGGATCCTCTTTTATTGATATATTAAAACTCTTTGAAAATGATGACCAAACAGAAGCTATTGTAATGGTTGGAGAAATTGGAGGAAATGCCGAGGAATCTGCTGCAGAATATATTCAAAATAACATTTCAAAACCGGTAATATCATACATAGCAGGACAAACAGCACCAGCTGGGAAGAGAATGGGTCATGCTGGAGCTATTATAGCCGGTGGCAAAGGTACCGCCAAAGAAAAAATAAAAAAACTAAGAGAATGTGGGGTGCATATTGCAGATAATTTGGTTTCTATTGGATCTAAAGTTTCTGAGGTTCTAAACTCTTAAACTGTAAAGTTTTTTTAATAATCCACCTTAATCTAAATATTGATAATATTGAAAAAATACTTAATCCAATAATCATGCCGTACCACATACCCTTGGCACCTAAAGGACTTACAAAACCATAGTTCGTCAAATAAAAACCAATAGGCATAGCAAAAACCCAATAAGATATTAAAAGGAGAATCATTGGTATAAATGTATCTTTATAACCCCTTAAACTTCCTAAAGCACCCATTTGTATACCATCAGGTATTTGAAATATTGCAGCAAAAATAATTAAACTTAGGGCCAATTCAAAAACTGGTAGCTCAGTTGTATATAAACTTACAATATTTGAACCAAAAATAAGAATAATAAGTACATTCATAAGAGCACCAACTATGCATAAAAATATGGTTGAATGAGAGGCTATTTTTGCCTGATAAGGATTCTTCTCTCCAATCAGGTTACCAACTCTAGTTGCAGCAGCTAAACCAATTGCTAGAGGAACCATAAAAAACAAACTAGCAATATTTATTGCGACAGTATGACTGGCAACAACAACTTCACCCAGAACACTTAATATTATTGCTGCTCCCGAAAACATACTTAATTCAATAAATATTCCAATACCAATTGGCAACCCTAATTTAAAAACTTCTTTAGTTGTCTTAATTGAGGGCAGGGTAAAAGCTATAAATGGAGCTGTTTTTTTGTAATTCTTTGATAAAGCTATATACATAAAAAGAACAACCATCATTATTAATGAAACTATTGAAGTAGCTACGCCGCATCCCATACCACCAAGTTTAGGGAATCCAAACCAACCATATACAAAAATTAAATCTAGCGGTATGTTTAATAGCATTCCACTGAAGGCGATAATAAATATAGGTTTTGTTAAGGTCATTCCCTCGCTATAACATCTCATACAGGTAAATATAGTTATAAAAGCAATACCAGGGGCTACAGCTTTAAGATAGCCCGTTGTTACATTTGTTATAGAGTCTTCTATTGGTAAAAAGGCCAGTAAGAGATCTAAGTTAAAAATAATGCATGCTAATAAAAAACCTAAAAATCCAGCTATCCAAAGGATCTCTCTGAGTTTTCTACCAATTTCTTTGAATTTTTTAGCACCAAATAATTGAGCAACTATTGGAGTTACAGAGAAAATTACTCCAGTTACAAAAAACCATAAGGTATTTGCAAATGCGGTACCAACAGCAAGGCCGGCTAAGTCTGTTGCACTAGCTCTACCAGCAATGATAGTATCCGTTGCACCCATTAGCATATATGACATTTGGGAGCCAAAGATAGGAATGCCTATCTTGACTATGCTTTTAAACTCTATAATGTACTTGTTATTCAATTTAAATTGGAAATATTTTTTGCTACTTTAGCATAAGAAAAATATTTATTAGGAGATTTATATCAGAAAAGATAATAGACCATATTGGCTAAAAAAATTTAGCACAAAAGTTAATAAAATATACGTTAATCATTTTTTAAAACCACAATTTAAATATTTGGGTAAAGGTGGAGCTTACTTTAAACCCAGATATATCAAAGTTTTTGGTAACAGCGTTCATATAGATGACTATCCAACATTGATAGGAGCAAGTGATGCAAATATTCAATTTACATCTTGGAATATAGGTGATAACCAGGGCGAAATAATTATTGGTAAATATTCTTTAATTACTCCGGGAGTACGTATTATGGCTGCTGAAAAAATTGAAATAGGTGATGCCTGTATGATTGCTCACGGTGCATATATTTCTGATGCAGATTGGCATGGTATATATGACAGAGCAGAGCCTGTAGGAAAAACAAAACCAATAAACATTAAAGAAAATGTTTGGATTGGTGATAGTGCAATAATTTGCAAAGGAGTAACGATTGGTAAAAATAGTATCATTGGAGCAGGTTCTGTTGTAACAAAAGATGTTCCCGAAAATTGTATTTATGCTGGAAACCCAGCTAAGTTTATAAGAAGCCTTGATGAAAAAGAATTTAATACTAGAAAAGATTTTTTCAACGATCCCAAAAAACTTGCACATGACTTTGATATGCTAGACAGATATACTTTAAAGGAAAATTCTTTTTTAAACTGGATAAAAAGCAAATTTAATCCGGATAATTCTCATTAATTATTAGATAAATGTTATTATCATTTATATTATTTATATATATTATTTATTAATAATTTGGCACACAAATTGCATTAAATAAGGTATGCGACTTTAATAAAATGAGGCAAGTGTGGACAAAGATAATAACAGATCTATTTATAGAGCAAGAAAATTAATTAAAAACGTTCTTACTCAAGTCATTGATAACCCAAAAAATCCAGATTTCCTAAATTTTTTTCATGCAGATACCTATAGATTTTATTTTTTAATGAGTTTTATGTGGGAATATTTAGAAGGGAATGAAATATCTCAAGAATATGCTATTTCTCTTGTCCCAAAAAAATATGCATCCAGAATAAAACGTTTACAAGTTCTTAAACAGGCAGTTAAGCTTAATTATATAAGCGAAACTAGCTCTCAAGTTGATAAGAGAAGAAGGATCTATAAGCCAACTGAAAATCTTCTTAATGATTTTTTTACATACACAGATAATATTTATATCAATTCAAAAGCCGTTTAATAATACCTACCTATATAACTTCTTTTTATTTACAATTAGTACATGTCAAAAATTGTCAAAACTGATGATGAGTGGAAAACTTTGCTTAATGATGAGAGTTATAGAGTTACTAGACAATCTGGAACGGAAAGACCTTATACTGGAAAATATTGGGACTTCAAGGGTCAAGGAAATTATAAATGTATCTGTTGCGGTCAAGAGTTATTTCAGTCAGATACTAAATTTGATTCAGGTTGTGGTTGGCCAAGTTTTTTCTTGCCTAAAGATGAAAATTTTATTAACGAATTTGAGGACAATTCATTTGGTATGAAAAGAATAGAGGTTAAGTGCGCAAAATGTGATGCACATCTAGGTCATGTATTTAATGATGGTCCAATGCCTACCGGACTAAGATATTGCATAAATTCGGCATCCTTAGATTTTGAACAAGATACATAATAATCGGGGTAGACCTCTTAACATTCTTAGTAATTTGAAGAAAGTTATTACTGGCACAAGTTTTTCAAGATTCTTTGGGCTGTTAAGAGATGTCTTTACAACCAATCTACTTGGAGCATCATTTCTTCATGATATTTTTGTAATTTGCTTGAGAATTCCAAATTTATTTAGACGTTTTTTTGCTGAAGGAGCTTTCAATCAAGCTTTTGTTCCAATATATGCAGAGTATGAAAAAGAAAATAACCATTTTAAAACAAATGAGTTTTTAAATTCTATCGCAGGTACATTGTTGCTTTGCTTATTTGTTTTCACATTATTGGTTTTAGTTTTTGCACCAATTTTTATCTTTTTGTTTGCTCCAGGTTTCTATTTTGATCCAATCAAACAAGATATATCTGTAAAAGTTTTAAGAATAATGTTTCCGTATTTAGCATTGATTTCATTAGTAGCTTTCGCTGGTGGAATTCAAAACACTCATCAAAAATTTTCAATTCCAGCATTTACTCCAGTAGTTTTTAATTTATCTTTAATTATTGCAGCTGTATTTATTGCCCCAAAATATGAAATTGAAATTTTTGTACTAGCTTGGGGGGTATTACTTGCTGGTTTTGTACAACTATTAATACAAATAGCGCCCCTAAGAAGCATAAATAGATTGCCTGTACCAAAATTAAATTTTAAGAATGAGGGAGTTAAAAAGTTTTTTATTGTAATTTTTCCAGCAATTTTAGCTGGAGGCATAATACAAATTAATTTGTTGATAGATACTATTTTCGCATCATTGCTTGAAACAGGAAGCCCAACTTGGTTATATGTTTCTGATAGGCTTGTTCAGTTTCCGATGGGGATATTTGCAATTGGTATCGGAACAGTTCTTTTACCAACATTATCTAAATTAGATGTGATTAGTGAGAGAAAAATTTTTATTAATACCTTACAAAAGGGACAAAGATTTGTTTTGTTTATCGGTATTCCTTCTCTAATAGGTTTGATGTTTTGTGCTGAAGATATAATTAGTGCAATCTTTTATAGGGGAGAGTTCACTCAATTAGATGTTTTTAAATCTTCCTATAGCTTAATAGCATTTTCTATTGGGCTTCCATTCTTCATGCTTATGAAGGTTCTGACTCCAGCATTTTTTGCACAAAAAAATACAAAAACACCTATGTATGTTGCAATTTTATCCTTGTTGTTGAATGCTGCTTTAAATTATATTTTAGCTTTTGTTTATGGTTTTGGTCATGTCGGAATAGCTATTGGGAGTTCAATATCTGCATTAATAAGCGTCTTTATTCTTGAAATAATTTTGTATAAAGATGGTTTTATAGAGATTAAAAGTATATTTAACAGATTTAATTGTATGGTTTTACTATCAAGTACATCTCTTATTATCTTTCTATATTTCTTTACCTCATGGGTTAACTTTATAGAATTAAGTCAAATAGAAAGAATACTTTATCTATTAGCTGAAATAATAATCTCAATAATCGTATATTTTTCTGTTGCTAGATTTATATATAAACAGCCACTTAAGGAAATATTAGATTGATATGTATTTAATTAGAGGACAACAAAATCTTGATTTATTTAAATTAAGATTTAAAGATGTGAAACTTTCTGGAACTATTGGAAATTTTGATGGATTACATTTAGGCCACCAAGCTGTCATAAAAAAAATAAAAGATAATTCAAAAATATTCAACTCTAAAACAATTGTATTCTTTACTGAACCACACGCTTCAGAATATTTTGCAACAAAAAACAATATCAAAAATAAGATTCCTCCCAGAATCTGTTCATGGAGAGAAAAGTTCAATCAGTTAAATAAAAATGGTATTGATTTTGCTTTTTTCCTTAAATTTAATAACTCACTTAGAAATATGTCACCAGAAGTTTTTATTTCTGAAATATTGGATTCGATAAACCTTGCTAGCTTTACTGTTGGAGATGACTTCAGATTTGGTACTAATAGAGCAGGAGATACAAATCAATTGAGAGAATGGGGAAAAGAAAAAAAGATCCTAGTTGAAAATACAGATACAATAATTTACAAAGGTGAGCGTGTAAGTAGTACTAGAATAAGGAAAGCACTTGCAAATGATGATTTTAAGCTTGCAGAAGAACTTCTTGGTAGGCCATATACTTTCTCTGGCAAAGTTGTACACGGCCAACATTTAGGTAGAACAATTGATGTACCAACTGCAAATTTATGGCTACCAAAACAAAAGCTTCCTATAAAAGGAGTTTATGCAGTTGAGTGCAGTCTTGAAAATAATGATTTCAAAGGAATAGCTAATATGGGTTTAAGGCCGACTGTTGGTGGAAAACACCCTGTTCTAGAGGTTCATTTATTTGATTTTAATGATGATATCTACTCTCAGAGAGTAACAATTAAATTTATAAAAAAAATAAGAGATGAAAAGAAATTTGATAATTTAGACATGTTAAAATTGCAAATTCAACAGGATATCTTAATTGCTAAAAAATTTTTAAATAATTCAAATGACTATTAATTATAGAGATACATTAAATCTACCTGAAACAGATTTTTCAATGAAAGCTGGTTTACCAAAAAAGGAGCCTGAAATTCTTGATTTATGGGAGAAAAAAAATCTTTACAAAAAAATTAGACAAAAATACGAAGATAGAAAATTGTTTTTACTTCATGATGGGCCTCCGTATGCCAATGGATCAATCCATCTTGGTCATTCAGTAAACAAAGTTTTAAAAGATATAACTATCAAGAATAAGACACTTCAGGGCTTAAACGCACCATTCATTCCTGGTTGGGACTGTCATGGACTACCGATTGAGTTAAATGTTGAAAAGAAGCATGGTAAAAATAGCGATTTAGTTAAGAATAAAGAAACTTTTCAAAATGCCTGCAAAGAATATGCAGAATCACAAATAAATAATCAATTAAATGATTTTAAAAGACTAGGAATATTAGGTGATTGGGACAATCCATATAAATCCCTTGATTCAAATTTTGAGGCAGATGTTGTAAGGGCATTAGGAAAGATCTATGATGCTGGACACATTGAAAAAGGTGAAAAACCAGTTCATTGGTGTCAGGACTGTGGTTCTGCTTTGGCTGAAGCAGAAGTTGAGTATAAGGATAAAACTTCAAAATCTATTGATGTTTCATTTGAAGCTGACAAAGAATCAATATCCAAGTTGAAAGATATTTTTAATACAAATAAACCAGAATCAATTTCTTTTGTAATTTGGACGACCACACCATGGACTATCCCATCAAATGTTGCGGTTTGTATTAATGCAGAGTTAGATTATTCATTGATAAATGTTGATGATACGCACGTAGTTATTGCTTCTGAAATGATTGATGAATGCATGGAAAGATGGGGAAAGGTTGGCACAGAAATATCCAAGGTACCTGGTAAATTAATTTCAGATATTCAACTCCTACATCCTTTTTTAGATAGAAAATCAGTATTACTTCATGGTGATCATGTCACGACAGAGACTGGAACAGGATGCGTGCATACTGCACCTGCTCACGGCGTTGATGATCATCTAATATGTAAGAAAAATAATATTAGGCCAATAAAAGCGATGAATAGCTTAGGGCTTTTTAAAGATGAAATTGATTTTTTGAAAGGTTTGCCTGCTGTGAAAGCAGATCCATTAGTTATAGAAAAATTAAAAGAAACAAATTCTCTTGTCAGTCTTGAGGAATATAGCCATTCATATCCTCATTGTTGGAGACATAAAACTCCACTTATTTTTACCTCTACTCCTCAATGGTTCATTTCAATGGATAAAAATAATTTACTAAATGATGCAAAAAAAACAATTGACACTGTAAGCTGGGAACCTTCATGGGGGCTTCAAAGGATTGAATCCATGTTAGAAGATAGACCTGACTGGTGTATTTCAAGACAAAGGAACTGGGGAGTTCCAATAACCCTGGTTGTTCATAAAGAAACTGGTGAAATTCATCCAGATCAATCAAAACTATTTCACTTATTTGCAAATGAAATTGAAAAGAATGGCATCTCAATTTGGGACAAATTAGATCTAAAAGATTTTATATCCGATGCTGATAATTACATAAAAATTAAGGATTCTTTAGATGTTTGGTTTGACTCAGGTGTAACTCATTATGCAGTATCCTCAAAGCATTTTGATGAAGACATTGTAGCTGATCTATATTTAGAAGGATCGGATCAGCACAGGGGGTGGTTCCAGTCATCTTTATTAACTAGTATTGCTATAAATGGAGATGCGCCATATAAGTCAGTATTAACTCACGGATTTGTAGTTGATGAGAATGGAAGAAAACAATCAAAATCACTGGGTAATGTTGTTTCACCTCAGAAGGTTTGGGACAACTTAGGCGCAGACATATTAAGATTATGGGTTGCATCTACTGATTTTAGGAGTGAGATGGTCGCTTCAGATGAAATTCTAAAACAAGCATCTGATCAATATAGAAGAATACGAAATACTTTTAGATTTATTCTTGGAAATATAAATGATTTTTCTACTAAAAATAAAATTGATTTCGAAAATCGAGTCGAGTTAGATAAATGGATAATTATTGAAGCAAGCAAACTTCAAGAAAAAGTATTGGATTTATATAACTCATATTCATATCATAAAGTTGTTCAAAACATTCATAATTTCTGCGTAAATGAGCTTGGAGGCATTTACTTAGATATCGTTAAAGATAGATTATATACATGTAAAACTGATTCATTGGCAAGAAGGTCATGCCAAACAAGCTTAGAAGAATTATTAAATATTTTAATTAGACTAATAGCACCAATTCTTTCATATACTGCTGAAGAAATATGGCAATCGTGTTCAGATCTTATTAATCAAGAGGAGTCAGTATTCCTCTCAAATTATCTTAGTAACAACAATAATAGCAATTCAAAGATTGATTCCGATGAATGGAAAAGGCTTTTTGAAATAAAAGATTCTGTTAATCAATCCATAGAAAAACTTAGAAATGATAATAAACTTAAAGGATCACTTGATGCGATTGTAAATATTGGAGCAAATGATGAAGATTTTAAAATTTTAGAAAAATTAGGTAATGAACTTCATTTTCTTTTTATATGTTCAGAAGCAAATATAAAAAAAGAATCTTCTTTAAATATTGTTATTACAAATTCAGAACATGACAAATGCACTCGGTGTTGGCATAGAGACATTTCAGTAGGAAAGAGCAGTATTCATAAAGAAATTTGTCACAGATGTATTACTAATATTGATGAAGAGGGTGAACAAAGAAGTTTTGTCTAAAATTAAAATTATTTTATTTATTATATTTCTTATAGTTCTAGATTTTTCTTCAAAAGAACTGGCTTTGAATAATCTTGAACAGGGACAATTAAATGAAACATTTTTTCCATTCATAGATCTTTTATTAATTTATAACTCTGGAATTGCTTTTGGCATGTTAGACGATGAAGGAATTTATGTGTCCTATGCTTTATTAATATTAACTCTTTTGATAAGTATTTATCTTGTATGGTTAATTTATAAAGAAGAAAATTTTAAAAAAAAGATTGCGCTGTCTTTTATAACTGGTGGCGCTTTAGGAAACATACTTGATCGAATAAATGATGGACAAGTTACAGACTTTTTGCATTTAGAAATAATGAATTTTTCATTTTTTGTTTTTAATTTAGCAGATTTATTTATAACAATAGGTGCAATTTTAATTATATACTTTGAAATTATTTATAAGATAAAAGATGAACAAAGAGATAAAACTAGCTAATCCAAGAGGTTTTTGTGCTGGCGTTGATAGAGCAATAGATATTGTTAATAAAGCATTAGATATTTACGGAGCACCAGTATATGTAAAACATGAAGTTGTCCATAATAAAGTTGTTGTAAATGATTTAAAAAAGAAAGGGGCAATTTTTGTTGAAAACATTGATGAAATACCTGATAACTCTCTTGTAATATTTAGTGCTCATGGTGTTTCAAGTGAAGTTGAAGAAACTACAAAATCTAGAAATTTAAATTATTTTGATGCAACTTGTCCTCTGGTAACAAAAGTCCATATGGAAGTCATCAAACATGCAAAAGCCAATAGAGACATTATATTAATTGGTCATGAGGGTCATCCAGAAGTGGAAGGTACTATGGGGCGACATGTTAATTCAAAAAACAGCAATATATATTTAGTTCAGGATGAAAAAGATGCTAGAAATTTGCAAATTGAAAACACAAGAGAAATAGCATTGGTAACACAGACCACTTTAAGTGTTGATGAGACCGTAGCTATTATTGATATTTTAAAAAGCAAATTTCCTAATATTAATCTTCCTAAAAAAGATGACATTTGTTATGCAACACAAAATAGACAAGATGCTGTTAAACAATTGGCTTTAGAATCTGATTATATTATTGTTGTTGGTTCAAAAAATAGCTCAAACTCAAATCGATTAAAAGAATTAGCTGAAAATTGTGGATGTAAGTCTGCCTTAATAGATGAATTTGCTGATTTGGATCTTGAAGAGCTTTCGTCATGTTCAAATATTTCGATTACAGCAGGAGCATCTGCTCCTGAATCAAGAGTTGTTGAAATTGCAAAATCTCTTGAAGCCCATATTGGTGCAAAAATAATGGAACATGGAGAAGATAAAGAAAATATTTACTTTAAACTCCCTGCAGAATTAAGATAAATGGATATAGAAGACCATCTTTTTAAGAATATAAAATTTCTAAAATCTCCAAATTTTAACGAAAGACCAAATGAAGAAAACATCAGCTTAATTGTTATTCATTGCATAAGTTTACCTCCAAAAAAATATGGCGGTAATTACGTAGAAAAATTTTTTTTAAATAAACTTCGTAATTCAGATAATAAATATTTTGAGAGTATCAAGGATCTTAAGGTGTCCTCTCATCTTTACGTAAAACGAGATGGCGAAATAATTCAGTTTGTTCCTTTTAATAAAAGAGCATGGCATGCAGGAAAGTCAATCTTTAGAGGAGTTCCAGATTGCAATGATTATTCAATTGGCATCGAACTTGAAGGATCAGAAGATGATTTTTTTTCAAAAGAGCAATATAGTTCATTAATAATTGCAACTAAGGCAATTATTGAAAGATATCCTTCAACAAACAAGGAAAATATTATAGGTCATTCAGATATATCACCAGGAAGAAAAACTGATCCAGGAAGATTTTTTGAATGGAATAGATATCTTGAATCATTATGAGTACTGCATTAAATAAACCATATAAAAAATATTTGAGCATAACCTTGTTAGGCTTTGCTTCTGGCCTTCCATATATGTTAATTTTTTCTACTCTAGCAACTTGGCTAGCATTTATTAATGTTGATATTAAGACAATAGGTTTCTTTGCTTGGGTAGTTTTAACTTATTCGCTAAAAGTTTTTTGGGCACCTTTAATTGATAATTTTTCAATACCCATATTAAACAAATATGGAAAAAGAAAAAGCTGGATTATCTTAATGCAATTAATAATTATTTTTGGTCTCCTAATGTTATCGTTAATAAATCCAAAAGAAAATCTAAATTTATTTGCATTTTTTGCATTTTTAATTGCTTTATGTGGATCGTTCAATGATATCGCTGTTGATGCTTTCAGAATAGAGTTATCCAAAATAGAAGAACAGGGGAAATTAGCTGCCGGCTATCAACTCGGTTATAGAATTGCAATCTTGCTGGCAACCTCTGGTGCATTGGTTATTGCTTCAAGAACAAGTTGGGAATTTGTATATCAGTTGATGGCATTCATGATGGTATTTGGAATTCTTGGTTGTTTTGTAGTTCAAGAGAAAAAGAATATTAAACTTGTAAGTTCAAATTTGATTAATTCTTTGATAAATCCGCTTAAAGATTTTTATAAAAGGTTTGGAATTTATGCCATATCAATACTTTTTCTAATTATTGCTACATACAGATTGACAGACATTGTAACTGGACAAATCACTAATGTTTTTTATGTAAAAATGGGATTTACTCTAGATGAAATAGCTTTAGTAGTAAAATTTGTTGCTTTGGCGGCTGCAATCTTTGGATTTTATTTAGGTACTTTTCTTTTAAAAAGATTCAATATATATAACGCTCTTTTAATTGGTGCATTTTTGGTGATGTTTACCAATATCTTTTTTGCCTACATCGCAATCTCCGAGAAGAACCTTTTAACTTTATCGAGTATTGTCGCATTAGATAGTATTGCTGCTGGCGTTGTTGGTACTATTAATATAACTTTTTTAACAAGCTTAGTATCTAAGAAATACACTGCAGTGCAATATGCATTATTAACATCAATCATGACGTTAGTAGGTAAGATATTATCTGGTTTCTCAGGCGTTGTAATAGAAGGCTTTAGAAAGTATATTTTTAATGATTCAAATATTTTGAACAATATTAATCAATCATTTGAAATGAATTCAGTAACTATTCAATCAGTTGTTGTTTCAGCACTGGCAATTATTGAGAGAGTTAATGATAGCTCATGGATGTTGTTTTATGTCTGTACCTCATTAATGACAATACCTTCTATTTTACTTTTATTGTTTTATTCAAAGAAATATAAAGTTTAAAGCATGATACATTTAATGAGGCCTATATTTTTTGCTTCACTTTTTGGGGTGCTGTATTTAAGTATTGTTCCGTCTTTTGAAATACCTAATTTTGCATCTTTATCTTTCTTATCAGATAAATTAGTTCATGCTTTAATATATTTTTATCTAGCATATACAGGTTTGTTGTGCAGGTTTAACATATCGAGAACAATGATTATTGTTTTAATTTTTATATTTGGACTAATAATAGAAATTATTCATTACTATCACCCATATAGATTTTTTGAATATTTAGACTTACTTGCCAATCTTATTGGGGTTACAATTGCGCTTTTAATTTTTAAAATAAAAAATAATATAAGCTATTGATTTATATTTTTTAGCCCATAATTACTTTTTAAGAAAAATTTTAGTTATTTATATGGAGAGATAAATGAAATTAAGACCTTTACATGACAATGTTCTTGTTAAAAGAACTGAAGAAGAGGAAACCTCGTCTGGGGGTATTATTCTTTCAGGCTCTGCTAAGGAAAAACCTTCACAAGGTGAAGTAGTAGCAGTTGGGCCTGGAAAAGTATCAGAATCAGGCAACGTATCATCTATGAATGTATCTGTTGGTGATACAGTGATTTTTGGTCAGTATGGCGGAAATGAAATAAAAGTTAACGGTGAAGACTATCTTATTCTAAGTGAAAAAGATATTTTTGGTGTTGTTGAATAAATAATTTATATAGGGAGATAAAAAATGTCAGCAAAAGACGTAAAGTTTGGAGATAGTGCAAGATCTCAAATGCTAGATGGAGTTAACACTCTTGCAAATGCAGTTAAAGTTACACTTGGACCAAAGGGAAGAAATGTCGTACTTGATAAATCTTTTGGTGCTCCAACTGTAACCAAGGATGGAGTTTCAGTAGCTAAAGAGATCGAGCTTGAGAATAAATTTGAAAATATGGGAGCTCAAATGCTTAAACAGGTTGCATCACAAACCTCTGATGAGGCTGGAGATGGGACAACTACAGCTACTGTTTTAGCTCAATCCATTGTAAATGAGGGAAATAAGGCAGTTGCTGCTGGAATGAATCCTATGGATTTGAAAAGGGGCATTGATAAAGCCGTTGCAAGTGCAGTTGAGCATGTAAAAGGCTTAAGTGTTCCATGTACTGATGATAAGGCTATAGCACAAGTTGGTACTATATCAGCAAATGGTGATACAGCAGTTGGCGAAATCATTGCTGAAGCAATGGAAAAAGTTGGAAAAGAGGGCGTTATTACTGTTGAAGAAGGCAGCGGTATTGAAAACGAATTAGATGTTGTAGAGGGCATGCAATTTGACAGAGGATATTTGTCACCATACTTTATAACCAATCAAGACAATATGACTGTGGAGCTTGATTCACCATATATACTTCTTTTTGATAAAAAAATATCAAATATTAGAGATTTACTTCCACTACTCGAATCAGTTGCAAAAGCAGGAAAACCTCTTTTGATTATCGCTGAAGATATTGAAGGTGAAGCTCTTGCTACATTAGTTGTAAATAACTTAAGAGGTATTGTTAAAGCAGCAGCATGTAAAGCTCCAGGTTTTGGCGATAGAAGAAAAGCAATGCTTGAAGATATTGCTATATTAACAGGCGGTACTGTAATTTCTGAGGAAGTTGGACTTACCTTAGAAGGTGCAACTGTAGAGGATCTTGGTACCTCAAAAAGAGTTGTTTTAAATAAAGATAATGCAACTATTATAGATGGTGCTGGTGATGAAAATGCTATTGCGACTAGAGTCAATCAGATTAGAGCACAAGTTGAAGAAACTTCATCTGATTATGATAAAGAAAAACTTCAAGAAAGAGTTGCCAAACTGGCTGGTGGAGTAGCTGTAATAAAAGTCGGTGCTGGTTCTGAAGTTGAAATGAAAGAAAAGAAAGCTAGAGTTGAAGATGCACTTCATTCGACCAGAGCAGCAGTTGAAGAAGGCGTTGTTCCAGGAGGAGGTTCTGCGTTGATAAGATGCTTGGAAGCTGTTGCAAAACTGAAAGGTGAAAATGATGATCAAAATGTTGGAATCAATATAGCAAGGAAAGCCTTTGAATCCCCTCTAAGGCAAATCGTTTCAAATGCCGGAGAAGAGCCTTCAGTAATCGTTAATAAGGTTATTGATGGAAAAGGTTCTTTTGGTTTTAACGCCGCATCTGGCGAGTATGGAGATATGATTGAGATGGGAATTCTTGATCCAGCAAAAGTTACTAGAACTGCCTTGCAAGCAGCGGGCTCAGTTGCAGGAATGATGATTACAACTGAAGCGATGGTAACTGATGTACCTAAAGAAGAAACTCCAATGCCTCCAATGCCTGATATGGGCGGCATGGGCGGCATGGGCGGAATGATGTAATTAAAAATTATTTCAAAAAAAGGGGGCTTTTTGCCCCTTTTTTATTTTATTAATTTAATATATGTAGAGTAACAATTTATTTTTTTTGGAGTTTAAAAATATGAGAATTATTTATTTATTACCAATGTTTGCTATGGGCTTATTTGCTCATTCTGATAATAGTATTCCTCATTATCACTATGCTGAATATCTTATTTATTTGGCTATAGGTATTATCACTTTTAATATTTTAAGAATTTTTTTAAGGAGAAATGTTTAATATGAAAATAAAAGAAGCAAGAGCACACTGTGATATACCATGTGCCGTATATGACCCAGCTGAAGCCCAATATTCTGCGCTGAGCGTATTGAGGTTTTTAGATCTAATTGGTGAAATGCCTGATAATATTCAGTCTAAAAAGGATTTAGCTCATTTATCAAGACTTGTTCAACAAAAAGAAGAACATGCTGCTGAAGTTAAAGATGCTGTAAGAACTATTTGGGGTGATTATTTTAAAGAACCACATATGGAAAAGTATCCTGAAATTCATGATTTAGCTCATTCTATTATGATGACAGCCTCAAAGTGCAAACAGGACATTGATAGGCAAAATGGAGTTGATCTGGTTGATAAAGTTAACAGATTTGCAGAAATATTTTGGTCAACAAAGGACATAGCCACAGAAACCAAAAAATCATTAAATCCTCCTCATATAGATTTAATTGTTCCAGTTTTAGGTGATTAATTTATATAGAGTTAGGGGTTCAAGCATGACCCCTAACTTTAATGACAATGATTTAATAATAATTACTAAGTTTTTTTTTAATTTAGAAGTCGGTGATTTAGTAATATTAGATATTCCAGAACTAGGCACCGTTTTAAAAAGGATAAGCTTTATAGAAGATAATTCTATAAAGGTTAAGGGTGATAATGAAGATTATGACTCTTTAATTTATAACAATTCATACAATAAAGATAACGTTGTAGGAAAAGTTCTATTTAAATTTTCTTAATTTTTATCTTTGATATTAAATTTTCATCTAACTCTAATATTTCAAATCTATATTTATCTATTTCAAGACATAGACTTGCTTGAGGTATTTGATCGAGTTGCTCAGTCACTAAACCATTAATGGTTTTTGAATTGTATTCTGGAATTTCCCAATTAAGATAATTGTTAATATCTCTAATTCTGGAATTACCATCTGTAAGAATGGAGCCGTCTTTTAATTTTATAAACTCTTTTTCTAACTCATCTTTTCCAGATTCAAAATTACCGACGATTTCTTTAAAAATATCTTCTATAGATATTAATCCTTGTATCTCTCCATATTCATCAACTGCAAAAGCAATAGTTTGGTCATTAGAGAGAAATTCTCTCAATTGCTTCATTAATGCTGTAGATTGCGACACATAATATGCTTTTTTAAGAAGCTTTTTAGTGTTTTTATGATTTTCAAGCTTTTCTAGAAATGCATGGGAATCTTTTAAATGAAGAATACCAATAATATTTTCAATGGATTTATTAAAAACTGGTAGCCTTGTATATCGAGTGGATTCAATGATTTTTATTGCTTCTTTGTGTCCCTTATCAATATCAATTCCAATAACTTCATTTGTTGGTAGCATCACATCCTCTACAATCAATTCCTCCATTCCAAGAACAGATGAAAGCATTTTTCTATATTGTTTTGGAATCAACTCACCTGATTCATCTAATAAAGTTCTAAGTTCTTCAGTATTTAGGTTATCGTTTAAAGTTGCATCTTTTGCATCAAGATTAAATATTTTTAAAATGTTTTTACTTATAGCATTAGTTAAAAAAATAAGTGGCTTAAAAATATACACAAGTATTTTTAATAAAAAAGAAGATCTTGTTGCAAAGCTCTCTGGCTTTATGGCCGCCATAGTCTTTGGAGTAATCTCTGAAAAAATTAAGATAACAATAGTGAGAATTACAGAACCTAGTAAAACATTTCCTCCGAAATAATCTATCATAATTATAGTAACGATTGCAGAAGCTAAGATATTTGCAAAATTATTTCCAACTAAAATAGCTGAAAGTAGCTGATCAGGTTTTTTTAATAATTCAAGTGCTCTTTTGGCGCTATTTTTTGATTTTTTTGAAAGATTTTTTAACTTTATTTTGTTTGCAGCCATCATTCCAGTTTCTGAACCTGAAAAAAATCCGCTTAAAATTAACAAGAAGATTAAAATAGAGAACAGAGCTAATAGGGAGTATCCTTCCGGCATTACAGTCCTATTATAAAAGAATTCATATAATAAGCCCCTAAAACAGCCCACATTGCTACAAATAAGCTTCTTGTAGCGAATTTAGTCGGAAAATTGAAGAATTTTATTCCAATCAAAGTTATTAAATATATAAACCATGCAATAAATGTAAATGTTGCTTTAAAAACCAAATTGGCTGTAAATACTGACTGCATACTAAAACCAGATGCTAAAGCTAAAGATAAGAAAATTAACCCAATACCTAATAATTTAAATACAACTTTGTATCCTTTTTCAATCGGGAAATTTTCTATATTCAATGTTTCTCCTTTTTTAATCTTTCTTACTTTTCTTTCATGAATAATAATTTCATTATATGCAATAAAAAGAAACAATAAGCTTAGACCAGTAACCATAAAATGAATCGTAGCGATAATATCTATAACTTCGTAAGTTATAAGGTAAATTACTACATAAGATAAAGCTGCAAGAAATGAAGAAAAATAAAGTGATTTTTCGGATTTCCAAAATACTCTAATAATAAAATAAACAACTATACTAATAGTTACTTGGGTTATAAAACTCATGAAAAAATAAGATTAATTAAAACTTTGCATAATAATACTATCAATATTAGCAAGGTTAACCTAAAATACACATCTTTTTAAACAAATTTATATATTTTTAGTATGGTAATTATCAGATTAGCAAGAAGTGGGGCAAAAAAGAACCCTTATTACTTTATAACAGTTGCAGATGAAAGACGTCCCAGAGATGGTGCATTTATTGAGAGACTTGGATTTTTTAACCCTACCGCTATGGGTCAAGAGGAAAGACTTAGAATAGACCTTGTTAAGCTTGAAGAATGGGTTTCAAAAGGTGCTCAAGTAAGTGACAGAGTTGCATCATTAATCAAAGAAGCTAAATTAACGCCGGAAGAATTTGCTGCAAAGGTTGAGGCAAAAAAAGCTAAAGCTGCTGCAAAAAAAGCTGCAATTGCTGAAAAGTTAGCAAAAGAAGCTGAAGAAGCACCAGCTGAAGAAGAAGCACCTGCAGAAGAAGAGGCCCCTGTAGAAGAAGCACCAGCTGAAGAAGAAGCACCTGCAGAAGAAGAAGCACCTGCAGAAGAGGAAGCACCTGCTGAAGAAGACTCTTCAGAAGATGAAAAAAAATAAATTAATCTTAATTGCAACTATTGGAAAGCCTAGAGGTTTAAAAGGAGAGTTTTTTTTAAATTCTTTTACTAGTCCTGCAGAAAATATAATTAACTATTCTAACTTCCTTAAAAATGAGGAGACTTTGATTAATTTAAAAATAGAGTATATCAAGCAAATTAATACAAAGTTTTATTCTAAAATTTTAGATATTGACAACGTTGATGATATAAAAAAATACACTAATACCAAGCTGTATATAGATTCTAAAGAACTTCCAGAATTGCCTCAAAATCAAACTTACTGGCATGACTTAAAAGGTATGAAAGTAATTGATGAAAATCTTAATGATGTTCTAGGAATTGTTGATGGATTAAATAATTATGGAGCAGATGACTGTATTATAGTTAAGCCATCACTTGAATCAGTAGATAAACAAGAAAGACTAATTCCATTTATTAAAGAAAAGTTTATAAAATCTGTTGATAAGAAAAAGAGAGTTATAACGGTTGATTGGCAGAAAGATTTTTAAGTTATGAATTTTAATATTTTGACAATTTTTCCAGAAATATTTGACATTTTTAATGTTGGATTAATTTCTAAGTCCATCAAAAAAAAGCTAATAAAAATTAATACATTTGATATTAGAGAAAATTCTGTAAATAAACATAATCATGTGGACTCAAAACCATATGGAGGTGGTGAGGGAATGGTTATGATGGCTGAACCTTTGGCCAAAACTTTATCAAGCATTAAAAAAAGACAACTTGGTAAAGTCATATATTTGTCTCCACAGGGAAAGCAATTAGATCAAAAAAAAGTTGTATCACTTGCAAGTAGAAAAAATATAACACTTATATGTGGAAGGTATGAAGGTATTGATCAACGAGTAATTGAAAAGTATGTTGATGAAGAGATTTCTATAGGAGATTTTGTCTTAAGTGGGGGTGAGTATGCAGCCATTTGTTTGATTGATGCTATTTCAAGACATATACCAGGTGTTTTGGGAAATAAAGATTCATATTTAAAGGATACTTTTTCTGATGGATTATTGAAAGGAAACGTATATACAAAACCTGAAATATTTGAAGATATGCAGGTGCCTGAAGTACTTTTATCTGGAAATCATAAAGAAATTCAAAAATGGAGGCTTGAAAATTCTCTTCTACAAACATTTCTTAAAAGACCAGATTTAATAGCAAAGAAAAAATTGTCAAAAAAATATAAAAAACTCTTGGAAGAATTGGCATCTAAGGCTATCCTATAGCCCATTTTAGGCAAATATTATGAGTGATAATACAGATAACAAGAAAAAAGGCTTTTTTAGTAGATTGTTTGGTGGCTCTGATACGCCTAAAGAAACTAGTAATACAAAACCAACTTCAATAGAAAAAGACGAAATTCCTTCATTATCTTCTGTTAAGAAGATGAAAAAAGCTGATATTGTTGATTCTGCTAAAGCTTATGGACTAGATTTAGACATTAGTCTTACTAAAGTTAAGTTAATTGAAGCATGGGAATTGCATTTCAATTCTTCAAAAGTTAATCAAGAAGAAACATCAGTTGAAGAGGTAGCTCCTGCAGAAGAAGCACCAGCTGAAGAGGAAGCTCCTGCAGAAGAAGCATCAGCTGAAGAAGCACCTGCTGAAGAAGCACCTGCTGAAGACGAAGCTCCTGAAGAAGAAGCTCCTGCAGAAGAAGCATCAGCTGAAGAAGCACCTGCTGAAGAAGCACCTGCTGAAGACGAAGCTCCTGTAGAAGAAGCTCCTGCAGAAGAAGCATCAGCTGAAGAAGCACCTGCTGAAGAAGCACCTGCTGAAGAAGAAGCTCCTGTAGAAGAAGCTCCTGCAGAAGAAGCATCAGCTGAAGAAGCACCTGCTGAAGAAGCACCTGCTGAAGACGAAGCTCCTGTAGAAGAAGCTCCTGCAGAAGAAGCATCAGCTGAAGAAGCACCTGCTGAAGAAGAAGCTCCTGCAGAAGAAGCGCCAGCTGAAAAAGAAGCTGCTGAGGAGACTAAAGTTTCTCTAGAAGAAAAAAATCCATCACAAATAATTAAAGATTTTGAAACAAAACAAATGAAATCTGATTTACCTGATTTTAGGCCAGGTGATACAGTTGTTGTTTCCGTAAAAGTAAAAGAGGGACAAAGAACTAGGCTTCAAGCCTTTGAAGGGGTTGTAATGGGGATTAAGAAGGCTGGATTAAATTCTTCATTTATTGTTCGTAAGATATCAAGTGGTATTGGTGTGGAAAGAACCTTTCAAACTCATAGTCCATTGATTGACTCTATTAAAGTTAAAAGAAAAGGTGACGTTAGACAATCTAAGCTATTTTATTTGAGAGAAAGATCAGGAAAATCTGCAAGAATTAAAGAACGCCTAGATTAATAAAATGCAAAATTTAATAGAAGAAGATCCCAATCTTAGGGACTTTTTTAACTATTTATATATTGAGAAGGGGTTATCTCAAAATACTGTTAAATCATATAAAAGAGATATAGATGGCTTTCTCAATTGGTCTGATAAATTAAATAATACTAACTTCAAAATTCTTAATGAGGCGGATATAAATAATTACATTGCTTTTTTATTTGAATCAAAATTAAAGAGCTCCTCAGTCAATAGAAAAATTTCTTCCTTAAAAGCTTTATATTTATATCTAGTTAAAAAAAATCTAATTAACAATTCACCAGTTAATGAAATTGTTACACCAAAAAAGGAAAAATATCTCCCAACTTCAATGTCTGAAGATGAAGTAGACAGATTGCTAGCAAGTCCAGATCTTTCAATTGAAATAGAAGTTAGAGATAAGGCTATGATTGAAATGCTTTACGCAACCGGTATGAGAATATCAGAATTACTTAATCTAAAAATTATTGATATGGATATACAAAGATGTGTTGTGAAGGTAATAGGTAAAGGTTCAAAAGAAAGGTTGATACCGTTTGGAGAATCAGCATTAGAGGCTCTAAATAATTATTTACCACTAAGAAAAAATACAGCATCAAAGGAAGTTTTTTTATCAAATAGAGGTACCAAATTGACTCGTGTAGCTTTTTGGAAAAGAATAAAAATATATCTTTTGAGATCAAATTTGAAAGAATCTATTTCACCACATACCTTACGACATGCATTTGCAACTCATTTATTAAACAGAGGTGCTGATTTAAGGTCAGTGCAACTCCTTCTTGGTCATAGTGACTTATCAACTACGCAAATATATACTCACATTGCAAAACAAAGATTAGGGGAAGTTTTAAAAAAACATCATCCAAGAGGATAGAATGAAATATAAATTATTAATAAACAGTTTTGTTATTTTTTCTTTAACGATTTTTTCAGATGAAACTGAGATCAGAGAAAAAATATCCTCTATTTTGCCTCCTGGAACTCAAATTGAAGCAATAGAAAAATCAGACTTTCCTGATATATATAAAGTTTATTATGGAGATATTCAACCACTATATGTTTCGAAGGATGGTAAATATTTTTTATACGGGGATATGTTTAAAATCTCATCATCTCAAATTATTAATTTAACATCATCTGATATTACTAAAAGACGAATGCAATTGATGAAAGATATAGGTAAGGAAGAATTAATTTCTTTCATTTCAAAGAATGAGTCACATAGCGTTACTGTATTTACTGATGTAGATTGTGGATATTGTAGAAAATTACATAATGAAATTGAAGATTATAATAAACTAGGTATCTCAATTCATTATGCTGCATTTCCAAGATCAGGAATTGGAACTGAATCCTTTACAAAAATGGTCGGAGCATGGTGCTCTGAAGATCCAAAAAAATCAATAACTAATTTGAAGAATGGAGAAAATCTGAGATTAAACTTCTGTGATTCTCAACCGGTTGCAAAGCATTATGTAATTGGACAGAAACTGGGTATTTCTGGAACTCCTGCAATAATATCTCAAGATGGCGAGCTATATCCTGGCTATTTTTCTCCTAAAGATTTACTTGATAAACTTAAGAGTTAAGATGAAAAAATTAAAGATTGGTATTTGTGGTTGGGGTAATGTAGCTACAGGCCTTTTTAATACAATTGAAAACAATAATAAATTTATAAAATCTAATGGAAATTTAGAAATTGAAATTGTTGTAATTGGAGCAAGAAGAGATAATCCAAAATGTGACCCTGGAGCTGTTAAAATTGAAAGAGATATTTTTGATGTTATAGATCATGATATTGATGTTGTTGTTGAATTAATTGGGGGTGTGGATGTTGCAAGAGATTTGATTCTCAAGTCCATAAATAAGAAAAAACATGTTGTAACTGCTAACAAAGCGGTCTTGTTTCACCATGGAGATGAAATTTTTAAAGAAGCTAACTCTAATGGTGTCAAGATTTTATTTGAATCATCTGTTTGTGCCGGAACACCAATAATAAAACTACTCACCGAGGAGTTATCTGCGAATAAGGTTACGAAAATTGCTGGTATGCTTAACGGCACCTCAAATTTTATATTATCTAATATGGAAGAGGGTTCAGATTTTAAACCAACTCTAGAATTAGCACAAAAAGAAGGATACGCTGAACCTGATCCAACTTTTGATATTGAAGGAATGGATGCAGCACACAAAATTGGCATACTATCATCACTTGCCTTCGGGACACCTTTGCCTCCAGATGATTTTTATATAGAAGGAATATCTAAAATTGAAAAAATTGATTTTAAGTATGCAAAAGATATGGGATTCACAATAAAACATCTAGCGGTCTCAAAATTAAATCAAGATAAAATTGAATTAAGAGCTCACCCAGTTCTTATTAAAAAAGATTCATATTTAGCAAATTTAAAGAGCGTTAGAAATGGTATAGAGGTAGAAACAGATTTACTAGGAACTCTCCATATAGCTGGTTCTGGTGCTGGTCAAGAATCAACTGCATCAGGAGTAATATCTGATTTAGTTAATTTGGCAAACTCTAATGATAATATTTTAGAATTAGACTCTAATAGGAATATTGAATTAGTAGATTTCATGAGTTTAAGTTTTCAATATTATTTTTATATTGAATCTAATATCACACCTGAGGCTGTTGAAAAAATAACTTCAATTTTTGCTAAAAAGAAAATTGCTCTTGAGTCGATAGCTCACAAGGAAGATTTAAAAGAAAACATTTCTCATATCATCGTCATTACTGATCTTTTTCTTGAAAGAGAAATTCAATATTTATATGAAAATATACTAAATCTTGAATCTGTAAATAAAATAAGATCAATAAGAATAGAATCTAATTAGTTATGCTTTTTCATAGCACTAGAGGTAAAGATAAAGATAAAACTTTTGAACAAGTCTTAATGCAAGGCCTTGCAAAAGATGGCGGTTTATACATGCCAAATAACTGGCCTAAAGTAGATATACATAAGTTAAAAGATTTTGATAATTTTATTGATGTTGCTAAAGAAATAGTCCCTTTATTTACTGATTCATCTTTTCATAAGGCTGAGGTTGAGACGCTGCTTGATGACACTTGGCATGACTTTGATAAAAAAGACTTGATTGATATTTTTGAAGTTGATGATTCAATTTCAATATTAGAATTGTTTCATGGACCGACATCTGCTTTTAAAGATTTTGGATTGCAATTAGCTGCTGCTTTTTTTAATAAAACTTTACAAATGCAAAATAAAACAGCTGTAGTTTTTGGAGCTACATCTGGAGATACTGGTTCAGCTGCAATAGATGCATGTAAAGAATTTGAGTTAATAAAAAGCTTTATATTAATACCTGAAGGCAACATGTCAGAAATTCAAAGAAAGCAAATGACAACCGTTAACAAGGAAAATGTTTTCCCTATTCTAGCAAGTGGAACCTTCGATGATTGTCAGGATATAGTTAAGAAGGGTTTTCGTGAGAGAACTTTTTTAAGAGATGATCAATACTTATTGGCTGTTAATTCTATAAATTGGGTAAGAATCATAGGTCAAATATGCTATTACTTTTATGCCTCATTAAAAATGAATAAATTATCAGAACCATTAAATTTTTCTGTTCCTACAGGAAATTTTGGAAATGTTTTTGCATGTTACGCTGCATCAAAAATGGGCATGCCATTATCAAAAATAGTTGTGGCTGTTAATTCTAATGACATTCTTGATAGATTTTTTAGAAACAATGATTATTCTAAGCTTAAGGTTAATGAAACTATATCACCAAGTATGGATATAAGTGTAGCAAGCAATTTTGAAAGGTTGCTTTATGATTTTTATCTTGATTGTAATTCAGACTTATGCTCTAGGCTATATTCAAAATTTCCAGAAGAAAGCATACAAATTAATAAGTCTATTTGGAATAAAACATCTGATTTATTTATAAGTTACAGTTCTGACGATGCCTCTACATATAAATGTATGCAGTTTTATCATAAAAATTTTAATTATATTATGGATCCTCATACTGCAGTCGCGGCAGATGCAGTTAAAAGATTCAAAGAAAAATTGCAAGGAAACACCATAATACTATCTACGGCACATCCGGCAAAGTTTCCATTAGCTCTTGAGAATGCTGGTATATTAATAAAAAATCTACCAAAAAAATTGACTGAAGTGCTAAATAAAAGTGAAGTAGCAAAAAAATTAAGCACCACAGATAATTCAATCTTTGAATATATTAAAGAAAATAATTAAAAAAACTTATGGATTTTCAAGAATTAAAATTAAATCTTCAGGATCTTCTCAATAGGGTTAATGAGATTAGAGATAATGTATTCAAAATTGAAACAAAAGAAAACAGATTAGCCGAGATTGAAAAACAACTTACAAAAGAAGAAGTATGGTCGGATTTAGAACTTTCTCAAAAATTAAGTAAAGAAAAAACTTCGTTAGAGAAAGTTCTGTCTTCATATAAGACTGTTTCAGATAAAATTTCTGATTCTCAAGTTTTACTAGATGTATCAATAGAAGAAAATGATGACTCTTCAATGGATGAAATATCAAAAGAAGTTAATGAAATTTCTATTATGGTTGAGGAGCTTGAATTTAGCAGAATGTTTACAAATAAAATGGACTCTTCATCTGCTTATATTGAAATTCAGTCTGGCTCGGGTGGAACAGAGGCTCAAGATTGGGCAGAAATGCTTTTAAGAATGTATACAAAATGGGCTGAAAGCAGAGACTTTACGTCAAATATAATTGAAATATCATATGGAGAGGTGGCTGGAATAAAGTCTGCATCTCTTTATGTTGAGGGAGATTATGCTTATGGTTGGTTAAGAACAGAAACAGGCATTCATAGATTAGTTAGAAAATCACCTTTTGATTCTGGTAATAGAAGACATACATCTTTTGCGTCAGTTTTTATTTCACCTGAAGTTGATGATTCTATTGAAATAAATCTTAACAAAGCAGACATAAGAACAGACACATATAGAGCCTCCGGAGCGGGCGGCCAACACGTTAATAAAACAGACTCTGCAGTAAGGTTGACTCATATCCCAACAGGAGTTGTAGCCCAATCTCAAAGTGACAGATCTCAACATAAAAACAAAGAAAATGCATTAAAACAATTAAAATCTAAGCTTTACGAGTTAGAATTACAAAAACAAAATGAAGAACAACAGCTTCTTGAAGATAGTAAGTCTGATA
Organism: uncultured SAR86 cluster bacterium; assembly: GCA_902558095.1. Classification (GTDB taxonomy): domain Bacteria; phylum Pseudomonadota; class Gammaproteobacteria; order Magnimaribacterales; family D2472; genus SAR86A. The sequence continues at coordinate 69,010 of CACECP010000003.1, read as the reverse complement.
TTGGATGGGGGAGTCAAATAAGGTCTTACGTATTAGATCAGTCAAGAATTAAAGACTTGAGAACTAATCATGAAACTGGAAACACTTCAGCGGTTTTAAATGGAGATTTGGATGATTTTATGAAATCATCACTTAAAGCAGGAATATAAATGGATAATGAAAATTTAGGCGGCGAAAAAGCTATTCTTGAAGAAAGAAGGAAAAAATTGGATCAACTTAGAGATAGGGGCTCTGCATATGGAAATTCATTTAAACCTCAAAACAGTGCAAAGAATTTGCATGATGAATATGGAGGTTTTTCTAAAGAAGACCTAGCCAAAAAAAATATAAAAAATATTTCTATCGCAGGTCGTATTGTTCTTAAAAGAGTAATGGGAAAGGCAAGTTTTGCAACATTGAGGGATGCGTCTGGAGACATACAAATTTATGTAACTAAAAATAATGTGGATGAAGATGTTTATGAAGATTTTAAGACATGGGATCTTGGAGACATTGTTGGAGTTTCAGGTACTTTATTTAGAACACAAAAAGATGAGCTAACAGTTGATGTTTGGGATTTAGAGATGATAACAAAATCGTTAAGACCGATGCCAGAAAAGTTTAAAGGACTAACCGACATAGAAGCTCGTTACAGACAAAGGTACTTAGATTTAATGACAAATACTTCAACCAAAGAAGTTTTCATAAAAAGAACAAAGATAATTGATTCAATGAGAAAAAAAATGAATGAAGTGGGCTATCTTGAAGTTGAAACACCCATGATGCATCCTTTAGCAGGTGGGGCTGTCGCTAGACCGTTTATTACTCAACACAATGCTTTAGGACAAGATTTATATTTAAGAATAGCTCCTGAGCTTTATTTAAAAAGATTATTAGTTGGAGGATTTGAAAAAGTGTTTGAAATTAATAGGAGTTTTAGAAATGAAGGACTCTCAACTAAGCATAATCCAGAATTCACAATGATGGAATGGTACCAAGCATACGCAAGCATGCAAGATCAAATGGATTTAACAAGAGATATTATTTTAAATGCTGCTGAAGCTGCGGCTTGTGGCACAGATTTAGAATGGGATAACGTCAAAATAAACTTAGGCAATTTTAGTCAATCAACACTTTCAGATTTAGTAATTGGGCATAACAAAGATCTAACAAAGGATGACTTAACAGACCAAAAGAAGCTTGAAGAGTTTTTAAATAATAGGAAGATTAAAACTGAAAAGAGCTGGGGTGTTGGAAGAATGCTACTAGAGATTTTTGAAGAAACGGTTGAATCAAACCTAATTGATCCAACCTTTGTTACTGAATATCCTGTTGAAGTCTCACCACTATCTAGAAGAAATGAAGAGAACCCTGAATTTGCAGATAGATTTGAGCTATTTATTGGTGGTAAAGAGTTTGCAAATGGATTTTGTGAATTAAACGACCCTGATGATCAGGCTTCAAGATTTGAAGATCAAGTAGCCGCTAAAGATTCTGGTGATAAGGAAGCAATGGATTATGATCATGACTATATAACTGCTCTTGAACATGGAATGCCGCCAGCGGTTGGTGTCGGAATGGGTGTTGATAGACTTGTTATGTTGCTTACAAACCAATCATCAATCAGAGATGTTCTTCTATTCCCACAATTAAAAAGTAGCGAGTAAGTAAGTTAAAACTACCATCTAAACTTATCAAAATTTTCTGGGTTCGCCCAACCTTTAGGGTTATTCCAAGACCTTTTATTATTATAAGTTTTGAGATTATATGAAAAGCACTTTAATTTATTTGTTTTATCTCTTAACTCAGTCTGAAGACCAAGCTTAAGCATTATTTCATCGATTTTTTTATCTTCTTTAAAGTCTGAAAAAACCACAATTTTTTGACTCAGCAAGTTCTTTATAATTCCAATGTCAGCTTCAACAACATTTATGTCATCTAATACAATATACAAGTCGTAGTTTTGACTATTATCGTTATTAATTTTTGGAGAGATAGAAAGATTTTTTGTACTAGTTTTTTCTATTCTTTTTATAAGCTTCGAAATATCTTTTGAAGTAAGAATCTTTATAGAATCAGGTTTTTCGTCATCAATGATATTAGAAATAAAGCTAAAAAGGATTTTTTCTTTTTTTGTCATTTCATTAGATGTTTTACTGCTTCTTTTTCTTCAAGCAGTTCATCAATTGATATTTGGAATTTTGATTTTGCGAAGTCTGATAAAGTTATATCTCTTTTAATTTCAATAGTTCCATCCTGAAGGGTCATAAGAGGATACCCGCAAATAAGGCCCTCAGGGACGCCATAAGAGCCGTCACTGGCTATAGCAGCACTAAAACAACCACCTGATGGAGTTTGATTCTCACAAGCTATAACTGTATCAATTGCAGCTTTTGCTGCAGATGTTGCTGATGAGGCACCTCTAGCATCAATAACTGCTTTTCCTCTTTGTTGAACAGCAGGAACAAACTCAGATTCAATCCAAGTCATATCATTGATTATGGTACTTCCGAGCTCTCCATTAATAAGAACATTTTCAGAATCAGGATACATAGTTGGACTGTGATTGCCCCAGATTATCATATTTGTTATATCGGATATGTTCGTATTGGTTTTTTTTGAAATAACAGACTTCGCTCTGTTTGAATCCAACATTGTCATTGCCATCCAAAGCTGTGAATCTTTATTGGCAGCATTTCTTCCAATAAAAGCATTAGTATTAGCTGGATTTCCGACTACAAGTATTTTTGCATCATCTTTACCATGCTGGCCAATTGCTTTACCTTGATCGACAAAGATTCCACCATTTATACTCAAAAGATCCGATCTTTCCTCTATTTTTTTGCCGTTGTAGACAATTCCTCTTGGGATGCTTCCAACAAGCAAAAACCAATCTCCATCTTTTGACGCTTCTTCGAAATTATCTGTAAAAGTTACTTCACCCATATTTGGAAAATATGAGTCTTCTAATTCCATTACCAACCCTTTAAGTCTTTCTACGACCTGAGGAATCTCTACTAGTGTTAAATCTACCTTTTTATCTCCAAAGGTTCTTCCATCAACCAACCTTGGTATTAGAGAGTATGCTATTTGACCTGCTGCGCCTGTTACAACTACTTTTACTGATGAGCTCATATTCTTCCTTAATAAATAATTAATTATATTCCTAAATTAAAATCTAATCTGCAATTTTCTATCATAGTAAATAACTTTCTTTTTGATTAAAATAGCCTCAACCAATAAAAACTCTTGGAGAAACAAACATGACTATAAGATTCGATAATAAGGTTGCAATCGTTACTGGCGCAGGTGGAGGCATAGGTAAACAACATGCTCTTGAGCTTGCAAAACGAGGTGCAAAGGTTGTTGTCAATGATCTTGGTGGAAGTGTTGATGGTAGTGGAGCTAGTGACGCAGCAGAAGAGGTTGTTGAGCTTATTAAGGCTGAAGGAGGAGAGGCTATCTCCAACGGTGCAAGCGTGACTGACTTGGATGCTGTTAAGGGAATGGTTGATCAAACCATGAGCGAATGGGGAAGGGTTGATATTCTTGTTAATAACGCTGGTATTTTAAGAGACAAGAGCTTCCATAAAGTTACTCTTGAAGACTTTAATCTTGTTATGGATGTTCATTTTCAAGGAAGCTTAAATTGCACACACACAGTTTTTCCAATAATGAGAGAACAAGAATACGGTCGAATCATATTTACCAGCTCTTCAAGTGGAGTCTTTGGTAATTTTGGTCAAACAAATTATGGATCTGCAAAAATGGCAATGGTTGGATTAATGAATACACTTAAAATCGAAGGTCAGAGTAAAAATGTTTTTACGAACTCCATAACTCCTGTTGCATATACAAGAATGACAGAAGGCCTAATACCTGAAGATTTTGGTAAAAACTTACAACCAGAGTATGTAACTCCAGCAGTAATCTATTTAGCCAGTGAAAGTGCCCCTAACGGAGCCATAATGGCTGCGGGTGCAGGCGTTTTTTCAAGAATATTTATTCATGAAACTATGGGTGTTTCATTGGGTATGGGCGAAGATATGACCCCAGAAAACATTCAGGCAAATTGGGATAAAATCTCAGATATGGAAGATGCTAGAGCCCTCCAAAATGGTGGAGAGCAAACCCTTAAGTTTTTTGAGCTAATTAATCAAAAGTAATATTGTTATTTGAATACTAAATTCTTAAACTGAAAAGCTAGGTCTTTCAGCGATAGTATTTATATAATTGCTGAGATTTTTATAATCATTAATATCTATTTTATTAAGCCTTACCAAAAACTGTAGAGAGCTAACAGCTTGTATATCAGCGTATGAAAATTTATTACATGCAATAAATTCTTTTTCGCCAATAACCTCTTCATAATAGCCTAATGACTTTACTGCCAATTCTCTTTGAGCTAAACCAAATTCATTGTTCTGATTTTCTAATGCGCTCATATGAGGATGAGTATGTCTAAAGCCATGCATTAGAGGAAGCATTAACTCAAAAGACACTCTTGAGTACCACATTTCAATTTCTGCAATTTCCATTGGGTTTTCACCAAATAGATTAGGTTTAGGATGTAAACATTCAAGGTATCTGCATATAGCTGTAGTTTCAAGTATTACTTTCCCATCATCTAAGACAAGAGCAGGTATTCTTGAGTTTGGTGCTATTTTTTTGTACTCGGGAGTCTTGTGCTCCATTTTACCAATATCAAGGTTCTCAACTTCAATATTTTTTATGCCTTTTTCAGCAATAAAGATAAGAACCTTTCTTGGACTTGGTGCAACAGGACTTGAATATAGCTTCAAGTTTTATTCCCAGTTTAAAGCGCCGCCAACTTGATATTCAGTAACTCTTGTTTCAAAGAAATTCTTCTCTTTTCTTAAGTCAATAATCTCTGACATCCAAGGGAATGGGTTGCTAACACCGGTAAACTCCTCGTCTAAACCTAGCTGAGTAAGCCTTCTGTTGGCAATGAACTTTAAGTATTCTTCCATCATTGCAGCATTCATACCCAATACACCTCTTGGCATAGTATCTCTTGCATATTGAATTTCTAGCTCGGTGCCTTCTAAAATCATCTGCGCAGCTTCAGATTTCATTTCATCGTCCCATAAATGTGGATTTTCAATTTTAATTTGATTAATAACATCAATACCAAAATTAACATGCATGGATTCGTCTCTTAAAATGTACTGGAACTGTTCTGCTGTACCTGTCATTTTATTTCTTCTTCCCATTGATAGTATCTGAGTAAATCCACAATAAAAGAAGATACCCTCTAACACACAATAGAATGCAATAAGATTCTTCAGTAGTTGCTTATCTGTTTCCTCAGTTCCTGTTTTGAAATCAGGATCTGATATCTCTTGCGTATACTTTAGACCCCATGAGGCTTTTCTAGCAACACATGGAATTTCTCTATACATATTAAATATTTCACCTTCATCCATGCCTAACGATTCAATACAGTATTGATATGCATGTGTATGTATAGCTTCTTCAAGACTTTGTCTTAGGATATATTGTCTACATTCTGGATTAGTAATTAATCTATACAAAGCAAGAACAAGGTTATTTGCAACAAGCGAGTCTGCAGTTGAGAAAAAACCAAGATTTCTTTTCACAATAACTCTTTCGTCTTCAGTTAAGCCATCTTCAGATTTCCACAAAACAATATCATTTGTCATATTAATTTCTTGTGGCATCCAGTGATTAGCACTCCCATCAAGATACTTTTGCCAAGCCCAGTCGTATTTGAATGGCACTAGTTGATTAAGATCTGCTTTACAATTGATCATCATTTTTTGATCAACTTGAACTCGACCAGCGTTTGCCATCATTTCATCAAGTTCCTCCATGCCAGCTGTTTCATCTAGATTTTTAACAGCTTCTCTTGCCGCCGCTGCTCTAGATCCTTCACTAATATCTGATGACTTAGTAGGTACTGCTGTCTCAGCTGGCTGAGGAGGTTCTGATTGTTGTGCTTCTGCTTTTGGTGCAGTTGTTTCTTTTTTAACTTCCGGTGTTACCGGTGGAGCTGAATTTTCTTCTTTTCCGTATTCATCCCAATTTAACATATTTATTTCTCCATAAAATTTATTGACATGCCTCACAATCTGGATCATCCAGTGAGCACGCGTCCGGAATAGGCGCTGGTGCCCCTAATTCCTCAGTTGAATCCTGACTTGCATCAGAACTTACTGCATTAAGTTTTCCCTGTTGTACTGTTGATTTCTCTGTTGATGTTGCAGCTATTGATCTTAGATAATAGGTTGTTTTTAAACCTGAATACCAGGCCATTCTATAAGTAATATCGAGCTTTTTACCATCAGCATTTCCAATATAAAGATTTAATGATTGAGCTTGATCAATCCACTTCTGCCTTCTGCTGGCTGATTCAACAATATATCTTGGCTCAACCTCAAACGCTGTAGAGAATAATTTTTTAATATCATCTGGTATTCTTGATATTTCTGAAAGACTACCTTCAAAATATTTAAGGTCATTTATCATTACATCATCCCAAAGATCCATCTCTTTTAGTTTTCTAACCAAATGTGGATTCACAATTGTAAATTCTCCAGATAGGTTCGATTTAACATAAAGGTTTTGATAGGTCGGTTCAATTGATTGAGTAACACCAGTTATATTTGATATTGTTGCTGTTGGTGCTATTGCCATAACATTTGAGTTTCTCATGCCATCTTTCATAACTTTTTTTCTTAAAGCTTCCCAGTCCAAAGTTTCTGACTTATCGACATTTAAATAATCCTTTCCTCTATTATCTTCAAGAATCTGAATTGAGTCTTTTGGGAGTATTCCTTTGCTCCATAAAGATCCATCAAATGATTCGTAGGCTCCTCTTTCTTTTGCCAATTCTGTTGACGCAAGAATAGCGTTATAGCTTATTAATTCCATACTTGTATCAGCAAATTGAATTGCTTCATCACTGCAGTATGGAATATTTTGAAGGTATAAGGCATCTTGAAACCCCATTAGACCAAGTCCGATAGGTCTATGCTTAAAGTTTGAATTTTTTGCTGTATCAACAGAGTAATAATTAATGTTTATTACGTTATCAAGCATCCTAATCGCAGTTGAAACGGTTTGTTTGACTTTTTCTTCATCCAGTTTTCCATCATGCATGTGGTTAGCAAGATTTACAGAACCAAGATTACATACAGCAATTTCATTATCTGCACTTGTATTTAATGTAATTTCAGTACATAGGTTCGATGAATGTATTACCCCAGCATGCTGCTGCGGTGACCTTAAATTACATGAATCCTTGAATGTTATCCACGGATGTCCTGTTTCAAAAAGCATTGTTAACATCTTTCTCCATAATTCTTTTGCTGGAATTGATTTAAATTGATCCATTTCACCATTAGCTGCCTTTCTTTCATATTCTTCGTATTTTTCTTCAAAAGCTTTTCCAACTAGGTCATGAAGATCGGGAGCTTCTCCGGGGGAGAAGAGAGTCCAATTCTTATCTTGTTCAACTCTTTTCATAAATAAGTCAGGCACCCAATTTGCTGTGTTCATATCGTGAGTTCTTCTTCTCTCATCTCCTGTATTTTTTCTTAAATCTAAAAACTCTTCTATATCCAGATGCCATGTTTCAAGATAACCACACATTGCTCCTTTTCTTTTTCCGCCCTGATTAACTGCAACAGCAGTGTCATTAGCAACTTTTAAAAACGGAACAACACCCTGGCTTTTTCCATTTGTTCCTTTGATATAGGAATTCATTGCTCTTACAGGCGTCCAGTCGTTGCCTAATCCACCAGCCCACTTTGACAGCAAAGCGTTATCCTTCATTGCAGAAAAAATTCCATCTAAATCATCAGGAATGGTTGTTAAATAACATGAAGAGAGTTGAGGCCTCTTAGTACCTGAATTAAATAATGTTGGAGTAGAGCTCATATAATCAAAACTTGATAATAATTTATAGAACTCAATTGCTCTTTCTTCTCTATTGTCTTCTTCAAGAGCAAGACCCATAGATACCCTCATGAAGAAAACCTGAGGCAATTCATATCTTACATCGTCACAATGAATGAAGTATCTATCATAAAGCGTTTGTAATCCCAAGTATGTAAACTGATTATCTCTTGTGTAATCAATCGCTTTAGATAGCTTATCAAGATCATAGTTTTTGAGCTCTGGATCTAATATATCTAATTCAATGCCTTTATCTATATATGCTTTAAATGCTTTTGGATAGTTTGATTCCATCTCTTGATAGGTAGACTCTTCTGCAACACCAAGAAAGTTCAATGCTTCACTTCTAATTTGATCCATTAATATTCTAGCTGTGACAAATGAGTAATTTGGCTCTTTTTCAACCTTTGTTCTTGCAGACATAACCAAACTTGTTCTCATATCAGCAATTGAAACACCGTCATATAAGTTTTTCAGTGCCTCATCTAGAACCTCATTAACTGCAACTTCCTCTAGATTTTCGCATGCATCATTTATTAATCCAGCCAGCTTCTCAACATCTAATGGCACAACAGAACCATCATTTTTGGTTATATTAATACTTGGTGCGTTAGAAATATCAATATCTGGCATGTCTTTCTTTCTTTCTTGGGACCTTTCTGCTCTATATAAGATGTAACATTTCGCAACATCTAATTCTTCTGATCTCATTAGTTGAAGCTCTACTTGATCTTGAATTTCTTCAATATGAAGGGTTCCACCTGAAGGCATTCTTCTTTTGAAGACCTCTATAACATTTTCAGTAAGTTTTGAAACTTTTTTATGAATTCTTTCACTTGCAGCTGCATTACCAGACTCAATCGCCAAAAATGCTTTTGTTATAGCGACTTTAATTTTATCGTCTTCAAAAGGAACAACTTTTCCATTTCTTTTTATGACTCTTAGTTTACCCGGAGCAGTGCTTTCTATTTCAGCTATTGCTTGATTTGGCTTTTTGTTTTCTTCTTGTTGTTGTATTTCCATTTTTTCCCCAATATTTTCCTTACTTGCTTGAGTCTTTTTTAATATTTTTTTTTTGGAAAAATTTAAGTGATGTCTGCAGTACCTAAAACTTTTTCTCCTAAACACTAATATACTAATTGTGGACAAAGAATCAAGCAAAAAAACACAATATATTGTGACAATTTCAATTTTTTACACAATATAGTGTATATATGGTGTTTTTTAGCTGTTGGAAATAAGTTAATAAATTGTGGATAATTAGTATTGGAGTATGACTATGAAAAATTATTTATCTATAGATCAGGGCACAACAAGCTCAAGGGCAATTATTTTTAATTCAAATTTGGAATTGGTAAGAGACTCCCAAAAAGAATATGACTTAGTTTATCCAAATGATGGTTGGGTAGAGCTAGATCCAAGAGATGTAATTGAAACTGTCAAAGAAACTATAACAGCTGTTTTAGATAAAAATGAAGAAATTGAAGCATGCGGTATTACCAATCAGAGAGAAACAACATTAGTTTGGTCCAAATCAACCGGGGAGCCGATATATTCTGCTATCGTTTGGCAGGATAGAAGAACCCATGAAATATGTAGTAAATTAAAATCAGATGGATACGAAGAGCTGATATCACAAAAGACAGGATTATTATTAGATCCTTATTTCTCTGCAACTAAAATAAAATGGATCCTAGATAATGTAGATGGGGCAAGATCAATGGCTGAAGAAGGCGATCTTCTTTTTGGGACAATAGATACATACTTAATATATAAGTTTTCTAAGGAGAAAAACCATTTCACAGATGTAACTAATGCTTCAAGGACATTACTTTTTAATATAAATACAATGGAATGGGATGATGAGTTGCTAGAACTGTTCGATATACCTAAGCCAATGATGCCAAAAGTTTTGGCATGTGATGAAGATTTTGGAACTATTTCTATAAATGGAAATAATATACCTATTAGAGGGGTTATTGGGGATCAGCAGGCAGCCTTGGTTGGCCAGGGCTGTTTTAGTAATGGTGACATGAAATCAACCTATGGAACCGGTTGCTTCTTAATGGTTAATACTGAAGATAATCCAGTTTCAATAAAAGAAGGACTTTTAACTACAATCGCTTATAAATTAGAGGGCAGAGTCCATTACGCTATTGAAGGTAGTATTTATTCATGCGGAAATATTATCAAATGGCTTAGGGATAAAATGAAATTTTTTAATTCTGCTATTGAGAGCGAAAGCTTTATTGATAAAGAAGGTAACTCAAATAATGTTTTATTTTTACCAGCCTTTAATGGTCTTGGTGCACCTTTTTGGGATTCGGATATAAGAGGAGGCTTTTATGGCATTACCCAAGATACCACCATTACTGACATGACTACAGCTTCTTTCTTGGCTATCGCTTTTCAAACTAAAGAAATAACCTCCATTCTAGAAAAATACAAAATAGAAATAAGTAAGCTTCTGGTTGATGGTGGAATGGTTCAAAATAAAACGTTTTGCCAATTGCTAGCGGATGCTTTACAGAAAGAAATTATTAAACCTACAAATGTAGAATCAACTGCTCTTGGAGCATGCAAAGTTGCCATGATTGGGTCTGGGGTGGATTTAAGAGAAATATCAAACCAAAATCTATCAACTTTTAGGCCCAATAAAGATTTAAAAGAGCAATACTTAATTAATCATAAGAATTGGAAAGAATATATTACAGATTCACTAAAAAATTAATTGAGATTAATTATTTGTGCGATATCTAAAGCTTCTAGGTTACTTGTGTCGTGCGAGACAAGAATGCATGGGATTTTTAATTTTTCTAAAACTAACAAGAGTAGATTTTGAGCAGATTTAATATTTTCAGAATCTAGATTTGAGAAAGGCTCATCCAATAAAAGAAGGGAGGGTTTCATTAGGATTGCTCTAGCAATTGAAACTCTTTGTTTTTGACCGCCAGATAACTCAAAAGGCATTTTTTTTAAATGATCTTTTAGTTTAAGACTAATAATTACTTCGTTATAAAAATTTATAAGATCTTTAGATATAGCATATTTAATATTTTTTTCAGCATTTATGTGAGGAAAAAGGGCAAAGTCCTGAAAAACATATCCTATATTTCTGTTTTCAGGTTCTACGAAAACATTTTCATTATTTAAAATAATATCGTTACAAATAATTGAACCATTATCTGGTTTAAGTAATCCAGATAAAACGTTAAGAAGTGATGATTTTCCAATACCGCTAGTGCCTGTAATAAGACCAACTTTATTTTTCCCGATTTCAAAGTCTAAATTCTCAAATAGAAGACTTTCATTTATCGAGAAAGCTAAATTTTTTACTTTTAAGCTCATATTTATATGATTAATATATGTCAATTTTATATATAATGCTTCTATTTTTTTAACTCTATTTAAATTAATCTTAACATCAATGCATACATACAAAACTTATAATAATATTGCCAAAGAAGGCATTGACCAGCTTGAAAATTATGGATTTAAAGAGAACAAATCCAATCCTGATGCTTTGTTAATGAGAAGTCATGAGCTTAAGGATCAAGATTTTAATATATCTTTGAAATGCATTTGTAGAGCAGGGGCTGGAGTGAACCATATACCAATTAAAAATGCTACGGAGAGAGGTGTAGTTGTTTTTAATACACCCGGTGGAAATGCCAACGCTGTAAAAGAGCTAGTTATATGTGGTTTACTGCTTTCGTCAAGAGGAATAATTCAAGGGCATTCTTTTACAAAATCTTTAGATGTTGCTGTTCCTTCAGAACTGGCAAATTTGGTAGAAACAAATAAAAAAAATTTTAAAGGGACGGAACTTAAAGGAAAAACAATTGGAATAATTGGACTTGGTTCAATTGGTTCTTTAGTAGCACAATCTGTAGATAGCTTGGGAATGAAAATAATAGGATATGATCCAAATATCTCAATAGATGCTGCATGGCAACTGCCTAAAGAAGTTGAAAAAGCTGAAAATTTAAAATATCTACTATCAAACTCTGATTATATATCTGTTCATGTGCCATTATTAGATGATACTCAAAATCTTATTTCAAAAGATGCAATTAAATATATTAAAAAAGGTGCAAAATTAATTAATTTATCGAGAGGTGCAATTGTTAATAATAGCGATGTCCTGCATGCACTTGAGGCTAATAAAATTAGTTGTTTTGTAACTGATTTTCCTACACCCGAATTAGTAAAAAGGTCTAATGAATTTTCAGATGTAATTTTACTTCCACATCTTGGTGCCAGCACTAAAGAGGCTGAAGTAAATTGTGCCATTATGGCATCTGAGCAAGCAATTAGGTTTTTAAAAGATGGAGAAATAACTAACTCAGTGAACTTTCCCAAAATAAAACTCGGCAGAACAACTAAACATAGGTTAGTTATAATTCACAAAGATGAGCCTGGCGTTATTGGAAGCATTACAGGTGAAATCGCCTCAAATAATATCAATATTCCAGATATGATTAATAAAAGCAGGGATGAAATTGCTATAACAGTAATAGATTTAGACGAGAAGCCAAGTCAAAATTTATTAAATAGTTTAAAAAATATTTCTAGTGTTCTTAATGTAAGAATTTGCAAATAATTCCCTGTTTTTTTTGAACATATGTCCAAAACACAACTTTATTAAACTTTAATTAAAAAAACACTTGTCAACAGAAAATATTAGTGTTAAAAGCAGCAATATTATTTATTAAGAAACTATACATTGTTTGTGCATTATTTTACTTAAACCACTGATATAAGGTTATTTTATGTAAATTTGTATAAAATTTATACAACTCTTAAAAAAGCCTTATTTAATGCAGATTTATGTGGTATAAATAAAGTTATCCATAACTTTATCCACAGTTTCTGTGGATAAAATTTATATTAAAAATGATTAATTTATTAAATAAAATCTCGATACCTAATGATTGGAAAATTGAACTCAATAATAATGGTTTTTTTGATAGCCTCAATAAACCAATTTCATTTTTAGAAAAAGAACTTCTTGATAATAAAGACATATCTCCTGCGATTGAAAATATATTTAATGCTTTTAAATATTGTAATTTTGAATCTACAAAAGTTGTTATATTTGGACAAGATCCTTATTTTCAAAGTGGGATTGCCAACGGCTTAGCTTTCTCTGTTGATGAAGATCAAATAATACCAGCATCATTAAAAAATATATATAAAGAAATAAAAGATGATATTGGTCCCTCAAAAAATAAAAGTGGTTGTTTAAAAAGTTGGGCAAAGCAAGGAGTGCTTTTATTAAATACTGCATTAACTGTAGAAGTTTCTAAACCGGGATCTCACTCGAATATTGGATGGGATAATTTTATTTATGACATTATCAAACTTATTAATAACAAGCCTAACGTGGTTTTTATTTTATGGGGAAATCACGCACAAAAATATATAAGATATCTTAATAACAAAAATCATTTAATTTTGTATGGACCTCACCCGTCACCTCTTTCTGCATATCGTGGATTTTTTGGATCAAAACACTTTTCAAAATGTAATAATTATTTAATAAGGAATAATCTGAAGGAAATTGATTGGTAAAATTTAGATAATTTCTAGAACTCCTGATGTTGTTTTAGTTTGTTCTATTTCATCTCTTTTAATAATTGCATTAAATATATTCAAATTATTTATAGTAATTATTGGTCCTATAACTTTAATGCTTTCATTTTTAAACTGACCATTTGATATTATTGTGCAGAACCTTCTTCTATCAATACCTAGATACTTCATTCTGGCGACAATTTCTTGACCTCTATAGCAACCTTTATCAAATGAAACTCTTAAATTGTCATAATTAATTTCTACAGGTCTAAATCTAGCTATATCTTCAGGCTGCATAAAATAATTTCCTAAAATTTTATTAGCAGCATGCCAATTTTCTATGCTTATTGAATTTTTATATTTAAAATCATGACTTTCGACAGAAATCGAAACCTCGATATATTTATTTGAGCAGAATGGGTATTCTAAATCACCTTTTGTTGAGATATTACCAATAACAATATTGTTAGTTTCTTCAATTTCTAATCTATGAAGTTTTATGAATGGATTCAATTCATTAATAAGAGTGGCTTTAAGAGTATCATTGATTACTAATCTATACTCTTCATTGCTTTTGTTAACAATAAAATCTGCAATTACTTGCCCTTTGTGATTACAGATCGATGATAGCTGGGCTGCATTATTGGTCAATTGCTTGTGATCCGATGTGATTTGGCCATTAAGAAATTCGTCTATTTTTTCTTTATCACCATTGAATTTAATAACTTTTAGCTCTTTAATGCATAAAGAGCCATTTTTTATAAAGTTATTATGTATATCTTTTTTCAAGTAAAATCTTTGTAATAAAATTATATTTTAAACCAATGAGCAGTGAAATAAATAGAATATTATGGAAGTGTAGAAGAGGCATGAGAGAAATTGATCTTCTTTTAAGAGAATTCTCACGAACCAAGCTAGGGCAATTAAAAAAAGAGGAATTGCTAATATTTGAGCAAGTATTAAGTTATGATGATCAAAAATTATATGATTTTATCTTTAAAAATCATGCTCTTGATAACAATATTCATGAAAATTTTATAAATAAATTTTTAAAAACATTCACTGATCAAGGAAACTTTTAGGTTTATTTGTTGTCAGAACTCATAGGAAACATAATTGTATGAAAAATAATTCAAATGATATTGATTCCGTTTTGATTGAAAAAGTAAAAAAAGGAAATAAAGGAGCGTTTGATTTTTTAGTGAATAAATATTATCCAAGGGTATATGCTTCTTTATTTTCTTTTACTAAATCAAAAGAAGATTCTGAAGACTTAGCTCAACAAACATTTATAAAAGCCTGGCAACAAATTGAATCTTTTAGAGGTGATAGTGCTTTTTTTACTTGGATTTACAGAATTGCTATAAATCTTGCTAAAAACTTTGTTGTAAGTTCAAGCTATAAAAAGCAAAAAGCTAATACTTCAATTCAAGATGTTGCGATTGAAATCACTTCCTATGAAAATATTGAATCTGTATTAACACACAATCAATCAATGCAAGAAATTAAAGATTTTATAAAAACAATGCCCGAATCCCTCAAAACTGCATTTACACTAAGAGAATCAGAAGGCAAGAGTTATGAAGAAATTAGCATTATTACCAATACACCAATTGGAACAGTTCGCTCTAGAATTTTTAGGGCTAGAGAATCTATAATTGAATTTATGCAAAAGGAGCTTATGAATAATGAGTGATATTAATGAAAAAATTTCAGCGCTTTATGATGGCGAACTTGATCAATCTGAAATAGCTGATTTGTTAGAAATTATTGGCAATGATTCAATACATAAAGAAAAGCTCTCACTATATGGCTTAATTACTCATATGACACGTGAAGAATCTAATGAAACAGTATCAATAACTACGAAAAGTAATTCAAATAAAAATTTATTTGCGAATATATGGTTTTCAAACACTTTAACAGCGGCGGCATCGGTACTTCTAACACTTACAATTGTTAATAATACTGATCTTTCAAGGTTAGATATAAGCGCATCATCAACAGACCAAATTTCATCAGCAATAAATAGCAAAGAGGCTAGAGAGGTTGCAGTTAATTCCGAAGAAAAACTAACTGATTACGTTCTAAGAGTTATAAATGATCCAAATTTTATGAGTTCTAAGCAGCCAGTAGACCTTAAGAATGTAGGCTTTTCATTAAAATCTCCCAAAGGAGATATTTACTCAAAAGGACAGGAAAATTTTAAAATACGTATTGAAAAAAATAATTTTGGTCTTAAGAAAATAAGATATTGGAATCATGGTAATAAGAAAATTTATCTTATACCCATAACTAATGGCAGGACTGTTACTATTTACGGCAACATATCCTTAACAACAGCGATATCAATAGCAAAATCAATTACTTAAACATTAATATGTTAAAACTAAAAAACTTTTACCTTACATTATTTATATTTAGTTCCTCGTATATTGCCTCTGCACTGCCAGGAAATATATCAGAACTCGTAGAGGAATCCGCACCTGCAGTTGTTAACATAACTGCTAAAAAAGAAGTTACATCAAGATCTTCATATGGATACGGCGGAATTCCTGATGAAATGCTTGAAAGGTTTGGAATTCCAAGAGAATTTCGAGATATGCCACAACAAAAAAGAGAAGCAATTTCTTATGGATCTGGATTTATTCTTAAAGATAACTATATTATGACGAATTTTCATGTTGTAGAAGATGCAAGCAAAGTAACTGTCTCATTATCAGACAGAAGAGAATTTGTAGCTGAGCTCATTGGAGTTGATCCTTTATCAGATCTTGCAGTATTAGAGGTAAAAGGAAGTAATCTGCCATCAGTTAATGTTGGTGATAGTGATGCTTTGAATGTAGGTGACTGGGTAGTTGCTATCGGCTCGCCATTTAGCTTTGATTTTTCGGTAACTGCAGGAATTGTAAGCGCTAAAGGAAGAAGTATTCAAAATAATAATATTGGAAACTATGTTCCTTTTCTTCAAACTGACGTCGCTATCAATCCAGGTAACTCTGGAGGACCTTTATTTAATTTAAATGGTGAGGTTGTTGGAATTAATTCTCAAATTTATTCTAGAAGTGGAGGCTATCAAGGTCTTGCATTTGCAATACCTATAAATGTAGCTATTGATGTTGCTAATCAAATAATTACCAACGGAGAAGTTTCAAGAGGATACCTTGGTGTAAGAATGAGTGAGGTTGATAGCGACCTTGCTGATGCACTAGGAATGCAAAAGCCCTATGGAGCATTAATCAATGATGTTGAAGAAGGTGAGTCAGCAGATTTAGCTGGATTATTACCAGGAGATGTAATTATTGAGTTTGATAACAAGCAAATCAAATTTAGTTCAGATCTGCCTCATGTTGTTGGTCAAATTAAACCAGACTCTCAGGCTTCTGCAAAAGTTATCAGAGATGGACAGGAAGTTATTATTGATTTCATTTTGGGTGAACTACCTGTAAACAATGAAACATTTATTCCTGCTAAAGCTCAAACTTCCTCAGATCCAATTGGATTTAAGGTAGCCAATATTGATAGAGAAAACCCTTCTATGACAAACATGCCTGATGGGGTGATTGTTTCAAGAGTTAATCCTAATTCCAATGCTTCTGGAAAAGTAAACAGAGGTGATATAGTTACAATGATTCAATTCAAAGGTCAAAAATTTCAAGTAAACGATGTTGTATCTTTCAATAATGCAATAGAAAGCTTTACATCTGGTGATAAGGTTGCAGTTCATCTCATAAGAGGTGGCAACAGATTTATTCGCTCTATAACTCTTAACTAGAAAATATTATTTGATATTTATTTCATTGTTTTGCTAGTAAAATAGCAGCAAATTATGAAGAACATTAGAAATTTCTCAGTTATAGCTCATATTGATCATGGTAAATCGACTTTGTCGGATAGGTTGATTGAGTTTTGTGGAGGTTTATCCTCTCGTGAAATGGCGGATCAAATACTTGATTCAATGGACATTGAAAAAGAACGAGGAATAACTATCAAGGCGCAGGCCGTATCACTTAATTATATAAAAAATGGAGAAGAGTATCTTTTAAATTTTATTGATACTCCTGGCCATGTTGATTTTTCATATGAAGTCTCAAGATCTCTGTCAGCATGCGAAGGTGCTTTATTGGTAGTTGATGGGTCACAGGGAGTCGAAGCTCAAACTCTAGCAAACTGTTATACAGCTGTAGAGGAAGGGCTTGAAGTACTCCCAGTTATTAACAAAATTGATTTACCCCAAGCTGAACCCGAAAGAGTTATATTAGAAATAGAAGAAATGGTTGGTATAAATGCTATTGAAGCTCCACTAGTAAGTGCAAAAACAGGTGAAGGGATTGAAGACCTATTAGATAAATTAGTTTCAAACATACCAAGTCCAAAAGGAGACCCAAATGCAAGTCTTCAAGCATTAATTATTGATTCCTGGTTTGATTCATATTTAGGTGTTGTATCACTTATTAGAATAAAAAATGGAACCATAAAATCTGGACAAAAGTTCCAAATACATTCTACTGGCCAATCATACATTGTTGATGATATTGGTATATTTTCCCCAAAAAAGATTTCTAAAGATGAATTATCTGCAGGAGAGGTTGGTTACTTAGTTGCGGGCATTAAGGACATTAAAGGCGCTCCTGTTGGCGATACTGTTATTGAATCTAATGACAACGAAACAGAAGCACTTTCTGGTTTTAAAAAAGTAAATCCAAAGGTATTCGCATCAATATTTACTCTCAATTCAGATGATTATGAAAAATTTAGGGACGCACTATCAAAACTTGTTTTAAATGATTCTTCGCTAATCTATGAACCAGAAGTTTCTGATGCCCTAGGTTTTGGTTTTAGATGTGGGTTTTTAGGAACATTGCACATGGAAGTTGTTAGAGAAAGACTAGAAAGAGAATATGACCTAGACCTAATTTCAACTGCTCCATCTGTTGAATATGAAGTCTTAAAGACTGATGGTACTTTAATAAAATGCGATAACCCATCTCAATTACCCTTACCAAATGAAATAGATGAGATTAGAGAGCCTGTAGTTAGCACAACAATTATTTCTCCTAATGAGTATATTGGTAATATTATCACCTTGTGTACCGCAAAAAGAGGCATTCAAAAAGATATGAAATATTTTGGCAATCAAGTTTCAATAATTTTTGAAATGCCATTGTCATCAGTTATTATCGATTTCTTTGATCAAATAAAATCATCAACAAAAGGCTTTGCTTCTATAGAATATACCTTAATAGGTTTTCAAAAGTCAGATCTAACAAAAATAGATGTGCTCATAAATAATAATAAAATTGATGCCTTATCTATGATAGTACATAAATCTTTTTCCACATCAAAAGCTAGAGAGATTGCAAAGAATCTACAAAAACTAATTCCAAGACAAATGTTTGATGTGCCTATTCAGGTAGCACTTGGTGCTAAAATTATTTCTAGAGAAACCGTTAAGGCTTATAGAAAAAATGTTACGGCAAAATTATACGGCGGTGATGTAACTAGAAAAATGAAACTACTGGAAAAACAAAAACAAGGCAAAAAGAAAATGAAGCAACTTGGAAAGGTTTCAATTCCTCAAGATGCATTTTTAAATTACTTTAGTTCAGAGGAATAATATGATTACTGATCCTTTATTTATAGTTGGAATTTCAGGAATGTTGTTATGCTTGATAGCATGGATTCGATTTAACATTGATGACCAAAAATCAGAACCTTTTTTCATAAAATATTTATCAACAATAAGTTTTATATCAGCGATAGCACTCTTGCTAAGTATCTTTTATAACTCTGGTGACCTAGGAATAGTCTTATTGGCTGGCTCTATTATTGCTTTTGTTGTTATGATTTTAGGATACTTTTTAAAAAATGCTGAAATAGTATCAACCTCAAGAGGATATCTAATTCCAATTTTAGCAATATTTATATTAAGAACTTTCTTATATGAACCATATCAAATTCCATCAGGCTCAATGGAGCCACAGTTAAAAAAGGGTGACTTCTTATTAGTTAATAAATTTGCATATGGTATCAAGGTTAATAGAATTGGGATGCCAAGCTTTTTAAAATCTGACCCAGAGTATGGAGATCCTGTAGTAATAATTCCTCCGCATAATCCAGTGCCATATATTAAAAGACTAATAGGCAAGCCCGGTGATGTCATAAGAATAACCAATAAACAATTATTTGTTAATGGAAAGTTATTAGACAGAGAATATATTGATTCTGAAGATATAATTCTTCAAAGACGCTTTAAATATAGTCCAGATGGTGAGGTTTTTACAAAAGAGATTGAGGCTAAGGGTGAGCTATATTATGAGTATCACGGTGAGTCAAAATATATAATTAGAACTACCGAAGGTGAAAATCAGCAGTATCCTCAAGAATGGAAAGTTCCTAATGGCCATTATTTTGTAATGGGAGACAATCGAGATAATTCAAATGATAGCACCAAGGATGTGGGCTTTGTTCCAAGAGAAAATTTTTTTGGAAGAGCTGATTATATATGGATGACCTGGGAGTGTTGGGCATGTTTGCCGTCTTTTAAGAAAGTTGGAAGGGTTAATTAATGCAATTTAAAGCTCTTGAAGAAAAGCTAGGATATGTATTCAAAAATCAAAAGCTACTAGAGTTAGCATTGATACATAAGAGCTCAAATAATATCTCAAATAATGAAAGGCTTGAGTTTTTAGGAGATACGATCTTAAATACAATTATTTCTGAATACCTCTTTGTAAAATTTCCAAATGAAAAAGAAGGACTTTTGACTCGGATGCGGTCTCATTTAGTAAAAGGCGAAACCTTGTCAAAAAAAGCAATTGAAATTGATATCATTAAATTTATTAAACTTTCAAAAGGAACCGCCTTACTTTCAGAAACCAGAAAACATTCAATTCTTGAAGGTTCTGTTGAATCTATAATCGGAGCTGTATTTCTTGATAGCAATTGGAAGCAAACAAAAAAATTTATAAAAAATCTTTTTAAACAAGAGTTAGCTAACATTGAAGTTGATCAGGAATTTCGAGACTCAAAAACAGAATTACAAGAACTACTTCAATCCAAAAAACTTGAATTGCCAAAATATATTACTACTGAATCAAATACAGGATTTGACTGTAAAATTTTAATTGACAATCAAAAATTTACAGGCTCAGGCAATTCAAAGAGGCATTCAGAAATCGCAGTCGCAAAAGAAGCTCTTAAGTATCTCAAATCTAAAAATGGGTAAGAATTACTGCGGGTATGTTTCAATAATTGGAAAGCCAAATGTAGGCAAATCAACGATTATAAATACAATTCTCGATAAAAAAATATCAATTACATCAAGAAAGTCTCAAACAACTAGAAATAATATTCTTGGTATTAAGAATATTAAAAATAAACAAATGATTTTTATAGACACGCCTGGGATGCATATTAAATCTGAAAAAACAATGAATAGGATTTTAAATAAATCTGCTCAGGGAATAATTGAGGACTCTGATATTATTTTATTCGTCTTGCAAAGATTAAGTTTAGATCAACAAGATAAGTTAATTTTAGAAAAATTAGATAATATCGATTCTAAAATTATTTGCGTAATTAATAAGGTTGATCAGGTTGAAGATAAAAACAAGCTACTTCCTTTTATCGCAAGATTATCGAAAGAATATGCATTTGAAGAAATTCATATGATTTCAGCAAAACATAATGACGGAATAGATAATTTAATTAACACTATAGAAAATCACCTACCTGAAAATAATCATATATATGATGACAGCTTTAAGCTGCAAGCTAAAGAAGATTCTTTTATGTTTTCAGAACTGATAAGAGAAAAGATTATAAGAAAACTGGGTGATGAGTTACCTCATGATACTTTTGTTGAAATTGATTTAATTAAAGAAAAGGAAGACATCATTGAGGTTAATGCAATTATTTATGTGAGTCGACAATCTCAAAAACAAATTGTTATTGGCTCCAAGGGAGAGGTTTTAAAACAAATTGGAAAACAAGCTCGACTAGAAATTGAAAAATATCTAAATAAAAAAGTTTTTTTAAAAACTTGGGTCAAAGTTAAAAAAAATTGGAATACTGATTCAAGCTTTATTCAGAGCTTAGGAGTTGGAGGCAACTATGAGTCAGAGTGATTGTGATGAGTGTTTCCTACTTCATCAGAGATCATATGGAGAAACAAGCATAATTGCAGAGGTATTTACAAAGAAAAATGGCAGAATGTCTGTAATAGCAAAAGGTGCAAAGAAGCCTAAATCAAAATTTTTTGGTTATTTGGCCCCATTTAATAAGCTAAGCATAAGCTATTCTGGTAAATCTGAACTAAAGACTCTAACTAGCATAGATACAAATCTTGCAAGATCGGAAAATACTTTAACTAAAACAAGTTATAGTTTGTTATATATAAATGAACTGCTAATGAAGTTACTTCCAAAAGATGCCAAGCAAGAGGATTTATTTGATCTATATGAAATATTTTTAAATAAGGTTAGTTCGAATGAAGATCTTGAAATTACTCTTAGGCATTTTGAACTAGATCTTCTTGATATGCTTGGTTATGGATTTGATTACGACATAGATATTGATACAAATAACTTAATTGATCCCAATAAAAGCTATTCATTTGTTGCAGAAAAAGGTTTTAGAAAATCAGATAACTCAACTTTTTTTGGTAAAGATATTATTAATATTAAAAATAGAAAGCTTGATAAAGTATCAAGAAAACATCTAAAGCATATCACTACAGAAGCAATAAGTGCTTGTTTAGATGGTAAAGATCTTGCAAGCAGACAGATTTTTAAAAAAATTAGACAATGATATTTGGAATTGGTACAGACATAGTAGATATTAATAGAATCAATGAAATAGATTCTTTAGATAACTTTGCAAAAAAAATCCTTTCAAAGAATGAAAAGAAATTTTTTGAAAACTTGAAAGAAATTCATAAGGCTAAATATCTTGCTAAACAGTTTGCTGGTAAAGAGGCTATAGCTAAAGCGTTTGGTACAGGCATTACTAAAACTATAAAATTTAGTGAAATTAAAATTTTAAGAGATTCAAATGGAAAACCTTTCTTTGAACCTGTTGGAAGTCTTAAAAAATACATGGATGATTTGGGAATTACCAAAACACATGTTAGTCTTTCAGACGAAAAGGAATATGCAATAGCTTTTGCTGTATTAGAAAAAAAATGAAGAATATAATCTTATTAGGTCCGCCAGGCGCTGGAAAAGGAACTCAGGCTGATCTTATATGTGATCTCTTTAAAATACCAAAGATCAGCACAGGAGATATGCTAAGAGAAGCTGTTGCATCTGGAAGTGAATTAGGTCTTGAGGTATCAAATATCTTAGATAGTGGAAGATTAGTTTCAGACGACATTATTGGTTCTTTGATAAAAGACAGACTTACGAAACCAGATTGTATAAATGGCTCTTTATTTGATGGGGTTCCAAGAACTATTGGTCAAGCAGAGCAATTGGCTAAAATGAATATTGACTTCACACACGTAATTGAAATTCACGTAGAAGATCAAATTATAGTCGATAGAATGTCAGGAAGAAGAGTACATCCAAAATCAGGTAGGAATTATCATATTGACTTTAATCCGCCAGATAAGGAGGGGGTTGATAATGAAACAGGTGATCCTCTTATTCAAAGAGAAGATGATAAACCTGAAACGGTATTAAAAAGATTGCATGTTTACCATGAACAAACAAAACCACTCACAGATTTTTATATAAATCTTTCAAATGCCGGCAATTTAAAATTTTTTACAATTGATGGCTCTAAGTCTGTCGAAAGTGTTTTTCAACAAATTTCAATTCAGTTATAAATTATGAACATCCTAGCTATTAAAAGTTCAGGAGATCATACATCCATAAGTGTTATTCTTAATGAAGAGATAAATACCTTTTCAATGAGTCATGAAAGAAAAGAAAGACCAGATTGGGACCTTTTTCTATCAAATATTGGTCATAAAAAAACTTTTATACTTAAAGATATTGATTTGTTTGCTTTTGCAAATTCCCAACATTCTTATACCGCGACTAGAACTATAGCTACTTTTATGAAAGGTATTGCTGTAGGTATAGATAAACCTTTGATTGTAATAACCGATAAAGGAGAAGCATTTGATGCAGGAGAAGTGGCCAAAGAAGCTAAACAAAATTTTTTAGACTCAGGCTCAGACCATAAGAAATTTGATCCTAATCTTGCAAATCCGACTTACCATGAAACTAATTTTAAAAAAATAGATGAGTGACATACTTTTAAGTTTGCTTCTTGGTCTAATTCAGGGTCTCACAGAATTTTTACCAGTCTCAAGTTCTGCTCACTTAATTCTCCCCGGATTAATTTTTAGTTCTAATGATTTAGGGCTTTCATTTGATATCGCTGTTCATGCTGGAACTCTTATGGCAGTAATATATTTTTTTAGATCAGAACTTGCTCTTATGACTAAATCGGTTTTTATAAATGAGAGTATTAATGACAAATATAAGCAATTATCTTTTAATTTAATTATTGCAACTTTACCAATCATATTTATAGGTTTTGTTTTGGCTGATCTCTTAGAGCAAAGGGTATTCAGTGAAAAATTTACAATAGCGGTTTCAAATTTACTCTTTGCTGGAGTTCTCTTAATTGCATTTATGAAAAGAAAAGCAAATAAAAATTTATTTGAAATAACTATTTTTGGTGCTTTATTAATTGGACTCTTTCAATGCTTTGCTTTAATACCAGGGGCATCTCGCTCAGGGACCGCTATAACAGCAGCGCTATTGATTGGCATGAATCTCAAAGATGCATCAAAATTTTCTTTCATGTTGAGTATACCTACAATACTAGGCTCTCTAGTTCTGTTGATTATAAAGATGCAAGCTTCAGAGATTAATTTCAATTTAATTCATTTAACAATTGGATTTTTTGTTTCAATGATTTTTGCATTTTTCACAATTAAATTATTTTTAGACTTTGTTGAAAGAATAGGAATGATTCCATTCGTTATTTATAGGATATTTTTGGGCATATTTCTATTATTATTACTTTAAATGCAGATATATGTTGAGAAATCTTTCTTAGATAAAAACATACATAATATTTCAAATAATTTTAATTTGGATATTACTAACGCTAGTCCGCTTTCAAAATACTATTTTATTTATGATAAAAATGGTCTTTCATTTATTAGGGACTCTAAGAACCCAAAGGAGAAACTGAATATTAATTTTTTAAAAGGTAAGTTGGGCTGGAGACTTAAAAGAGTAAATCACGAAACTAAATTAAAAAAGGCATTAGGAAAAGCAAAAACTCCTCTTAATATATTTGATGCAACAGCAGGACTTCTATCTGACTCTATGATTTTTTTGTCACTTGGACATAACGTTGTTGCGGTTGAGCAAAGCAAAATCATATATTTGCTTCTTGAGGACGCAATTAGAAGAGCTAAAGATTCAATGCCTTTTTTAAGTAATATAAAACTAATAAATGGAAATTCTTTTGATGTTATCAAACAATTAGATGCCTTATTTGATGTTATTTATTTGGATCCTATGTACCCAATTCTAAAACATAATATAAAAAAATCAGGAGAACTTAACGCTATTAGATCAATATTAGAAATAGAAAATTTAAGCAATGACGAAGACTTAATGATAAATGATTTTATGCGCCTCGATTATAAGAAGATAATTTTAAAAAGACCTTTAAAATCTAAAAAAATTTATAGTAATATAAATTATCAAGTAAAAGGAAGAACAAC
Organism: uncultured SAR86 cluster bacterium; assembly: GCA_902558095.1. Lineage (GTDB taxonomy): Bacteria > Pseudomonadota > Gammaproteobacteria > Magnimaribacterales > D2472 > SAR86A. The sequence goes on along the minus strand of CACECP010000003.1, from coordinate 43,758 downwards.
AAGATTTGATATTTATTTATGATTACTGTTAATAATGAATCAGTTGAAGTTTTAATAGAAGATAAAAAATTTGATTTACCTTTTTTATGGCTTAGAGATAACTGTCAATGTGATGAATGCCGAATAACAGAAACTCAAGAGAAACAATTTTTATTGCATACAGTTCCTATTGATATATCCCCTGATAAAGTTGATATGGACGGTGATATGCTCTTAATCAAATGGCCTGATGGACATGACTCTATAATACCTACAAGTAAAATTTTGGAGTGTGGAGCGTCTAGGTATCCTGATTATAAATTTTGGTCAAAAAAATTCACTCCTAACAGATTTAGTTGGAAAGATTTTCTTGATGATGTTTCAACCTCAATAGAGGCCTTAAAAGATTTAGTGTCTTATGGCGTTATTATTCTAAAAGAAGCTCCCAAGGAATTAAATTCTTTAGAAATGTTATCCAAAAGGTTAGGACCTATTCATGAAACCTTATTTGAAAGAATTCACAATGTTTCTATAACTGGCCATGTTTATAACGTTGCACACACATCCAAAGGTCTTCCTCCTCATAATGACTTTGCAAGCTATAAATCACAACCAAGCATTCAAGCTCTTCACATGCTTGAAAATGAATGTGAAGGAGGGGAGTCAATTATTGTAGATGGATGGAGGTTATTAGAAGATTTAAGATACGATCGTCCGGATTTTTTTAAGACCCTTCAAGACTTTGATGTGCCATTTAGGGAATTTGATGAGGAAAATGAAACGTTTGCTGAGGCCCCTATAATCAAATGCTCTAATGATGGATCTATAGAAAGCTTTAGATATTCCAATCAGTTAATGCAAATGATTAATCCTACAAAACATGGCGTCAAAGATTTTTACATGGCTTATCATGAACTAACAACAAGAATTCATAATCCAAAATATCGATCAACGTTTAGATTAAATGGAGGAGAGGTCCTTATAGTAGCAAGCCATAGAGTTCTGCATGCTCGAGAGCCATTTACTCCAAATGGAAAAAGGCATTTACAGGATGCATATTTTGTATATGACAATGTCGCAAATAATTTAGTTTTACTATCCAATTAAGTGAATTTATCAAATAGTGACATTTCAAGAATAATCGAAATGGCATGGGAGGATAGAACTCCTTTTGATGCAATTGAGGCTCAGTTCAATCTATCACATGATGATGTGGTAGCTCTTATGAGAAAAAATCTTAAAAAAAAGAGTTTTAATTTATGGAGAGAAAGGGTAAGAGGAAGAAAAACTAAGCATTCTGAGTTAAGAGATTTTAAAGTTGGTAGACATCATTCATATGACCAAAACAAACATAAATAAAGATAAAATAAAATTTTCTAATCTTCATAAATCTTTTTTTTCTGAGTTAAAAGATACTTCATGTGATATTTCTGATAGTAATGTAATTATTTATGATAATTCTAAGAAAAACTCTGATCCAGCATGTGTTGAGTTAAGAGTAAAGGGCCAGTTATATGAAGTATATTATTGGGATGGTTATTCTTTAGCTGATAAATTTACTATTGAAAATTATGAAATCGCATTACTGCAGTTTAAAAAGTTTTCTAAAAAGTTAGCTAGAATCTTAAGTAAATATTAAAAATGCGGCTATTAAAGCCGCATTTGATTTGCGATAAAGTGTGCAGTTAATTAATAACTATCGTTACTATCATCACTTCCTGCCACATAGTGTGATTTTGGCTTGAATTTTTGATCTGATGATACAGATTCAGCACCATGATAGCCTTGGCCACCTGGCATATAAAATGTCAAACCTGGATACTCATGGAAAGTATGAGTATGCTCAGATCCACCTTGAGAGGTGAGATATACCTTATATGTATAACCAGATGCACCCTTAAAAGGACCTGAGGCAACAGTTCCTTTGACTTGAAGAGCAGATGAACTGCTATCAACGTCGATAAGATTTTGATCAAATTGCGCGACTTTAACTATTTTACTATTTGCGTACATACCATTATGAAATTGGCAATGTGGATATATGGTATCAGGTGTATTGGAATTAACTGTTAGTGTCAATGAGTCCTTATTCCAACCTTCCATTGCTCCAATATCATTACTGCTGTCCATATCATTTGCTTCTGTTGACATCAGAAATGGGTGGGCTGAAGTTACAGAACTTGTTGCTTCAAATTTAATAGTATCGCCTTCTCGGACATAGATAATGAACTCAGTATCTCTTGTGTTTACATTATCAACTATATAATTAGTACTTCCATTGTTTGATAAAGAATATGTTGTTGTGTTAATGTCTTCTTCATTGTCAGATATAGAGCCACCATCCCATGAAGTATTTTCATTTATCCAATTAATTGTGTTAAATACTAATTTATCGATTTCTGTGTTACTTGATGTATCATTCATTACGGAGACCATTAGATCTTTGAGTTCTGAAACACCAGCTTTTGCAAAATGTGCATGAGAATCAGAGGAGTTTGCATTTATTTTTTGCATAAAAGCTGATATTCCAGCAGAAAGGTCAACTAACTGATCACTGGTAGGGGAGAAATCAGAATCTAAATTAGTTAGCATATCTTTCATAAAAGTTGTATCACCCAAGGAAGTTTCATTCCCAGATCTGTTGTAAATTGCTGAAGCAATTTTATTTGCTGCACTGTCGCCACTAAATGTATGAATAGCATTTATGACTTCATGCATTACAAGAATTTGCGTATTAACTACAGCTGCTTTATTTAGAGAGGCAGTATCGAGACCAGTAAATGGATTGTTGTATCTGATCATGTAGTTTGAATCTAGTCCCAATTTTGTTTTAAAAGTTTCATAATCAGAACTGTTAAATTCATTCATGATTGTACTTAAAGGTGTTACAACGAAATTCTGATCGGTAACAGGTTGACCCAGAGCAAAACTTGAGTTCGAGCTAAGTTGAAGATTAGTAACAGGGTCAAATCCACCTTCGCCTCTTAGAACTCCAGTAACGCCTGAGTCAACTGTTATTGAGAAAGAACCATCCGTAGTGGTGGTTGCTGTATATTGTGCCCCTGCGCACGTTCCAGCAGTTACTTCGATACAAACCGTGGCCCCTTGAATTGGTCCAGCGCCTAAGTATGTTCCATCGTAACCTTCTGTTGTAACATCATCAGATGTATCGTTTGTTACAGTTACCATAAAATCTTTAGAATCAGACAACGAACCGTCTGAAACTGATGCCATTAGGTCATAAACATTATTTGCGTCAGCATCAGAGGGATTTTCATAATCTGGTGCAGTATTGAAAGTAACTACTCCAGATGAGGAAACGCTAAATAGAGAAGCGTCAGTTCCTCCAATTGAATATGTAAGTGTGTCACCATCTGCATCAGTAGCTGTTATGGTAAATGCAGATGTCTGATTTTCAACAACCGAATAATTCGATGTTGAATTTGTTATCATTGGTGCGTTGTTAGTTGGAGCAACTGGTGCAGTGTAAGAATCACCTCCACCTCCACCACCGCCTCCACAGGCAGTAATAGAAACTAAACCAACTAACAGAACTACCCTGTTAAAAGTAATCATATTTTCTCCTTTTAGTTCATTTGCCGGGCGTCCGTAACATATAAGAAAAAATTTGTGCCCAAATTTTACAAGTTTACGGCAAGGCGACTTGTAGTGACATTTAACAATTTAAGTATATATTTGTCAAATTTTATAAAAAGCCTTTAAAATCAAGTTATAAATAACTATATTTTTGTAGTTATACTACTAAAATTAATCTTTTTGGTGTAAATCCTAAAGCAACATATAATCAACATGCTAATGCAAAAATCACTTTTTAATACATCAATTTTTAGATATGCTTTGTTTTTATTTTTCATATCATCTTGTGGAGGATCATCAGATAATAAAATATCTGAAAACATTAATCTAAACATAAACTTGATTGGATTAAATACTCCAAGTAAAAGTTATGATTACCAAAATATTGAAATCACATCAAACATTAATGAGTGTACTTTTGATATTTCACTTAATAACCAAGATGTTTATAAAATTCATCATGTAAAAACAATTGATAACAAAAATTTTGTTTTTAGAAATCCTTTGATTAATTCAGAAACTGAAAATTTTGAATTTAAAATTACTTCTATTGAAACTTTGAATTGCCCAAAAACAGAGAAAATTTACAATTTAAAAATTGATAGATATTCAACTCAATATCAGCTTATACCAACAAATATTAATGACTTAAAGACTGAAATATATGAAATCGCTGATATTGGTTTTGGTGGAATAATTATTAAAGATACTTTTACTGCAACTATTTGCTACCCAACGCCAAATGATTGTGAGACTTATGAAAATACATTATTTGGGCAAGATGCTCACAATATGGTTCATGGTGATTTTAATGGTGATGGACATGAAGATTTTGCAGTAGCATGGGCATTTTTTCCTCATACTATTGAACCGTCACAAAAAGTTAATGCTCCAATAAATATATTTTTAAACAATGGCGAAGGTAGGTTTGAAGAAGACTTAGATATTTACTTAAATGGAGAAGCTCCAAGACATCCTTTTGCATACAGAACCATTGCTGCCGATTTGAATAATGATGGTATAGACGATATTTTTTCAGGTTCAATGGGAATCCAATATAGGTCTGAGGATTATAGTGAAAACTTTATAAATCCATTTCCGCACTTACTATTGCTCTCTAATGCTGATGGGAAGTTTGAAGATAAATCAAATCAGATTGAAGATCAAAATAATGGGAATGGACAGTTATGCGGTTTCGCCCATGATGCTAGTGCAGGTGACCCTGATGCTGATGGCGATATAGATATTTTTGCATGCAATATTTTGAATATTAATGATGGGAAAGGTAACTTTACTACGCATGAATTTATTAATTTAGATTGGCAAAGACAAAACCAATACGGCAACCCAATGTCGTCGGTAATGACCGATCTAAATAATGATTCATTTGATGACATCATTTTTTGGAACTTTGACAATAGAAGTAGCTGGTCGAGTGCAGATGAGGGATATATTCTTCTCAGTGATAACTCGCCTAATATTGAAAATTGGTCAAAAATTCCTTTACCTGTTGGACCATTTGGCTATGACAGAAATAAATATAATCATGCGGCAGCTGGAGATATCAACAATGATGGATTTATGGATGTTGTTGTTGCAATAACCAGAGATCTACCTTATTACGAGGGAGCTTATATTCAGGTTCTATTAAATAATGGCTCTGGAGAATTAATTGATATAACCGAATCTAACTTTTCTGAACAACCGCGGTCCGCTTCACATCACGGAGAGGGAAATATATATTTAAGAGATATGAATCTTGATGGAAATCTTGATATTGTGCATTCAACCAGAGACTACAATAGCGGATATCACGGCTCACATATTGCTATTAATGATGGAATGGGAAAATTTAAATCTATTGAAAATTCAAAATTACCAAACAAGCCAGATCCTGGATATAACAATTATGATTATTTAATGAAAGCTTTGCCAATCAATGCAGACAATGAGGCTTGTTTGGACTTTATTTCAGTTACCGATGCTGGCTGGGAAAATAATCAAAACGAAACTAGTAATTATTTCTTCACAGTTATCAATACAAATTGCAATTTTTAATTGTTGGTGCCCCATATCTGAGTCGAACAGATACTCCCGAAGGAACGCGATTTTGAGTCGCGCGCGTCTACCAATTCCGCCAATGGGGCTAGCGGAGCATTGTAGCTAAGTATTATCTATTTTAAAATCTGAACTCATGAAAACTTCTGATTTTAATTATAATTTACCTGATGAGCTAATTGCTAAGTATCCATTAAAATCAAGGAGTGCAAGTAGACTTCTTGTTTACGAAAATAAAATTCAACATAAAAGTTTTATAGATATTTTGGATTACTTAAATCAAGGAGATTTACTAGTTTTAAATAACACCTCAGTAATCCCAGCTAGAGTTTTTGGAAAAAAAGAAACTGGCGGGTTGGTTGAAGTATTTCTTGAAAGAATAATGGAAAACAATACTGCGCTTGTTCAAATAAGATCTGGCAATAGCCCAAAAATAGGTACAAAAATTTTTTTAAATGAGTTTGAGGCTTTATGTACAAATAGAAAGGATAATTTTTTTATCCTTCAATTTGATGATCCACCAATAGACATTTTTAATAAGATTGGACATATTCCTTTGCCACCTTACATAAAGAGAATAGATGAAGATATTGATAAATTAAGATATGCAACTGTATATGAAAATAAAGAATTGCAAAATTCTGTAGCTGCTCCTACTGCTGGACTTCACTTTGATGAAAATTTATTAAAAAAAATTCAAATCAAAGGAATCAATATAGCCAAAATTAATTTAAGTGTAGGAGCGGGAACTTTTCAGCCTGTCAAAGTTGAAGATATAGAAGATCATGATATTCATGAAGAATATGTTGAGGTAACAGCAAACACTATTAATAAAGTTAGGGAAACCAAAGCCAGGGGGAATAAAATTATTGCAGTTGGGACTACAGCAACAAGAGCTCTTGAGACAGCCTTTTTAGAGAATAAAGATAGCTTTGAGGGTTATACAAAGCTTTTTATATACCCTGGATTTAAATTCAAAGCTGTTGATTTACTAGTTACAAATTTTCATTTACCAAAGTCTTCACTGCTAATGCTTGTTTCAGCATTTATTGGTTTTGAGAATATGAAACACATATATAACGCAGCTGTAATAGAAAAGTATAGGTTCTTGTCTTATGGGGATGCTATGCTCTTAAAGAGAAATGAAATTTAAGGTAAAAAATTCTTCAGAATTTGCAAGGGTTTCTGAAATTCATACATCCAGAGGTGTAATACATACTCCAGCTTTTATGCCTGTTGGCACTAATGGCACTGTTAAAGGACTTACAACTAATGACCTAAATGAAACCAACTCAGAAATTATTCTTGGTAATACTTTTCACTTAATGTTACGACCTGGAGATAAACTCATTAAGAATCTAGGCGGCCTTCATAAATTTATTAATTGGAATAAGCCAATATTGACAGACTCAGGAGGTTTTCAGGTTTGGAGTTTGGGCGATTTAGCAAAAATATCCGAAGAAGGGGTTAAGTTTAGCTCTCCTTATGATGGAAAAAAAATTTTTATGACACCTGAAGATTCAATAATGATTCAAGAAAACCTAGGTTCAGATATTATTATGGTATTTGATGAGTGCACAGACTATCCATCTGATTATGAACAAGCTAAGCAATCCATGGAACTATCAATGCGCTGGGCAAAAAGATGTAAGATTGCACATAAATCAAAATCAGCATTGTTTGGGATTGTTCAAGGCGGAATGTATAAAGATTTAAGAGAAGATTCTTTAAATAAATTAATAGATATAGACTTTGACGGAATTGCACTTGGTGGCTTAAGCGTTGGCGAATCAAAAGAAGAAAAAACTGAAATATTAAAATTTATGTCTGATAAGTTACCTAAGGATAGACCAAGATATTTAATGGGAGTTGGAACACCAGAAGATATTGTTGAAGCCGTTAGGTATGGAATTGATATGTTCGACTGTGTTCTTCCAACAAGAAATGCAAGAAATGGGCAATTATTTACCTCTGAGGGGGTCATAAATATAAGAAACGCAGAATATAAAAACTCAGATGAGCCTATTGATAAAAATTGTGACTCTAAAGTTTCTCAAAATTACAGCAGGGCTTACCTTAATCATTTGCAGAGAACTAATGAAATGCTGGGGTCTATGCTAGCTACATACCATAACATTTATTACTATCAATCCTTAATGAAAGACATTAGAAATGCAATAAATGATAATTTATTCGCGAAGTTCTTAAAAGACTTTTATAATAGACGAAATTTAGATATGCCCGATGGGCCAATATAGGATTAATTATGGATTTATTTTCAACCTTAATATTCTTCGGTTTTTTGTTATTGTTTATGTATTTCATCATTATAAGGCCACAAAACAAAAGAAATAAAGAAATCAATGCAATGCTGTCCAATCTCGATGTTGGTGCCGAGATCATTGCAGCCAGCGGTATTATTGGAAAGGTAAAGGCTATTAAAGGGGAATACATTTCAATAGAAGTTAGTGAAAATGTCATATTTAAGCTTCAAAAATCAGCAATTGCTAGCATACTTCCAAAAGGCACTATAGATTCTATTAACTAATTTAAAGTGAATAAATTTTCCATATATCAATATTTAACAATTCTAGTGGTATTGGTTATTGGTTTTGTTTATGCATTACCAAATCTTTATCCAACCCAACCATCAATTCAAGTTGCCTATACTGATTCTGGAAAATCTGCTGATCAAGAGCTGCTAACTGAACTTAAAGATATTCTTTATAAATTCTCAGAAGATAATATTCAAAATGATTCTGCTTATGTCGAAGCGAACGAAGAGACAAAAATAAAAATGGTTCAAGAAAATGCTTATGATGAAATTTTTTTACGAGATAATAAAATTGTAATTAAATTTAACGATGTAGATACTCAATTAAGCTCAAAAACTGTTTTGCAGAATAACTTATTGGATGAGGTTGTAATTGCTCTTTTTCTTGAACCTTCAACACCTAAGTGGCTTAAAAATATAGGAGCAGATCCTGTCAAACTTGGTCTTGATTTATCAGGCGGAGTTCATTTTTTACTTGAAGTTGATATTGATACCGCCCAACAAGGAAGACTTGAGCAGTTATTAGATTCATATAGAAATACATTTAGAGAGGAAAAAATTAAAGTTAATAGTTCTTCAATAAAAGATCTTGCACTTTATTTTGAATTCGCAAATAAAGATAGTTACAACAAAGCTTTAAAAAAATATAGAGAAGATAGTCCAGCACTTGGTGGAGTTCAATATATTATTACCGAAAGACCAAGTTCTAATGTTTTGATATTAAAATACTCAGATTTTGCTTTAAGAGAAATTAGAGATTATGCTGTTGGTCAAAATTTAACAACTTTAAAAAATAGAACAAATGAGCTTGGTGTATCTGAGCCAATAGTGCAAAGACAAGGTGCAAACAGGATTGTTGTTGAGTTACCAGGAGTTCAAGATCCTACAGCAGCAAAAAAAATTATTGGTAAAACAGCAAACCTAGAATTTAGACTAGAGGCAAACTCTAGAACTTCACCACTAAGAAAAGAACAGTTTAATTTTAAAGAAAATGAATTTCAAACGGCTTATTTAGAAAAAGCTGTAATCATTACTGGCGATAGAGTAACAAAAGCCAATGCTGACTTTGATACAGAAACTGGATTACCCATAGTTCTTATCAGCTTGGATATGCAAGGAGGCAAAGCTATACAAAAAGCAACTTCAGGAAATGTTGGTAGAAGGCTTGGTGTTTTATTTATAGAGCAAAAAGCAAAATCAGAACTTGTGATGAATGATTTGGGTGAGTCAGTTATTGAACAAACAACATATATTGAAAAAAATATTATTAGCTTAGCAACACTACAGGCTGTCTTAGGAACAAGGTTTCAAATTACTGGAGTTGGCTCATCAGCAGATGCAAGAGAACTTGCGTTACTTTTAAGAGCTGGGGCTTTAGCTGCACCAATGAAATTCGTTGAAGAAAGAACAGTAGGACCAAGCTTGGGTAAAGATAGTGTTGAGAGAGGCATGAAATCAATATTAATTGGATTCTGTCTTGTAATTCTTTTTATGGCTCTATACTACAGAGTATTTGGATTAGTAGCTAATATATCTCTAATCATTAATTTGATATTGATTACAGGCATAATGTCTATATTAGGAGCCTCTTTAACACTTCCTGGTATGGCAGGGATTGTTTTAACTGTTGGCATGGCGGTAGATGCGAATGTTCTAATATTTTCCAGGATAAGGGAAGAATTAAAAAATAAAGACCCGCAAAGGGCCATACGAGATGGCTTTTCAAGAGCATTTATAACCATATTTGACGCTAATGTAACAACTTTAATAACAGCATTAATTTTGTATTTCATTGGAACTGGACCAGTAAAAGGTTTTGCAATAACTTTATCAGTAGGAATTATTACCTCAATGTTTACAGCAATAATGTGCACAAGAGCAATGGTTAATTTGATTTATGGCAATAAAAATATAAAGGCATTGAAAATATAATGGATATTAGATTTAGATTTATGAAATTCAGAAAGATTGCTGGAGTTTTATCTATTATGTTATTTATTGTTTCATTGCTCTCATTAGGCCTGAGAGGTTTAAGTTTTGGGCTTGATTTTAGTGGCGGAACACAGATAGAAGTTTCATATGAAGAACCAGTTGAATTGGAGAACATAAGAAAAACTCTTGAAGATAATGGTTATGCTGATTTTCAAGTAAGCAACCTTGATACTAATTTAGATGTAAGGATAAAAGTTGCAGATCAAAGTGGCGATAGCACGATTGCAGAAGATATTTTTAATATATTAAATAATCAAGATACTACAATAGAACTTAAAAGAGTTGGGTTTGTAGGACCACAGGTTGGAGATGAATTGAGAGACCAAGGTGGACTTGGAATGTTGATAGCGTTATTCATGATTCTTTTTTATGTCGCATTTAGATTTCAATATAAGTTTGCACTGGGTGCTGTTACAGCTCTAGGCCATGATGTGGTCATAGTTTTAGGCTTATTTTCGATGTTTGGTTGGGATTTTGATTTGACCGTATTAGCAGCTTTATTGGCTGTTATTGGGTATTCTTTAAATGACACAATTGTAGTATCTGACAGAATTAGGGAAAACTTTAGAACTGAGCGCATCCTTGAGCCAATAGACATGATAGACCTATCACTTAACCAAACTCTTGGAAGAACAATTGTTACGTCTTTAACTACTTTGTTGGTTTTATTTGCACTTTTTATTTTTGGTGGTGAGTTGATAAGGGGATTTAGTTTGGCTTTAATTTTGGGAGTTTTGATTGGTACATATTCTTCAATATATGTAGTTGCTAATATGTTGATGACTTTGACTCTTACTCAAGAAGATTTAGCTATTCCTGAACCAGAGGGTACTGATTTTGATGGCATGCCTTAAACCTCTAAATAAGGCTTAATAGATTTTAAAATTGATTTATAAACTTTAGATGTTGAGGTAACTATGTTATTTCCGTTTATAAATTTGGGATCCCCGCTAAAATTACTTACTAATGCTCCTCCTTCTTGTGCAATTAAAGAACCAGCTGCTATATCAATTAGATTAACATCGTAAGCCCAAACACCATCAAGTCTTCCAGTTCCAACATATGAAAGATCAAGGGACAGGCAACCACTTTCACGCATATTCAAATTTTGATTAGAAAGTTCTTTAAAGGTCATATCAAAGTTGTATTCATTATTTTTGAATGACTTTTTATAAGACAACATTGAGCCTTCAAGATTATTTTGTTTACTAGATCTAATCTTATTATTATTTAGATTTGCGCCACCACCGATGTATGCAGAAAACTCTTCTCTTCTAATTGGATCGATAACAACGGAACTAGTAACGACATTATCTATTATTGAACATAAGGACAATGAAAAATGAGGGTAACCATTAATAAAATTCTCAGCGCCATCAATAGGTTTTAGTACCCATGTAATATTCGAATTATTTATAACATGTCCTTGCTGGGTACTTAAAAAGTTATCTTCTTTGTGAAATTTTTGTATTTCCTCAAAAACTATATCCTCAACCCTTCTTTCAATTGCTTTAAGATATCCATCAGGCCCGCCTTTAGAAGCATCAAGGCTATGGACTTTTTTAACTGCAAACTCTAACTCAGCAGCTCCTTTTCTAGCCGCCAATTGATTTACATTTAATAATGCTTGTTTTGACATGTCGCTATTGTAATAGAAATAAGGATAATAGTTATATGAGTTTACAAAGTAATTTAATTAATATCGTTTTAGTTGACACCATTCATCCTGGAAATATTGGTTCTGTTGCAAGAGCTATGAAGACAATGGGCCTATCCAGACTTTCCTTAGTCAATCCTAGAGTCTTTCCATCGGGAGATGCAAATGCCTTATCAGGAAATGCCACCGATGTTTTGGAGAATGCACAAATTTATACTTCAATAAGAGAAGCTATCAAAGATAGCACTTTCGTTTATGCAACCTCTTCAAGAGATAGATCAATTCAATGGCCTATCACAGATGCTGTTTCAGCAGCGAAAGATATTCAAAATGAGACAACCAATAACAAAGAAATCTCAATAATATTTGGTAAAGAGGATAGGGGACTTACCAACGATGAATTAGAATATGCTAATAGATTAATTGAGATACCTGCAAATCCTCAATATCCAGTATTAAATTTAGCCATGTCAGTTCAAATTATCTCTTATGAGATTTTTAAGGCTGCTTCAGATAATAATTTAAAAGAATGGAGGGACTACCCAGAAGTTAATTCAGAACAATTACAAATGCTTATTGATCATTTTATTGAAACCGCTGTTGAGATTGATGTGATAGACCCGGATAATCCCAAAAAAATTATTTCTAGAATAAAAAGAATGTTTACAAGACTTCAACCCGATGAGATGGAAGCAAGTTTCATGAGAGGATTTTTATCAGGAATTAAGAAGAAATTAAAATAAATACCCTTTGATAATCTTTATTCATTCCATATAATACACAACTTATCCTGTCCCGTTCGTCTAGAGGCCTAGGACACCGGGTTTTCATCCCGGCAACAGGGGTTCGACTCCCCTACGGGATGCCAATTTACTATAAAGCCCACACTAGTGGGCTTTTTTTATAGGCTATGTTTCCATAGTGTTTCCATGCACCACCTTGATAGATTAAGCATTTCTATAAAACGCATGTTTCCAAAAATGTTTCCATAGAATATTAATTTGTTTCCACAATAAACATTTTTTCAGAGACTAGATTAAAATATTTGTATGTCAGACTTAACATTACAAGATTTAATAAGATTAGAAGAACCTAATGTAGACAACATTAAATTTAGAATTGCTCGTCATGTTATGAAAGGAAGAGGCTGGGACGGCTTTGATGAGTTAATAAGGTTTGATGATGACTTACTTACAATTTTTGCAGGAAATATGTCTGAGGACAGATACAAAGATGCTGAAATTGTTTTAACCTTTGTTGCGTTACCAAGTTCAAAAGCACTATTCAGGTCAGCATTTAAAAATAATGGAAGAATTTCAGCACGAAAAGCTAAAACTCATTATGCGGGATATGAAAAATACAATAACTATCTTAAGTCACTAAGAGATGTTTATTTTGGTGGAGAAAAATATATTAAACCTCCGTTACTTAGCAAACAACTTTTCTATGGATTTGAACAATCAGATTTACTTAAGTCTTATAGAAATAGACTTGTTATAGATTGGGGTAAGTCACAGACTTATATTCAAAAAAAACTTGATAAAGAAGTAACCGAAATATATCCAAAAGGATTTGTATCTATTTTTCCGGGATGGGACAAAGTTCATATTTCTCATAAGGAGTTAACTGAAATAATTAACAATCCAGATGGAAACAAAGATTGGTATGAATATCTATCCAGACACTCAGGTGTATATGTAATTTTTGATTCTTCTTCTGGTATGCAATATGTTGGCTCAGCATATGGAGGAAATGGAATTTGGACTAGATGGGAAGGGTATGCAAGGACTGGTCACAATGGAAATAAAGCCTTAAAAGCTCTTGCAAGAAAGAACTCAGATTTCGCAAACAACTTCACTTATTCTCTTCATCATGTTTTTCCAAGGACAGTAAGCAGGAATGATGTCTTGAGATATGAGTCATTGCTTAAAAATAAACTTGGTTCTCGAGCATTTGGTCTAAACGAAAACTAGGCAGGGCAGGAGTGCCAGCCGGGTGGGGTAGATATATATCTAGTGGTTGTGAGTTTTGAGAGGCTTTGGAGTGTTAACTAGACATAAACAATGTGTTTTATTTTGACAAATTGTTATGGCATTATTGAGGTATGAAAAAGCACATACAAACCATAATCAATGTCTGTTTCGCAATATCTATCACAATGTTTATCATTCAAAATGACAAATTAAATGAAGAATTAGAGGCAGCAAATATAGGTTTGATCAAAACTTTATATACCGATTACAACACCGCATTTATAAAAAATGATTTTCCTAGAATTGCTAGTCATTTTGAAGCGCCCGTTAATTTTGCATCTAATGGGATAATCGCTGAAACAGAAAAAGATGTAGTAGAAAGGTATAAAGTTATGAAGGCAACCATTCAAGAAGGGTATGCTTATAGTGTTACTGGCGATGTAACTATAAAAAGACAAAGTGATGACTCGTATTTACTTTGTGCTGATTTCACAAGGTTTAATAAACAAAAAGAAGTTTTATTTGAGGGGCGAGCTGAATATCAATGGATTAATGTTCCAGATAAAGGTTGGAAGATGAATTATCTTAAAGGAATAGATAGGGGTTCTAATCTTGTTTGTATGTTAGATGGTTAAAATCCTTCTTAATAAATAAAAAACTTCTTGATCTAAAACTTAACTTTCAATGAAAGACCTAGTTCACCATAAGGCTTATCAAAATATGACTCCGTTCTTCTATTAAAAGTTATAGATTCAAAACCGATAAGATTATTTTTATAATAATCTGCAAAAAGAAGAAGATTTATATTTTTAAATTCACGTTCTAGTCCAACTCGGAGCTTAAGATTTGTCTCAGGCTTTAGCTGGTATTCCTCATAATCCTTCAAGTCTATTGCCACAATATCTAATTCAGAAATTAAATTAAGATTTTTGTTTAAATTAAAACTCTGCGTAACTTGAAAATTTAATTGATCTGAATACCAGGGTGTTCTTTGAGGAAGGGCTTTAAACCCGCTTTCTAAAATATTTCCTAATGAATTTCCATTTAGATTAATATTTAAAAAAAGAGGTGATGTTATATCCTCTAAAGGAGTCATCCAGTCATAATTATATTTGGTTCGTTTAAAACTAAAGGAAATTGAATTAAGCCATGAATCTTTTAATGCTTTTTTATAATCCAAAGATTTAATTGAATTAAAACCGCTAATTTTAATCACATTATCTTTGAGCTGGTCATACTCAGGTTTTGTTGAACTCACATTAAAATTTGCTTGATTGCATGAACCTAAAGTAGTGGATGCAAAAGTAATGCAATTAAAAAATTGGTTACTGGCTGTCTGTCTTGAAGATGAGAATGAAAATGTATGATCATCATTATAAATATAACCAAAAGTTATAGATTTTTTCTCAGCATCAAGCTCAACTATTTTTGGTTCAGAGCTTCTTTCAAGATTTAAATTGAGGTCACTAAAGTATCCTTGAATAAAAAACTTATCAAAGTTATAGCCACCTTCAATATCAATCGAATCTTTTTTTTTAAATGATGGAGGTATTTCAGGAAGAAAGCCCCAACTACTTTTCATAAGTTTTGTTTCTATTTTTAAATAATTGTCATTGGCATTAATTTGAAGACAAGATAATAAAAAGAAGTAACTTAATATTAATGATTTTTTATTCATTGAATTTGTAATAAGCGCCTATCTTCTTTTCCAACTAATTCGGTTAGGATAGTATCTATCAAGAATGGTAACCTTGAACCTAGATCTCGATATTATTTGATCATTTGAAGGGGTAGAAATATCTATAAAAATATCATGCGCCCAATCAAAGTGTGTATCCTCAACAGCTGTAAAAGTTACACATGATTGAGTATCCCCTGCAGCAAAATTAACTGTTGTATCTGACAAAGTAAAGTCATCTGCAAATCCTCCTTTGCCAGGTCTATCCCTTTGTGTAAAGCTTAAATCAAAACTAGTTTGAACTAAATTAGCCTCAGCTGGTCTAGTAAAACAAATGTCAGTAGCATCACCCTCATTAATAATATAATCATCGACATTAATAGGGTATATAGGACTTGTCGCAGTCTTAAATGTTCCAGTTATATATTTAACAATATTTCTATCAAATCCTATTATTGAATTACCTCCAGAACCTAAATCTAATTTGAGGGTATATACTCCATTGTCTACAAAGAAAGATTGAATGTCAGCGATATTATTTGAAACGCTACTTATTAGATTTAATAACTTAAGATCTAAGCTAGCAGGCTTGGGAATAAAGCTATTTTCTATATCACTCTCACTTACATCAGTTAATGATATTCTATCTACTTCAGCATTAAGCACTTGTGTTGATATAGTTGTACCATTTTGAGTATAACTTGCGGTAATAACTGTAGATGCAGGCACCTCCCAAATTTGTGTTGCATTAGAGCCAATATCTGAACCTGTTTCTGATGAACTTACAGTTAGAAGAAATTCAATTAAAAAATATCCCTCACCAGCGTCTGCTACAGCATCATTACCTTCATATAAATATAACTTTACAGGAACTACTTTTGAAATTGAGCTATCTGGATTAAACCATATCTTTGCAAAAACTGGATTTCCATCAATTCCATTAGCTACAAAGTCTCTAATATTTGCTAAGTTTAATGAACCAGCATATGAATAATCTAAGGTTGAAGTCGCTTTATTGAATGTTGGCGTTACTCTAATTTTAAGCTCAGTATTTCCTACATAATCACTTATCTCAATATATGAATTTGCTATTCTGCCTATGATAGAAGAATTGGTTGGTGCGCTAAATCCATAAAGATCTGAATTAAAAGATGAGTTAGAAACAAGCTTATTATAAAAAGAATCTCTTGCAGCTTGTCCATAGACTCTTACGTGTGGATTAGATAAATCTTCAAACATATCATTTCTTGGATTCGTTCCAGCCTCGAATCTAGCTACCTCAGAATTATCGTCATGATATGCAAAATATATATAATCATCACCAGTGAATAAATTTCTTATTGAATCCAGATCTTTATACATTCTTGGAAGAGTAGCAATATCTTGCACTACTGCTTCAGGATATATAGTTACTGTGTCTCCAGATATAAAATCATATGGTAGGTTTGTAGAGATACCAGATTTTAAAATATCAAATATGTAGTATCTCGCTTCTAGGCTGTTGCTATTGTTGGTATATTGAGTCGTAGCAGTTAATATTGGAGTATAGTAATGTCTAACAGTATCACAATCAGCTTTTTCAAAACCTTGTGAATATGTGCTGTAATTTATATCAACTATAGTGTTTGAAGCAGAAGAGTTCCTGAAAGAAATGGTTTCTTGTTTTTGACATTCTCTATTTCTATTTCCACCTGTCTGCCAATCTGAAGAGTTATTTCTCCATGCATTCCAGTTCTGTGCATTTACATCAAGAGACCCTACATCAATTCCAAGACTGGTAAAGTCTATATCCCCATCTTTTAAAAAACTTGAAATTTTTTGATATATAGTAGATGTATTTGCAATATTTTTAAGGGTTAGATCAGAAAGCTCGCATAAAGCTGTATCATTTTCTGAACAGTCTGCTCGAGATAATTTTCCATCATTAGATATTAAAGCACCACTTGCTTGAATAGACTCTGAGCGGTACCACCCCTCATCGTTGGGCTCAGTTCGATAAATGCTATAAAAATTTAGCGGAAGTTGATCATAACTATTTCCTCCAAAAATTATTGATAAAGCATCTTCAGACAACGCTACATTAGCCACTATATCTTTATTAAAAATAGATGATAAAGATGCAGAAATTTGGGTATCAATAATTTTTAGGTATGGAAAAAGTTTAGCAATGTTCTGTGCAGCTGTTTCGTTTACCACTTCTCCTGGATTTACCACAAAATCAGAAAGCAATTCATCATATGTAATATCAAAATTATTTTCTATGGCTGTTTTTAAATTATTTATTTCTTGAGTTACCCCAGCTGAAATTGCATTTCCTTCAGCCTGACAGCCCTCAGCAACAGTTAGGCTGGTTGACTGATTTGTTGTTGCATCAATAATTGCCTGTTCAAACAAAGAAGTAAAGGGGGATATGACTATAGTGTTGGTGCCCGCATCACTTATTGAAGGAAGTATCATTTGATATGCTTCAGTTACTCCTCCAAGGGTTGAATCTACCGCACCTACAGGAACATTTGCAACTATTGGTCTCTTGCTGAGGCATTCATTTAAATTGGCATCATTTGTTTCAATAACAAAAGAGCCATCTGTAGCTGTAACAGCAGTATATTCACCAGAATCTTGTTGGAAATTGTAGTTTTGATCAATAAAGACATTCGCACCAGAAATATATCCATCTATTACATAACCATAGAAAGCAGTATCAGACTCTTCAGGAACAATTCTTACCAATACAGAATCTTCAGCTGTAGACCCATTAGAGTGTGTACAAACTACTGTATAAGTCTTAATTCCTGTTTCTGAACCTGTGATAGTTTTAGAGCCTGATAGCCCAATTGAGTCATTCCAATCACCGGAAGCTGAACATGAATCAGCATTTGTTGAACTCCAAGATATGGTAAAAGAATTATTTACAACAATAGAAGTCACTGAAGTTTCAATTGAAACAGTCGGAACTGGAGGGCTTGTAACTTCAACACTTACACTATCAGTTGCTGTATTGCCATTGCCTGAGCAACTTATATTATATGTTTTAGTTCCGGGCGTGGTTTCAGTTATAGCAACACTTCCTGAAGTTCCAATTGTATTAGACCAATCTCCTGAAGCGCTGCATGAGGCTGCATTAGTTGAAGACCACGTGAGAGTAAATTCATTATTTATCTCAATACTACTCACACTTGATGATATTTGCGCTGTTGGCAATGAGGGAGCAATTATTTCATTACTATCAGAAGATCCTCCACTACCACCACCTCCGCAAGAAACTACAAAAAGAGCAATTAGAATAGAGTTAAAAAATTTAATATATGATTGATTAAAAAACATAAATATTGTTTATTAACTATACAACAGATAGTTTAAATAGAGTATTTTTATATTTAAAAACTATATTCTGACATCTTCTACCTAAGGCACCGAAAGATTATTTTCGCTGAAACAAATTTTTTTAGGAAATCGATAAATGGTTATAATCTTAAAATGCAAATTAAAAAATTAATTTTTATTTTTTTTATATTTATTTCAAATTCAGCCTTAGTAAAAGAATATGTAATTGGTTTTGGCTCATGTATTGATCAAGATCTTCCTCAACCCATATGGCAAGCAATTGAAGCAAAAAATGTTGATACATTTATGTTTCTTGGAGATAACGTTTATGGCGATCATCCAAGTGGGAAACTTGATAAGCTGAAAAAAAGTTACATAACTCAATCTACCAAGTTACCAAAATGGTTAAATAAAAAGAAAGTGATTAGTATTTGGGATGATCATGACTATGGTATCAATGATGGTGGCGGTGACTTTAAAAATAAAAGAGAATCTCAGAAATTATTTTTAGATTTTTGGAAAATACCTGAAGATGATCTTAGGCATAAGAGAGATGGACTTTACTTTAATGAGCTAATAGAAATAGATGATTTCAAGATAAATCTTATAGTTTTAGATACAAGATTCTTTAGATCAAAATTAACCTCAGCTAAATCACCATATGTTCCAACGAATAATACAGATACAACTATTCTTGGAGATGAGCAATGGAATTGGTTTGAAGAGGTAATAAGTAGAGATTCTGATCTAATATTGGTTCTATCTTCAATTCAAATCTTAGCAACAGAACATGTTTTTGAAAGGTGGGACTTGTTCCCTCATGAAAGGCTAAAAATGATAAAAATCTTAGATGCTCAAGAGACTAAAACCCTAATCATGAGCGGTGATAGACATAAAGGAGGTTTGTATAAAAAAGGAGATTTAATTGAACTAACCTCCTCATCATTAAACAAGCCAACTGCAGCGGCAAGAATCAGCAGAAATCTTTCAATTGTTCCAAATACAATAAAAAATCAGTTAATAGAAGATGACAAATTATTACAAAACAAGATATATAATTATGAAAATTTTGGTTTGATTAAAATTAACACTAAAACCCAAAATATTGAAATTTCGCTAAATGACATTAGAGGAAATGAAGTATTCACTTATAACCTTTAATGTATTAAATAAATTAAATCTGGCATAATTTAAATATGAAAAAATTACTTCTTTCATTAATAATATTTATACCTTCATTTGTTTACTCAGAAGACATCACACTTGCCGAGTGCAATGCAATGGCATCAATAATTAATCAATCAACTCCTATGAATGTTGATGAAGTTACTGTAATGCAAAGTGTTGTTTGCACCTATCCAGCTGAAATTGTATATAACTACAATCTTACTATTACAGCAAGACCAAGCGATATTAATTTCAATATCTTAAAGAATTCAATACTTACTGCGTGGTGCACCGATCCAAACCAAATATATCTTTTAGAAAGGGTTAGTGGAGTTAAATATAAATATAGGGATATCAATAATACATATTTGGGCGAACTTAGATTCACAATGGACGAATGTTAGCTAACTAATTCTTTCAAATTACTTTGGAGAAATTAATGAGTCCTTCAAAACCCTACAAACGATCAGAGAATCCATATCTTAAATTAAATTTTTTCAAGTTTTTTGCATTATCTACTGCAATAATCTTATTTTTTCCATGGTCTTTATTATTTTGTCTTATAGTGTTGGGATTTGAAAAAACAAAGTTACTTATTTATGCACTTTTAGAAGATATTGGAACAACTATTTTAGGTGCATTAGCAGCATTTTTTATTTTTATATTAATTATCATAGGTTCCATAAAATATTTTTTTGCATGGTGGAATCAGCCTGAGCCTCCAGAACCCCCAAAAGTAAATCCTCATACTTATGAGGTATTATTAAAAGAAAACGATATTAGGCAGAGTAAAATATTAATAGATATATCTGATTATAGATTTCCGTTTAATAAAAATACATCAATAAATAAATAATACATTTAAAATCTAAAAAATTATTTTTTAAATGGTAATGTTCTTATTAACGATACCCCGCAATCGTTATAGTCTTTTTCAGTTAAGTAATCTGTTTGAGTTTCTGCGATTGTTGCAAGTTCTTTCGGAGAATATCTGTCATTAAGAATATCTGCCTTACATGAGCAGTAGTTTTCAATATAATAAACAGAACTCACTAATGACATGAGCGACTTAGTGGCTTCGTTTATGTCATCTCTTTCTAACTGATAATCTAGTTCTACAAAATCTATTTTTGACCGAATAGCTGAAGTACATGAATTTGTGTAAGAATTTTTAAAACCCTTATCAAAGCTCTCATTAAAACCCTCAACAAAACCTTGACTAAAATCTTCAATCAGGTCAGAGCAACCAACTAGCAGCAAAGATAAGAATATAAGTTGGTATTTTTTCATAACCAAATTATCTTATTTAATTTCATTTATTAATACAATCATAGCTATATTAATTAGATTTAGATTGTTAACAAAAAATAAAGTTATAAGTTTTTTAACTATTATTGTGATATTTAATGTAAGATGCATTTTTTAATTAAGGATATTAAATGAATATATACGTAGGTAATATTTCTTGGGGATTAAATGACCAAGATTTAGAAAATGTTTTTGCTGAATACGGAACTGTAACATCTGCAAAAATTATCACTGACAGAATGACTAACCGATCTAGAGGTTTTGGTTTTGTTGAAATGAGTGATGGCGCTGAAGCAGCCATCGAGGCATTAAACGGAACCGAAGTTGATGGAAGGGAGTTGGTTGTAAACGAATCAAGACCTAAAGAAAAAAGCTAACCTAAACTTTCTAGAGCTTCTACCATTTTTTCCTGTACTTTTTGTACAGCCTTAAACGGTCTGATCATAACTTTGAAGTTTGTTATCTTTCCTTCTTTATTCCATTCAATCATGTCAACTCCGTTGACTGAAATATCGTCAATGTAAGTTTCAAACTCCAGCACAGAATTCATGCCATCATGGATTTCTCTGGTGTATTTAAACTTCTGCATGTTAAAAGATTGTCCAGCAGCATGAAGATACATCATGGTAATCTCTTTACCTTCCATCGGAGTAAAAACAACTGGTGATGAAAATACTGCATCATCTGCAATAATGCTATCTAAAGCATTTAAATCATCAGCATCAACAACTTCATGCCATTTATTAATAAGATCTTTTGCTTGTGCCATATTTTTTAAAATTTAAGTTTATCGATATGTTGAAAATATAGTAGTATCTTATATATAGGAGACAAAATTATGAAGCACTTTTTATTTTTAACACTGCTATTACCATCTTTAATTTTTGGAATGCATCATAAAACTAATCCAATTATCTTTTATTTAGATTTGGATGTTGCTGAGGGTAAGTCTGAGGGCGTTGATGAGTTTGTAGATTATTTAGTTGCTGCCGTAAAAGAAACTGAACCAAAAACAATGTATTACAAGTATTGGATTTCAGAAGACAAAAAGAAAGTTTCACTTATAGAGATGTATCATTCAAATGAAGATGCAATTTTTCATATGAATGCTTTTGCTGAGGCCCCTCATCGAGATAAGTTTTTAGAAACATTCATTGTTACTAATTTTCAGGTGCTCGGTAATACAAATGCAGAACTCAAAGAAGTTATGGCTGAGTATACAAGAGATCATAGAACACTTGTTAACGGCTTTAAGAGAAAGAAATGAGTGATATAGATCAAATTAAGAGTTGTATAGATTTGTATTATGAAGGATGTTGCGAATCAGATTCTTCAAAAATAAAGAAAGCATTTGATGAAAACGCAATGATCAGCGGATATCTTCCAGATGGTTTACATGAAATGAATTTAGATGAATTTGCAGGATTTGTTGATGCACAACAACCCTCACCTAAAGAAAAGGGCGATAAACCATTTTTAGAAATTCTGTCCTGTGAGATACTTGGTGAAACCGCTTTAGTCAAAATAAAAGAGGCATACTTGGGGATGATATTTATTGATTCGTTCTCTTTTTTAAGAAAAGATGACACATGGAGGATATATACAAAATTATTTCATGTTGAATCGTAAATATTATTATTAATTAAACTAGGAGAAAATTATGATTAATAAAAACAATTTTGTAGGCTTATTTGCATTTTTTCTAATTGTTAGTTGTTCAATGGAGGAAACTACAAATAAGGATCAATCTGTAAATTCGACAGCACGCTATAATGAATTTATGGCATGTGAATTTGGTTCTGAAATGTCTTCAGATAACCTAACCGCTATGATTTCTGAATGGCAGGAACTTATTTCATCAGAAGACCTAATAGGTGCATGGGGATATGCACCAGCATCAGTTCAAAATGCATGGGGTGAAGTGGGCTGGTGGGAGCTTGAATGGACATCAAAAGAAGCTGCTGACTCTGCATGGGCTGATTGGGAATCTAATGAAGCAGCAACAGCATGGGCTGAAAAGCATTCTGGTGTTATGCAGTGCGATGGCCCAGGAAGGTTTAAATTTGATGGAATATTCCCAATTGCATTTGAAACATATGGAGAAAAAAATCCAAATGGATATTTCTATAGTGAATTTTATGGTTGCAGTTATAACGAAGGATCCAGTCGTGAGAATGCAGAGGCTTTTGTAGAGGGCTTTAATAATGCAGTTGCAGAAGCTGATTATTCTGAGACTGGATATCATTATGGTAATTATTTTGCGTATGATTTATCAGCAACTAATCCAAATGGTGAGAGCGCTGATTTTCTCTGGGCAAATTTTACAAAGACTAAGGAAATGAATGACAAAGCAAATGCTTCATTTGAAGCAGAAGTAAGGGAAAAAATGTTTCCATTATTTAGTGAATTTGCTTCATGTGGAGATAATCCAGACGTATATCATGGATGGACTTTATACGATGCTGATGAAAAAGATTTCTTGCCTACATTTCCTGCTGACGAATAATCTATTCTAAAATAATTAATGAAGCTGTCATTGACAGCTTCATTTGTGTTAAATTAATCCAAATTTTGAAAAATTTATGATAATCGGCGTACCAGCAGAAGTAAAAAATAATGAAAATAGGGTTGGACTTACTCCAGATTCTGTAAAGCATTTAACAAATATTGGAAATGAAATTTTAGTTCAAGATGGCGCTGGCACAAACATAGGCCTCACTAATGATTTATATATTAGTGCTGGTGCAAAAATTCTAGATTCTGCAGAAGATGTTTATAAGTCTTCTGAAATGATTGTTAAAGTCAAAGAGCCAATTCCCGATGAATATTGTTTTTTGAGAGAGGACTTAACATTATTTACATATCTTCATTTAGCTGGAGACCCAGAAAATGCAAAAAAACTAATAGATACCGGAGTTACAGGAATTGCATACGAAACAGTCACTGCTGCAGACGGTTCAATGCCACTCTTGGCTCCAATGAGTACTATTGCAGGACAATTAGCAATTGTTGTAGGTTCATATCATCTTTTAAAGCACAACAAAGGAAAAGGTGTGATGATAGGAAAGCTTAATAATATTGAACCAAGAGTTGTTTCAGTTATAGGGGCAGGAGTAGCAGGAACTCAGTCAATATCAAAAGCTCTTGATAACCATGCATTAGTAAAAGTTCTCGACACATCAAAATCAAAGTTGCAGAAGTTAGAATCTGAGTTTGGCTCGAAAAATATTGAATATATTTTATCAACAAGTGATTCTGTTCAATCTGCAATCAATGAATCTGACTTAGTTGTTGGGAGTGTTTATGTGGTTGGAAAAGAAGCTCCAAAAGTAGTAACAAAAGAAATGCTTGTATCAATGAAACCAGGAACTGTTATGGTAGATGTTTCAATTGATCAAGGAGGATGTTTTGAAACTAGCAGACCAACAACTCACGACAATCCTACATTCATTGAGAATGATATTGTTCATTATTGTGTAACTAATATGCCTGGTGCTGTACCTTTAACTGCAACTCAAGCTTTAAATAAAGTAACTCTCTCATACATAGAGAATTTAGCTAAAAAAGGAGTTGATAAAGCACTTGCTGATGATGAGCATTTAAGAAACGGACTTAATATACAAAAAGGAAGTATTACCCATCCGGGTGTTAAAGACGCATTGGATAGACTATAAGAAGGAGAAAAATATGGAAAAAGTTTTAGTAACTGGCGCAACAGGATATATTGGACTTCATTGTATTCATCAACTTTTAAATCAAGGATATGCTGTAAATGGCTCAGTTCGGTCTCCTGAAAGAAAAGATGAGATCTTTGAAGCATTAAAAAATCATAATACCTCTACTGAAAACCTCAATATTTTCACATTTGATTTAAATGATGATGAGGGATGGGATGAAGGCATGGAAGGGTGCGACTATTTACTTCATGTTGCCTCACCAATTGCATTAGAGAACCATGATGAGGACTTTTTTGTGAAACCTGCTGTAGCAGGTGTAAAACGTGCTATGAAATTTGCAAAAAAACATAATGTTAAGAAGGTAGTTTTAACATCATCAGTAGCTGCAATTTTCGAAACGATGGAAACAAAAAGTTATTATGATGAAACGGATTGGTCCGACCCAGACAATCCTGCAATTAGTCACTATTCCAAAAGTAAAACATTAGCTGAGAGGGCTGCATGGGAATATGTTGAGACGGAAAATCATCCTTTTGAATTAGCTGTAATAAACCCCGCATTAGTAATAGGGCCAACTTTATCTGGAGACTTAGGTGAGTCAAACAAAGCTATTGTGATGGTTGCAACAGGTAAAATGCCAGTAGCTGTCCCACTACAGTTTGGGTATGTAGATGTCAGAGATGTAGCAGCAGCACATATTTTAGCAATGCAAAATCCTGCAAGTAACGGTGAAAGGTTTGCTCTAGCTGAAAAAGATTTATGGTATAAAGATGTTGCTAAAGTTCTTAGAGCCAATGGATTTGATAAAGCTCCAACTTTTGCTGTTCCTGTTTGGCTTGCAAAAATACTTGCTAACTTTAGCAAGGAATTAAAATTAACATTACCTTATCTTGGAAGATTAAGAAGTGTTAAAAATACTTCAAAAGCTAAAGATATTCTTGGTTGGAAGCCTAGACCTGCAGAAGAATCTATTGTAGAAATTGCACAGCAAATTCAGGATATGGGTTTAATTAAATAATTCCTGGGATAATTGCTTTTCTATTTTTAGGATAATTTTCAAATTTGTTTTGATACCATTTATGGTGAGAAATTGCCCTAGGAAATAAATTTGCTATTACCCATATCAAAAAGACTATTCCAGAAATACTCCAAGTCAATATTGCCCAACCAATCCATTCTATGATCTCACCGAAATAGTTTGGTGCAGAAATATATTTGTATAAAAATCCATTTGGAATGTGATATCCAGGACCTTTTCTTTTTTTCATAGACGCTATGAAGTAGTCAGATTTTATATTTATAAACATTCCGATTAAAAATAAGCATAGTCCAATAATAAAAGTTGGACTTGAAATCCAATCTGAAGCATATTCAGTAAAATAAAAAATACCAAATGCTTGGATGCTTACATTAACAATATTAAAAAAGAATGCAGAAAATGCTATCGAGATTGGCATCTTTGGATTTGTCATTTTTACAGCAAATGGGAATATAAAAGTTCTATGAATATAATGAGTTAACCATAATAATAGAAAGATTTCATGAATAATATCTAATTGGTTTCTTGCAATTAATCCATAGGCTATCATTAAAAGAACACATGGAGATTCCATAATGACCCATCCTAGTCTTGAGGGTATGCTGACTCCCCATCCTTTTTTCATATGTCTGCCATAAGGTGCGCTTTGATAAAACAAATATATAAAGGTGCATATTGCAACAAGAACCCACAATGTTAAAAAGATATAAAAAGCATTCATGATTTATTTATAAAACAAAGTTTACAGTTTTGATTCTAAATCATAAACTTATTGTATTGTTTATTTATAGGGTAATTTAATTATGAAAAAATATGATTTTATAATTTTAGGAGCGGGTTCAGCTGGATGTGTTCTAGCAAACAGAATCAGTGAAAACCCAGAATTAAGTGTTTGTTTAATTGAGGCGGGTTCAAGAGATAATGACCCAAGACTGCATATACCTTTAGGTTTTGCTTTTTTAGGAGATAAAAGTAAATACAGTTGGGCATATAATACTGAACCCCAAAAAGAGTTTGAAAAAGTAGCAGTTACTCAACCAGAAACTGCTGTTGTAGATTCAGCTGGAGGTGTTCATAACGTTGAATCTGAGAGTATGGAACACAGAAGAGGATATCAACCTAGGGGTAAAACTTTAGGTGGCTCGAGCGCTATAAATGCAATGCTTTATGTAAGAGGCCACAAATGGGACTACGACCACTGGTCAGAACTAGGAAATAAAGGATGGTCCTATTCAGAAGTACTACCATATTTCAAAAAAGCTGAACATAACGAAATGTTTGATGATGAATTTCACGGTCAGAATGGACCTTTAAATGTTTCCAAAATAAGACATGAAAATAAACCAACAAAAGATTTTGTAGAAACGGCATCAAAGATTTATGGTTATAACAAAGATTTTAATGGATCGGATCAAGAAGGAATTGGATTCTATCAAACCACTCAAAAAAATGGAAAAAGATGTAGTGCAGCTAAGGCTTATTTAGTCCCAGTGCTAGATAGAGAAAATCTAACGGTTATGACTGATACAAATGTAAATAAAATTATCATTGAAAATAAAAAAGCTGTAGGAGTGGAGTGTATTGACGATAAAGGAAATTCTTTTGAAATTCATTCAGAAAAAGAAGTTCTATTATCTTCTGGTGCATTTGGTTCTCCCCAAATTCTTTTAAGATCAGGAGTGGGTCCTATTGAGGAAATTTCAAAACATGGAATTGAATTACAGCATGAGCTTCCAGGCGTAGGAAAGAACTTGCAAGATCATATCGATTATTTATCTGTTCATAAATATAACTCAATGGAGCTCATTGGTTTTTCATTAAAATCGATTTTTTACAAATTTCCATTGGAGATAATTAAATATGTCTTTGCAAAAGTTGGTATGTTTACATCTACTGTTGCAGAAGCAGGTGGTTTTATTAAATCCAGAGATGATTTAAGAATTCCTGATCTTCAATTGCATTTTGCTCCTGCAATGGTTATAGATCATGGAAGAACCTCTGTTTGGGGTCATGGATTAAGTTGTCATGTGTGTTTGCTAAGGCCAAAATCAAGAGGCGAAGTAACACTTAATTCTGCTGACCCATTTGAAGACCCAAAAATAGATCCTAAATTTTTATCTCATCCTGATGATATGAGAGATATGATTGCTGGGTATAAGAAAATGATGAATATTCTCAATTCTGGAGCTGTTTCTAAATATACAAGCAGTCATGTTC
Source organism: uncultured SAR86 cluster bacterium (assembly GCA_902558095.1). Lineage (GTDB taxonomy): Bacteria > Pseudomonadota > Gammaproteobacteria > Magnimaribacterales > D2472 > SAR86A. Next base: position 15,538 of record CACECP010000003.1, on the reverse strand, counting down.
AAAGACCAGTTGATATAAATAATGATAAAGATATAGAACAGGCTATCCGTGAAGATGCAGATACCGTCTATCATCCAGTTGGAACATGTAAAATGGGAAACGATGAAATGTCCGTTGTAGATGATTCATTAAAAGTATACGGTCTTGATGGATTAAGAGTAGTAGATGCATCCATAATGCCAACTTTGATTGGAGGTAATACCAACGCTCCCACTATTATGATTGGCGAAAAAGCGTCTGATATGATTATAAATGACTGGTCCTAGGCCATGAAAAAGCTAATAGCAATTATCATTGCATTCAATATTCAACTGTATGCGGTTGATGCAATAATTATTGATGTAAGAACTCCTCAAGAGTATGAATCTGGTCACATTGAAAACTCAATCAATATTGAGTGGCAAGATATTAAAGAAGTAGATAATACTTTAACAAAAGAACAAAAAATTTATCTTTATTGCAGAAGTGGGAATAGATCACAAAAGTCAACGGATATATTAATCAAGCTTGGGTATAAAAATGTAGAAAATCTTGGAAGCATCTCTGATGCAGCTGATTATCTTAAATTAAGAATTATTAATTAAAATATTAAATGAAAAATTTTTTTAGTTTTTTATCAAGATTTTCTAATAAAAAGATTATATCTTTTGATGGTGGTGGAGTAAGAACTATTGCTTCAATAGTTTTTTTAAAAAAACTTGAAGCAGAAAGCGGAAAGAAAGTTTCAGATATTTTTGATATGTTCATTGGCACAAGTGCTGGAGCATTTAATGCAGCATGTTTTGCTTATGGAGGCTTTACTGCTGATAAAGTAAAAAGATATTGGTCAAAAAGTTATTTAGATAAAATAATGAAAAGTTCTTTTTTTTGGGATAAAGCATCACTAATTCAGGCAAGACCCAGATACGAAAGCGAGGGTAGAATCAAAGTTTTAAAAGAAATTTTTGGTGAAAGCACTTTAAAAGATTCTAACAAGCCTTTTTTATCATTCGCATACGATATTGAAAAAAGAGAACATGTTGTATTTGATTCGTTGAATACTCCGGATATTACTTTTATAGATGCAATTGCATCATCGAGTGCTGCACCAATGTACTTTCCAACTTATCAAATGCAAAATAATTCATGGATGATTGATGGAAGCATTGTTACAAATAATCCAACTTTGATTGGCTATTCTTATGCAAAAAGGATACTTGAAACAGAAAATATTAAGGTTTTTAGCATTGGTTCAGGTCAAAATAAGAATAAAATACATGGTCCAAGTTCAGCTAAATGGGGAGGTGTAGGCTGGCTAAGAAATGATATTATGGGAATGTTGCTAGATTCTGAGATTCATAATGATATTTCAATGGATATATTTAAAGAAAACTATTTCAGGGTTAATTCTTCACGAGGAGAAATAAATAAATATTTGGATGATGATTCAGATGAAAATCTTGAAAAAATTCACCTTATGGGTATGGAATGGTGGTCAAAGTTTGGCGATAAAGCTCTTGAATTTATTGATGATTAATTATTTATTTTGTATATAAATATTAGATATTAACTTGACATAAATTATTCAAAAAAGTTTAATACATCTCATCAATTACACAATACTAACCTAGGGGGTTAACGTGAACAGATATTTATTATCACTGGTAATCTTATTACCAGTATCAACTGTTATAAATGCTCAAGAAAATGAGCAAGAAGAAGTCGAAGAAGTTATTGTAAGTGGTGTTAAATCCAGTCTTAAAGATGCTATTGACATAAAAAGAAAGAATGTTGGAGTTGTCGATGCTCTAACTGCACAAGATTTAGGTAAATTTCCGGATGGTAATCTCGCTGAAGCTCTTTCAAGGTTGGTGGGTGTTACCACTGAAAGAAGTAATGATGAGGGAACCAAAGTTACTGTTAGGGGGCTAGGTCCTGAATTTAATCTAGTAACATTAAATGGCAGAACAATGCCAACTGTTCCTCCTCAATACGGAGGCGGAAGGTCTTTTAATTTTGGTGACATATCATCTCATGGTGTGGCTGCAGTTGAGGTATATAAATCTGCAAATGCTGTTCTACCAACTGGTGGACTTGGCTCAACTATAAATATGGTTACAGCAAAACCAATTGGAGCTAACAAAGGTGGAGCTGTCAGCATGAGGCTAAATAGCCATACGAAAAATGAGACAGGCGATGATGCAACACCAGAATTGGATTTTATTTACATTACTAACGGTGAATATCTTGATGGTTCATGGGGTTTTGCAATATCTGGATCTCATCAAGAAAGACACAATAGAGAAGAGGGAACTAATGAAATTACGTGGTTACCAAGTGATGTTAGAGGAGGCACTGTTCCTGCAACAGCTGTAATAAATTCTTCTAATCAAAGAGCAGATGGCGTTTATTTTTATCCAGAATCATTAGCTTATAAATTTAAAGATAATCAAAGTGAAAGAGATAATCTTCAAACAACATTTCAGTATGAATTTGGAAAAATGGTAACGACAATAGATTACACAGTATCTAGCACAAGTTTTGACTTTACTGGTATTACCACAGGTTCTTATTTTGCTGGATGGAATACAACTCAAATGACTGTCAATGAAAGAGGTGCTGTAATTCAGGGAACTGCTGAAGCTGCCGGAAATGGTGACAGTTGGCAAAATGATTTTGAGTATGGAAACTCATCTAATAATAATAAATCAGTAGGTATTAATTTTGATTATCAAGTTAACGATAATTTAAATTTAACTTTAGATTATCATGATTCATCTGCTAAGTTTAAAGGTACACCTGGTGGAACTCAAAATAACATACTTTCCTTTTCAAACGGAGCATGGCCAGGATGGGGATGGTGGCCAGTTCAAGAGGCATCAGGTTTCTTGAGAGCTAGATCTTTTGATTTTAATAATAAGGTAGGCGCACTTACATGGAATATGGACAAAAACTTCCAAGGTGCTGATACAGGCGCTACTGAATTTGATGGAAGTGACATGGGCCCAAGGCAGGCGTTCTTAAATTATCAAGATAGACAAAGTGAATTAGACCAGCTTCAACTGATTGGTACTTGGGATAATAATGATGGGATTATCATGGAGTCTTTAACTTCTGTTGAATTTGGTATGTCCCAAATGGAAACAACTTTCACAAATCAAAAATGGTTTAATCAATTAGTAAATGGAAAGCTTGCTGATGGAGACCCTGTCATGATGACATATGCATTTATGCCTGATAATGTTTGGACAAAAGTAAATGCACCTGGATATCTTGGATCAGGAACACCCTTTTATTATTTAAATATTTCTAAAGCAGATGCTTTGTATTGGTTTGGAGCTGCAGGCTTTGTTGGAGACTTTTCTTCATCTGATGGTAGCTGGTGGAATAATAACAATACTCCATATCAATGGCCAGCAGAGTGTATTGCAAATGATGCATTTGACGCTGATGGTAATCCTAATGGGTTAGGCTCAAATGTAGGATATGATGGCAATAGATCTTCAACAAGAGGTGTTGTTGATGGATGTTATGGAAGCAGAGATTCAAATGGAATTATTGTTGAAGAGCTAAATTCTGTATTTGTTAATTTTAATTTTGATACAGAAATGAATGGAATTCCTGTTAGAGCACAACTTGGTCTCAGATATGAGGAAGAAGAAAGATCATCAACTGCTGACACAACTGTTCCAACAAATACCGCATGGAGCTTAGGTGCATTTATGTACGGTGACAAAGTTGGTGTTATAACTGCTCCAACTACATATACCGGAACAGGTAGTTCAGATTATTTCTTACCAAACCTAAACATGACTTTTGATCTTGACGATAAAAGAGTTGTAAAGTTTGCAGTAAGTAAAACTATTGCAAGACCTAGTTTAGAACAATTAGATTCAACAGTAAGCGTTGGAGCATTTGATTCAAGATATCCGTTAACATTGGGCACTGGTAATCCTGATTTACAACCATACGAGTCAGTAAATCTAGATTTAGCATATGAGTATTATTATGCTGAAGGTAGCTATTTTGCTGTTAATTACTTCAGAAAAGATATCTCAGATTATCATGGTGCTGGTTTAAGAAGTGGACCATTTAATGGAGTAAGAGATGTTACACGTGGACCTAGAGGTGCATTAATTGTTCCTGAGAACGACGATGCTTTATGTCAATGGACAGCTAGTCAAGGTTACTGGGCATGCGGATGGTCAAATGCATACGACTGGGCATGGTTAGTCAATACCGGTTTCACTTTTGGATGTAACGGTGCCACTGACTGTATCGCAGATGCAAATAATGGAAATGCTGTATTTATTGGCAATTCAGATGATCCATTCTATGTGTTTAATCTAGCTCAACCTGTTAATAAATATGATGGTGTGTTAGATGGATTTGAAGTAGCAGTTCAACATTTATTTGATAACAATTTTGGTGTTTTAGCTAATATGACATTTATTGGAGGTGATACTGATGCCGATAGAGCAGTCTTGGGCGAACAGTTTGCACTTCCTGGATTTGGTGATGCAGCAAATTTATCTGTCTTCTATGAAGATGATAAAATGTCAGCAAGACTTTCTTACAATCTAAAAGGTGAAACATACGCCGGAATGGATCAATATAATCCTTTATATATCGTTGAGAGAGCTCAAGTTGATTTTAATGCTACATATAATGTAGCAGATAATACTCAACTATTTTTTGAGGCAATAAATATTACAGATTCCGAGGTTGAACTTTACTCAAGATATGAAGAAATGACATTTTTATATCAAGACCATGGACCTATCTATAAGGCCGGGTTTAGAGTTAAATTTTAATATAATTTAATTAAATAAAAGAGGGCTTTTTTGGCCCTCTTTTTTTTCATTAAGATATAATTTATTTGTGAAAATACTTAGATTATTTGTCTTGTTAACTTTTATTGCTTCCTGCGGAGGAGGCGGAGGAGGAGGGAGCGCTCCGCCAGTTCCATTTGCAATAACTCTAGCATCTAGCAGCTCTATTTCAATTGATGAAGACACAACATACACAGGAAATGTGACTGCAACTGCCAACGAGCCAGTAACGCTTGAATATGAACTAACTGCAACAACAACTAATGGAGTTTTAACCTTTTCTGAAACAGGCGCTATTACTTACAGTCCAAATGAAAATTTCAATGGCCAGGATCAGTTTTCATATTCAGTTACGGCAGTAGAAAAAAGTGTAACAAGAAATAGCACGGTAACGATAATAATTAACCCAGTAAATGATTTACCAACAATATCCATGGATTCTAAATTAGATCTTGATAAGAATCATTTGATTTTTAATTCTAATCCAAGTTTTTCAGTTACATTTTCTGATATTGATAATAGCGATGCTGATCTAACCTTCAGTGCAAAGGTAAATGATGAGTCTGTTCCAACGACATTTACATCAACTGGTGAAGGTACGGGCGATGTTATTTTAGACTTATCCCTGCTATCTAAGGCAGGTTTATTTGATGCTGAGATTATAGTTTCAGATGGTATTGATACAGATAGAGACTTTTTTAATACCTGGTTTATTTCTAATAAACAAATCATAACAGTTGCACAAGATGATGATAAAAGCGATGGTTTTAATGCAGGAACAACAACTAATAAAGATTATTATGTTTATTATCTAGTTGGAGGTGGAAATACATTCGGGAGAACTGACTATCTATTTGTTGCTGATTCTCTAAAAGAAGATCTTGGCGATGGCTCAACTCCAGATTTAGATCTCTTTAGAGAGGCTTTATTAAAGTCTATTAATGCATTAAATGACTCAGATGCTTCAGAATTCTTTTCTGGGTATTTTGACATCGTTGTTGCCGAACCAGTAAACCCTGATGGAACATCTTTAGCTTCTATAGAAACCGGTTGTTACGATTGGGATGAAGATGTTTTTTGTATTGGCTCTGGAGATATCAATGATTCAGTATTTGACGATCTTTTTTCAGAACATGATTTAGTTTCAGTTTTAACCATGATTGATGGAAGAGGTGTAAATCTAGGTAATACAAATATTCAAGAGATTAAACCCAGAACTGAGTACACCCTCATGCACGAATTAGGACATGCTCACGGAGAGATGGGTGATGAATATATAACAACAGATGATAGAGATGTTAGTCAATGGGCGGACAGAAATGTTAATACAACTACACAATCAGACCCTGCGCTCGTTAAATGGAAACATCACATTAGTGATTTAATGAATGTTCCCGGTAAAGATTTTAAAGTATGTTACAACTATGCTGATGGCACTATCTTTGATGATGGAGAAGATATTACAACATGTGATTGTTTATTTAACCTTTATGATGCGAATGGAAATAGAACTGGAAGAAATCCTGAATGTAATAGTGTTGGTCTATTTGAAGGTAATTATTATGGTGAATTTGATAATTATCGACCTAAATATTGGACAATTATGGAAGGCGGTATATTAAGTTATGGAGAAGTAAATACTGAGGGTTTTGCAATAGGCTCTATTCACAATCAAGGTTTTGTTGATGGAGATGATGTAGGATTTGTTGAAGATGCATCTGGAAACTATACTGGTTTTGAGATAGATATAGATGTAGTTTATGACACCTCAAAATTAAAGCTACAGTGGTATATAGACGGAGTATTAGATCCTTCAAAAGACAATCAAACCACCATTGTATTTAATAGGCCTTCTGATAACGGTGTAAAGGTTTATACATGGCGAGTAGAGGATTTAACAGGTACCGTGTCAGCTCCAGATGATGTTACAGATACAGAAGATTTCTATGAGGGACTTTTCAATTCAGACTTTTATTGGTGTGATAGGTCTAGCGGTTCATGTCAGTGGGGATATAATCCATCTGATAGAACACAATATCATTATGGATATATAAACGGACCCATGGGAGGAACATGGGGCATTAATTGGGCAAGGTGGTAATCATAATGAAGAAAATAAACATAATAATATTATCACTATTTGTATCCTTGGCTTATACCGAAGAGACAAAAAAAGATTTTCAAATTAATAAACTTCATGTTGGCCCTAATGAAGATGCGTATGTTGCTTCTTTTAAAGCAAGTGCAAATTCATTTATTTTAAAAGAAGTAAAAATTAAAAAACCTAAAACAAGAAATTTAAAGAAACTCAGGTTTATTAATGATGACGATGAGTATGCAATAAGGGTTTTTGATAAAAATGGAACTGAGATGATAGCTATCGGTATAGGAAATCCCTTTTTTGCAACTTACGAACATATTGGATATGAAGATAGAAAATATATGGGTGGACCTGTTACTTCTGCAGATATTGAGATCGCTATTCCTTTAGAGTTCAAGCCCGCTGTATTTATAATTTCTAAGAGAGACAGCGTAGGTAAATTTAATGATCTACAAGAAATATTAGTGCCCTAAAACCGAAATATAATCTTCTTGAAAGCAACACACTAAAAGAGTATATTAACGAACCAATGCGGTACTAGCTCAGTTGGTAGAGCGTCTGCTTGCCAAGCAGAAGGCCGCCGGTTCGAGACCGGCGTACCGCACCATTATATTTAAAATATTTACATAATTATTAATTCTTAACAAAGCTAATAATGTATTATTAATACTCACATTAGGAGAGATAATTATGAAGAAATTTTTTTATAGCATATTTGCTTTTGTTTTAATATCATCACAATCTATTGTTGCAGCAGGATATTTAGCAACTTATTCAATCAAAGTTTCAGATCCTGCAGGTTATGTTAAAGCTTTAGATGATTTGATGGGAACTAATTGGGGCAAGTCATTTCCAGCAGTAGTTTCACTTCATCAATATGCGTTCAATGGATATGATGATGCAACACATGTTGTTGTTCTAAACTATGATGACACAACAAGTGTTGGAGCAGGTACTGATTCCTTTTCAGATCCAGTATTTCAATCTTTTTTTGCCAAGACATCATCAATGGCAGAACCAGTTGAACAATCACTTAATATGAAGCTCATAAGTGGTGGAAATCAAGATTCAGAAAACAACCAAGTTTATACAATTTATAGAATGCAGGTTGCAGATCCTAGCAGTTATGCAAAACAATATTCTAAACTTATTGAAGCACAAGAAGAGGCCGGTAATATTGTTGGAAGTTATGGTCTTCGTCAACAGGTCGCAGGAAGCGTAAATTATTATTCACATTATGCATATACAAGCGCAGGAAGTATTGCTCAAGCAATGGCATCAACTGAGGTATTATATGCAAGTGATTCTTTCGCAAAGTTTTCTAAATCAATTGGCGACGACAGAGAGCTCATGAATATTTCAATATTATCTAATGTAGTTACCTATAACGGTAATTAATAAAAATTATCTATACAAAAGGGAGCAAAATGCTCCCTTTTTCATTTTTAGCTAACTTATAATAACTTCATGTATTTTTATAAAGCTTTACTGCTTCTACTTATGCTTTCATCATGCGGAGGAGGATCCTCTAGCTCAGATAATCAAACAAATTCACCAATTATTCAACCACCAAACTTATCAAATGAAACATGTGAAAACACTCAGGTTCAAAATCTTAAAAGATGCGACCTTATTCATAACAGCATTGAAAGATTTTACTATATCTATGAGCCATCTAATCTTGATTCTAATTCCAGTATAGCCGTTTTGTTTGCACTCCATGGATATGGATCTTCGGCAATAACTCACTATAACTATACAAATTATGAACCAATCGCTGATGCAAATAATTTTATAGTTGTTTATCCTCAAGGAACAACTAGTAATGGTTTAAATACTCATTGGAATAATGGTGGTTGGACTTCTAAAAGCACAGCTAAAGATATTGAATTTATTGATACTGTTATTGACTATCTTAAAGAAAAAATTTCAATTGATGAAACAAGAATATACTCTTCAGGGATGTCTAATGGTGGTTATATGAGTTATCACTTGGCTTGTAATCTCGACAATACATTTGCTGCAGTGGTTTCTGTTACTGGATCGATGACTAGTGATACTTATGATAATTGCTCACCATCACATCCAACTGCAGCAATGCAAATTCATGGAATTCAAGATACAACTGTTCCATATTTTGGAAGTGGTTGGTCAAAAAGTATTAGCGATGTTATTGATTATTGGGTTAGTTATAACTCCTGCAATAATGAGCCAGAAAGATTAATTAAGTACTCTAACCAAATGGGGTTAATAAATTTTGATACATATAGTGGCTGCCTAAATAATGTTAATGTTAAATTAATTCTTCATCCTGAAATGGGACATAATTGGCCATATATTCAAAATTATAATATAGATGCAAGTCAAGAAATTTGGGATTTTGTATCAAAGTATGATCTATACGGCCTCAGAAATTAGTTATAAAAAATATACATATTTCTATCTTAAAAATAATATCAAAGTGTTATATTAATTAATTATATTATTAATAGAGGAGAGAATTATGAGATTTTTATTAGTTTCAATGTTGGTATTTTCTGTATCTGCATTTACTCAAGAAGAATCATCAAGGGAGCCTGCACCAGGTGTAACTGAGCTAACTGTAATAAAAGTCAAAGCTAATTATATGGGTAACTATATGGATGGCATTGAAAAAACATGGGTTGCTTCTAACCAAATAGCTAAAGATATGGGCAAGATTGTTGATTATGGAGTTTATGTTGGAAATAATAATTATGTTTATTTAACAGTTCAACATGAAAGTTATGCGTCTATGGATCCATCTTATTGGTCTGAAGAAGAACAAGAGGAATTTCAAAAGAAATTTAGAGAAATAATTTCACAAGATGAACAAACCTCAACTGCACAATCTTACGAGGATATTCGTGAAATTGTTAGAGTTGAAATGATTAATCAAATTATTTTTAAATAGGAGATATATATGAAATATTTATTAAGTTTAAGTTTGCTTTTTAGCTTTAATTTATTTTCTGATGATCATGATTCGCAAGAATCAGAATGGAATGTTGCAGAATATTACGTAAGTGTCTTTAAAGAGGGTAAAGACATGGATGATATGATGAGATGGGCTACAAAGTGGAATAGTTGGGCAAATGAAACTGACGATCTAAAAGACTATCGTTCAGCAATGCTTGTACCTTATTATCATAGCGGTGAGCAACCTCATGATTTTGTTTGGGTTGGTATAAGCCCTAATCCGGAAGCTCATTATAAAGGTAACGATCATTGGTTTAACAATGGCACAAAACTTTTAGCTGAGTTAAACAAGATTCTCGAGCAAGGAAATCAAACTACATACACTTGGCAGAGGGTAGTATCAGAAACACCAAGTGGACAGGCTTCCTATGCAGTCTATTCAGATTGCAAGTTAGGTGAAGGCGTCACAGCTGATGATTTTTATGAGGCCTATGTAGCATACGCTAAAGCTGCAAAAGATATGGGAGATGTTGCTGGTAGAAAAATGATTTTTCCTCAATCTGGAGTACCGTCTTCATGGAACTACGACTTCGTTCAGTTAGTTTCTACTGAAACGATTGCTGATTATGGAAAAAATTGGACTAATTTTTGGAGCAATGCAACAGCTGAAAGCATGCCTGAATTAAAGGCATTAAGTGATTTAGGTGGCTCATGTGAAAATGAAAGAACATATGGAATTGTCCCAGTTCGAAATTAAGCTATTTTAAATAAATATAAGGGAGCTTTTAGCTCCCTTTTTGTTTATAGTTCATAATAATTTAATGAAAGATTACACAAACTTTATCGCAATTATTGGAGCAGGTATATCAGGACTTGCCCTGGGAATTATTTTACAAAAGAAACAAATTCCATGCGTTATTTTTGAAAAATCACAAAAGATTGGTGAACATGGGGCTGGTATATCAATCTCTCAAAACGGGTTGAAAGTATTAAAAAACCTTGACCTTCATAATGAATTTAATTTGCAATCAAGGCAACCTCATAACGCTATATTTTTTTCAAGCAATAAAAAAATTAAAAAAATTTCTGCAAACGTTACTACTTCAACAAGAAGGACTCTTTTTAAGAGCTTACTAGATAAATATCATAACTTAGATGGAGAAATTCATTTTGGTAATGAGGTGGTGGATATTGAGATAGAAAATCAAACAATAACTTTTAAAGATGGCAAGTCAATTAGTGTAAAACATATCGCTGCATGTGATGGTATTAAATCATCCTGTCAGGAAATAGTATCATCTAAATTTAATGAACCTAAATATAGTGGATATTATGTATGGCGAACAATATTCCCATCTAAGCAAACTAATATTCATTTCCATCTTGGCTCAAACTTCCATGTTGTAACTTACCCTGTAGATAAAAAAAGAGTCAGTTTGGTGGCTTCAATTAAAAGCAGAAACAAACAAAGTGAATCATGGAAGCAAGAGGGTTCAATTCAAAATTTATTATCAGAAATACCACAATCAATAACAGATAACTACCCCTCAATTCATAACAATTACGGGGTTTATAAATGGGGTATATTCCTTAGACCTAATGTTAAAACTTTATTTGATAAAAATATTTCCTACTTAGGTGACGCTGCACATCCTATTGTTCCATTTCTTGGTCAAGGAGCTTGTCTTGCTCTAGAAGACGCATTTATTTTAGGCAATTTATTAGACAAGCATAAAAATGATTTATCTTTAGCACAAATTAAATATAAGAAATTACGAATTAAAAGAATTAGATCCATTTATAAGAAATCTTTAAACCAAGGTAAACTAAATCATTTCAGTAATCCATTTTTTGTCTTTTTAAGAAATTTGTTAATGAAATATACAAATATTATCTCTATTCGAACTAGATCAGTATGGTCTTATGATGTTACTGAGGAAAAAGATTTATAACATATTAATAACTCTATATTGATATAATTTAATAATGAAATTTTTAAAAAGTATTTTTCGTTTATTTAAATCATCTGATGATAAAACAATAGAAATGTCATTAAAGATATCTCCACCTCTGCAAGATTTTGTTAGAAATGAGATGTTGCCAGGATTAAATATTTCTGAAAATTATTTTTGGACCTCATTACAAAATATTTTAAATAAATTTTCTAAAATAAACGAAGAGTTGTTAGATAAAAGAAAGTATTTACAAAACAAGATCGATAATTGGCATATTGATAGAAGAAATAAAGAATTCGACATCAAGGAGTATAAAAACTTCTTAGTTGAAATTGGTTACTTGTATCCAAGAAGTGAAAATTTCTCTATTAATACATGGGATGTTGATCCAGAAATTAGAAAAATTGCCGGTCCTCAACTTGTTGTTCCAGTAATGAATGCTAGGTTTGCCCTTAATGCAGCAAACGCAAGATGGGGTAGTCTTTATGATGCTTTGTATGGTACAGACATAATAAGTGAAGATAATGGAGCTACAAGAGAGGGCGGATATAATCCTATTAGAGGTAATAAAGTTATAGAGTTCTCAAAAAATTTCCTTGATGAAACTATTCCTCTCGAAAATGGAACTTATCAGGATGTAACCAATTTTGAGTTTGTTGATAGTGAGTTATTAGTAACTTTAAAAGATAATTCGAAAACTACTTTAACTAATAAAGATAAATATATTGGTTATATGGATAAGGGTGAGGGTGCATATGGCCTATTATTCAAAAATAACAATCTTCATTTTGAGATAGAGATTGATCGATCTCATCCCATTGGTCAAGATGACTTAGCTGGTATTAAAGATATTCTTATGGAGTCTGCAATTACAACTATTCAAGATTGTGAAGATTCAGTTGCAGCTGTTGATGCAGAAGACAAGATAATTGTTTACAGAAACTGGCTTGGCCTAATGAAAGGTGATTTAAAGAGATCGTTTGATAAGAGTGGAAAATTTATTACTAGAGAGCTTAGTGAAGATAGAAAATACCTTTTAAAGGATGGAAAAATGATATTACTTCCTGGTAGAAGTTTGATGCTCGTCAGAAACGTTGGCCATTTAATGAAAAACCCAGCAATTAAGGATCAAAATGACAATGAAATACCCGAGGGAATCATGGATGCATTTTTTACCTCATGCATTGCTATACATGACATTATTGGAAACGGAAAATATAAAAATTCAAAAACTAAAAGTATTTATATTGTTAAACCCAAGATGCATGGACCTGAAGAGGTTCAATTTTCATGTGATTTATTCTCAGAAATTGAAAATGTTTTTAAACTACCTAAAAATACAATCAAAATTGGAATTATGGATGAAGAACGAAGAACCACTTTGAATTTAAAAGAATGTATTGAGGTAGCTAAAGATAGAGTGATTTTTATAAACACTGGATTTTTAGACAGAACTGGTGATGAAATTCATACCAGTATGGAGGCCGGTCCAATGGTTACAAAAGCAGAAATGAAAAACCAAAAATGGATTCAAGCTTATGAAAACTGGAATGTTGATGTTGGTCTTGAAACTGGCTTCAAGGGTAATGCCCAGATTGGAAAAGGAATGTGGCCAATGCCTGATGAAATGTTAGAGATGTATAAAACTAAAACAATCCATCCTAAATCTGGCGCAAATTGTGCATGGGTTCCTTCACCAACTGCGGCGGTAATTCATTCAATTCATTATCACCAAATAAATGTTCAATCTGAACAAGAAAAGATACTTGAAAGAGAAAATGCAAATTTAAATGATTTATTAGATATTCCTCTTCTAACAAGTAACTCACTTACAAATGAAGAAATTAATGATGAATTAGAAAATAATGCTCAAGGCATCTTGGGGTATGTAGTGAGATGGGTTGATCAAGGAATAGGATGCTCTAAAGTGCCTGATATCAATAATGTTGGATTGATGGAAGATAGGGCAACATGCAGGATTTCAAGCCAACATATTTCAAACTGGTTACATCATGGACTTTGTTCAGAAGAACAGGTTATTGAAATTATGAAAAAGATGGCAAAAGTTGTTGATGGACAAAATAAAAACGATGTTAATTATAAAAATATGGCACCATCTTTTGATGGTATTGCTTTTAAAGCCGCATGCGACTTAGCAATTAAAGGAAAGGATCAACCTAGTGGTTATACTGAACCAATTCTTCATGAAATGAGGTTAAAAAGAAAATAGTATGTCTAAAGCATATTGGGTTGTAAGAGCTAATATTAATAATCCTGAAGAATATTCAAAATATGTCCAATTAGCTACTGATATTATTGATAAACATAATGGACATTTTTTGATAAGAGGAGGAAATCAGGTTGAATTTGAAGAATCAGGTTATGAAAGAACTGTGGTGGTTGAGTTTAATTCATTTGAAGATGCATTGAATTGTTATAAATCAAGTGAATATCAGTCTGCTCTTAAATTTGCAAAGAATTCATCAAAAAGATATGTTTCGATAGTAAAGGGTGTTTAAACTTTTTGTTTCTGTGTCTCGTCCCTATGTTTCTTTAAATACTTCATAAAAGGAGTACCCCCAGTCCCCCTGATTGTTGAACCACCAGTACCAAAAGTATTATTTACTTGAGCTTGTTTATGAATGTAAGATGCAGCATATTCCAGATGCATTGCTCTAAACTTTCGGATTTCTTCAAGGCAGCCATTATATTCTTTTGTTAATTTCTTAGATTTATCAATAAATTTTTTAGCTTGGGATTTATTTTCAACATATTCAATCATTTTTCTGTGTTTAGGAGGCATGTAATCCCTCATCTCATTTAAATAATGTCTTAAATTATCATTTGTATGTTTAATGCCAAGTGCTCCATCTAAAAGTGGAATGATGCTGCTTTGTGCGCCTGTCTCTCCTCTGAAAAATTGTGGTTTATTATTAAATTGATTTTCATATATAAGCCCATGTTTTAAATCTGGATTATCTTTGGTGCCAAAAATATAAGGCCTAACCCTATGATAATAAACATACGGATCGCACTTTTCAGGCATCTTAGAAAAGATATGATTTACAGACTTCAATGATTTAATAATTCTTCTGAGTTCAAATGAGAAATCATTTACTTTATTTAACTCATTCAAATTGGAAAGATTATAAGCAGCGTCAATAGCCTCTCCTGCAGCATCTTCAATACAAACATGAATCGTAACAAACCAGTCTTCATCAACCCCTCCAAGAAAATTATTAATTAATGCAACGTTTTCTAATGAGATTGGTTGATTATTATTAATTTTGAACCAATTATCCAAACAGTAACTTGCATAACTTAATATAGGAGGCCTACCTAAAAAATTTGATAGCTTTACCCATGGTTTTGAAATTACTTCTGGAAGAAGTTTTTGCGGTTTATCGCCACCCCAAATATAAGCATGTGCAATAAAGCTTAGATGTGCCATTGCAAGATTTATTTCTTTTGTACTTTTGCTTTTTAAAAGTATATCAACAGAGAAACTATTTTTGTCTAATGATTTAATTGTCGATTGAACTTTATTTGTTAGGAGCAACTTTGGAAGAAGTGATGAAATATTCTCAAGGTTCCTCAGAGACTTTGAGTTGGTTTTATATTTTTTAAGCGGAGGAGTTTTTGGTAAAAAAGTATGCATGATAGATATTATTTTAAACGTTTAAAGTGATAAAAATAACTTCTTTTTTATTTTTTTAAAAAAACTTAATTTTTTT
>CACECP010000002.1 GCA_902558095.1 uncultured SAR86 cluster bacterium | reverse complement strand
GCATAGGTCAAAATATATTAGTAGAGATGTTTTTGTATCACGATCAATTAGCAGATGATAAGCTTTTGTCTTGGGCCCCCCTTTCACCATTTGGACCATACTTTAACCCAATTCTTTTTGAATTTAACGACCGATCAATTATGCTACAGTCTCAAATGCCTTGGCTAATACTCCCGTGGTTTTTTTATAGAACCATAATAAACTTGAATAATTAATTATTTGTTTTTTGAAAAAATAATTCCAATTTCAAATAAAACCCACATAGGAACTGCTAAAAATAGCTGCGAGAAAACATCTGGAGGAGTTAATAACATTCCAATAGCTAAAAATAAAACAATCAAATAAGGCCTTGCTTTAACTAAAGATTTCTTTGTAGTTATTCCACTGTTTATTAGCAAGACTGTTGCAATTGGAATCTCAAAAGCTATACCAAATGCAAAAACAAGTTTAAAAATAAAGCTAAGATATTGACTAATATCAGTCATTACCAAGATAGACTCTGGTGCCATTCCGATAAAGAATTTAAAGATAATTGGACAAACAACAAAAAAGGCAAAACTAACACCACTGAAAAATAAGACAACTGTAGAAAACATTAAAGGGCCAGCAAATTTCTTTTCTTTTTTATAAAGACCTGGAGATATATACATCCATGCCTGATAAAAGAGCCATGGCATTGAAAACAAGAGAGCCACATATAAAACCAATTTTATTGGTGCCATGAAAGGAGATGTAACTTGTGTTGCTATCATAGAGCTTCCATCAGGCAGCAAGCTAATCATAGGTGCTGCAACAAAATCATATATTTCAGATGCGAATGGAATTCCAACAATAGTCAAAACAACAAAAAATATCATAACCTTTAAAAGTCTTGATCTTAGTTCTAGCAAGTGGTTGGAAATAGAGTCCTTAGTCATCTATTAGTTCTTTGTTTTTCTCAAGTTCTTCCATTCTTAATTCGTTGAATACATCTTTTTTAAGCTCATCAGCTCCAATGTCATCTTCAATGTCATTTTTAAAGTCAGCGAATTTATTTTCTATTTTTTTATAAAATTTTATTATTGTTTTTGTAACTTCAGGCAATCTCTTCGGGCCAATAATTATTAGCCCAAATATAAAAATAATTAATATCTCTAGAAAGCCTATTTGAAACAATTTTAGTCTTCTTCTTTTTCTTCTTTGGATTCGTCATCTTTGACAGCCTTTTTAAACCCTTTAATGCTTGAACCAAGATCAGACCCAAGAGATTTAAGCTTACTTCCGCCAAAGATTAATAAAACAACAGCCAAAATAATTAACAATTCAACCCATCCCATGTTCATAACTTCTCCTATGAAACTATCAATATGATAGCTGCACAAACTATTATAACAACACTGATTACTCTGACGATGAATTTTTGTTTAGATAATTGTAATTCTAAGTCCTTGATTCGCTTGTCATTGGATTTTTTAGTTTTTGAATAACTTCTTAATTCATCTAAGGCCTCGTATACGATTCCAGGTACTTCAGAAGCTTTAAATAAAATATCTTCTTTATTTTCAATTATGTAATCTTTGAGCTTGATAGGACTAAACTGTTCTTTTAGCCACTTGTCAAGATATGGCTCAGCTAAACCCCAAAAGTCTAACTCAGGATATATTTGTCTACCCATGCCCTCAATGTGAATTAAAGTTTTTTGAAGCAGAACAAGCGAAGTTTGAAGAGATAAGCCATATTGCCTTGTGCTCTGAAAAAGATATAAAAGCAATTTACCAAATTCAATTTCTGAAAGGGGCTTTTCAAAAATTGGCTCACAGCAGGCCCTTAAAGTATTTTCTAGTTCAATCTTGTTTGTATCAGGATTTACCCATTCTGAAGTAATGAACAAATTAGCAAGAGATTTATAATTCTGTTTTAAAACAGACTGAAGCATTCTGGCAAGCGTATATCTTTCATCATTTGATAAAGATCCGGTAATAGCACAATCTATTGCTATATAGCCTGGATTTTCTGGATTTTTCTTTGAAACAAAGATATTCCCTGGATGCATGTCAGCATGAAAAAAATTGTCCCTAAATATTTGATTTAGAAAAATCATAACACCAGTTTCAGCTAGTATTTTTTTATCAATACCATGTTTTTCAATTTCCTTAATATCAGTACATGGTATGCCTTCAATTTTTTCAAGTACCATTACCCTTGATGTTGTTAGGTCCCAGTATACTTCTGGTATATATAGTTCATCTGAGTCAATAAAGTTCTTTCTTGTAAGGTTTGTATTAGATGCTTCTAACTTTAAATCAAGCTCTTTTAGAATTGTTGCCTCATAATCTTTAATAACTTCATTAGGCTTCAGTCTATAACTATCTTTATAGAGATAAGAGAAAATTTTTGCAGCTGATTTTAATAGCCGAAGATTTTTTTTGACTCTTTTCTCAATCCCTGGACGAAGAACCTTAATAACAACCTCATCTCCATTTTTGAGCTTGGCTGAGTGAACCTGAGCAAGAGAAGCAGCCGCCAGCGGGCTCTCATCAAATGAATGAAATATATTTGTTATTGAATCTCCTAATTCTGATTCGACAATTTCTTTAAACTTTGAAACTTCAAACGGCTTACAATTATCGGTCAAGCTTTCTAATTGTTTTGCAGTCTCAAAGTCTAGAACATCAGTTCTTGTTGATAATAGTTGACCAAATTTTGTGAAAATAGGACCAAGAGACTCTAAAAAAGATGCTAATTTTTTCCCATTCGGTTTATAAAAAATACCTTTTTGTATCCCCAAGAAAGACATTCTTAGAAGTTCAAAAATAACTACTATAAAATTCATAAGCTTTTTAAGACCTCAAGTCTATCAAGTCTAATAGCAATATCTCTTAGACGTTTTCTCATATCCCTATAATTTTCATCTTGGTATATTTCTGATGATTCAAAAATCTTTTTAACAATAGTATATGTAAAAACTGCAGGCAAGCTTCCAAAATACTTATCAATCAAATATATCAAATCAATATCAGACTTATGTATAGCATTAAAAAGAACTATAGCAATTTCACCATTCCCATATATCAGATCTTTGTTTAATTTTCCGGATATTGCTATTTTTAGTATATCCATTAAAGACGCTCTTATCTCAAAATCATAGCTTTGTTCTGAAAAGCTAATTTTAGAGGAGTCTTCATTTATTGTTATATAAATATTTTTATGGTGCTTTATATTTAATAAGAAACTTACTGGTGCTATTTCTTTTATAGAATTTTCTAAGTTTGGAGATGAGTCTTTGAGATCTTTAATAAGGCTATTGAGAGACTTGTTAATATTAATCATTATTACCAATATGAATTGCAACTACCCCATTAAGTAGATTATAGAATTTACAATCCACTAGGCCTACGTCTTGCATCATTTCTTTTAGTTTCTCCTGATCAGGATGCATTCTTATAGACTCCGCTAAGTATTGATAACTCTCAGAGTCATTTGCAAGCAATGAGCCCAACTTAGGCAGAATATTAAAAGAATACCAATCGTATATTTTAGAAAAAATTTGGTTATTAGGTTTTGAAAACTCTAATACAAGTAACTTACCATTTTTTTTAAGGCATCTTTTCATCTCACTTAAGCCTTTTTCTTTGTTTGTAAAATTTCTAAGACCAAAACCAATGGTTATCAAGTCAAAGGTATCGTTATCAAAAGGCAAAACTTCACCATCAAGCTGGCAAAATGAACAATTTGAATTAAAGTTTTCGTCTATAGCCCTATTCCTTCCCTCATCTAACATGTCGTAATTTATATCAGTCATAAAGATACTGGTATTTGGGAATTCTCGAGATATTATTTTTGAAATATCTCCTGTTCCACTGGCTATATCTAAGATTACATCTTCATCCTCAACACAAGCTAACTCTACTAGAATCTTTTTCCATAATCTATGCATGCCAAATGACATAGCATCATTCATAACATCATAGTTTTTTGATACAGAAGTAAAAACCTCACCAACATATTTACTTTTATCAGATTCTTTTACTTCCTTATATCCAAAATGAGTCTTTTTATTCATGATCTCTAAATTTTATGAAATTATTGTATCTACTTTTACTAATAACACTATTTAATAAATCTTTTTCAATATTACAACCTTCATTCTTAATGTGGTTGCAATCACTAAATTTACAAGCTTTGGATGATTCTAATATCTCTTTGAATCCATTAATTATTTTATTTTTTGGATATTCAGATATTTCAATATCTCGCATCCCAGGTGAATCAATAATTTTTCTATTCCCAGGTAGCTCATATAAAGAGGATATTGATGTGGTATGAACACCCTGATCATTTGAAAGCTCATTGGTTTTTAGATCCTTGCCAATAATTTTTGAGGTAAGAGTAGACTTTCCAGCTCCAGAGTTGCCAACAAATAATACGCATTTTCCTTCGATGTAATTATCCAATTCTTCAAGATTATTTCCATACTTAGCTGAACAATCAATAATTTTAATGTTTATATTCTTATAAGTATTTATTTTGTCTCTGTATTCTTTGTCTATATTTAAATCAATTTTGTTATTTACAATAAAAGCTTCGATATTTGAAAGTTTTGTTTTTAGAATCCACTTATCTATAAATTCAGTAGATGTCTTTGGTTTTGGTGTGACCAAGATTCCAACGTGGGTTATATTGGCTGCAAAAAGTTTTTCTTTTCCGTTGTAGCTTTTGGTTAAAGAAGATGATCTTTGATTTATTTTAAGTATTTTGCCTAGAAATTTTTTACTATCCTGGATAATTTCCAGATTAACAAAGTCACCAACGACAATGTTTTTGATAGCTATACACTCAAATTTTCCAAATTTTGTTTTAACAAGACAGCTATTTGAATAGAATTCGATAACTTGTCCGGTTTGAACTTTTTCCATAATAAGAACAAAATACACTAAACAGATGATTATAAGAAGAGATGAAGACATTACAATCAAGAGATAACTTAATATGGATTGATCTTGAAATGACAGGATTGGATCCAGAAAAAGAAAGAATTATTGAAATTGCTACCCTAGCAACTGACTCTAATTTAAATATTCTTGCAGAGGGACCAAACCTTGTAATTTCTCAACCAGTAGAATTTTTAGAAGGTATGGACGAATGGAATCAAAACCAACACGGACTATCTGGACTTATTGAAGAGGTTAAAAATAGCAATGTTACATCTCAAGTAGCTGAAATAGAAACTTTAGAATTCGTTTCTAAATATGTGGGTGAAAAGGTTTCTCCAATGTGTGGAAATACTGTTTCTCATGACAGAAGATTCCTATCAAGGTATATGCCAAGACTAGAATCATATTTTAATTATAGACATATTGATGTTTCGTCCTTTAAAGAAGTTGCTGTTAGATGGATGAATGAAGCTCAAGTATATGAAAAGAAAGGATCCCACAGGGCTTTAGGAGATATTAAGGAGTCTGTTGCAGAACTAAAGTTTTATAAAGATCTTTTTATGCCAGATTAACCTAATCTTTGGTATTTGAAGGTTGAATATTTAGAGGTATTGGGCTTACCTTGCCTTTATTTTCTTTTATCTTAGCTTCACCTGATTCATTCACTTCATCAATGCGTATAATTGAATTGATAGGTATATAACTCCTATTTACTTTAGAAAACTCACTTTTTAATTTTTCTGAACTAGGGTCCACCACTAGCTGTTTATCTTTATTGAAGATATACTCTTCCACCTCGATAAAACCGTACATGTCACTTTGGTAGATTTGTTTAGCAAAAACTTCATAAATTTCACCAAGTTGAATGAAAATTATCTTGTAAACATTTTTAGTTTTCATAATACTAATTATATGGGAATTAAATTAGAGAATTAAAGTTATAGATATTTATTAATATGACAAAAAAACTATTTATAAAAACTCATGGATGTCAGATGAATGAATACGATTCTGCAAAAATGTTTGATCTTCTTGAAGAAAAAGAAAATTTTGAGTTGGCAAAAAGTGAAGAGGATGCTGATTTGCTCATATTAAATACTTGTTCTATAAGAGAAAAAGCTCAAGAAAAAGTTTTTCATCAAATTGGTAGATGGAGAAAAATTAAAGATAAAAAACCAAATCTTAAGATAGCTATTGGAGGCTGTGTTGCCTCTCAGGAAGGAGAAAAAATTATCAAAAGAGCTCCAGCAGTAGACATAGTTTTTGGTCCTCAAACTCTGCATAAATTACCAGACTTGTACAATGAAAAAGAAAAAACAAATATCAATCAAGTTGATATATCTTTTCCCAAGTTAGAAAAGTTTACCCACATACCTGTTCAAGGAACAGGAGAACCATCAGCATTCGTGTCCATAATCGAAGGCTGTAACAAATATTGTTCATTTTGTGTTGTTCCAAAAACCAGAGGGCATGAGGTTTCCAGAACTATTGAAGACATATTAAATGAGATTTCTGTATTAGCCGATAAAGGAACCCGCGAGATACATCTTTTAGGTCAAAACGTAAATAATTTTAAGGGAACCTATAAGGGTGAAAAATCTTCTCTAGCTAAACTTATTGAGCTCACAGCAAAAATAGAGAATATCGAAAGAATCAGATATACGACTAGCCACCCACATGAATTTAAAGATGATCTCGTTGAGGTTTACGATAAGGTTCCTGAGTTAGTTAGTCATGTTCATCTTCCTGTTCAAAGTGGATCAGACAGAATCTTGAAGTTAATGAGGCGCAGATACAATGTAGATAAATACTTAAATCTTATAGATAGAATAAAGTCTATAAGACCAGATATGAGCTTTTCATCAGATTTCATAGTTGGATTTCCTGGTGAAACTAATGAAGATTTTGAGGGGACTATGAATGTCATTAACGAAGTAAAGTTTGATGAATCATTTAGTTTTATATACAGCCCAAGACCAAATACTACTGCATCTGATATGCCAGATGATGTCACTCAAGAAGAAAAAAAAGAAAGACTAAATATTTTACAGAACAGATTAAATCAGCTTTCGTTTGGTTATAGCAGAAAAAAGGTCGGCACAATTCAAAACTGTCTTGTTTATGGTCAGTCAAAAAGAGATCCAGGACAATTGCAAGCAAGAACAATATGCAATCGTATTGTTAATTTTTCTTCAAATAATATTGATTTAGTAGGCCAAATGATTAATATTCAAATAGATGAAGCGCTACCAAATTGTTTAAGGGGTAATTTACAAAATTAATGTCAAAAGATTCAGCCTTAACTAATCTTGAATTAAAACCTTCAGATGCAAACATAATGGTAAGGTTTGTTGGTGAGCTTAACGAAAATCTTAAATTTGTAGAAAAAACTTTTGATGTAAAGATATTTCAAAATGGCAATAATCTTAAAATAAAAGGATCTGAAGAGAATGTTAAGTTATCCGCAGAAGCCTTAGAAAGATTATATGAGGCTGCCGGAAAAGGGGTAGAGATAACAAAAGAAACTCTATACTTATGTATACGAGATTATGATAATAAGACTATCAAGAAAGATATAAAAATAAAGACTCCAAAGAGAAGCATTGTTCCTAGAGGAAAAAATCAACGATCATATATTGAGAATATTGGAGATTTTGATATTAATTTTGGCATTGGGCCTGCTGGTACTGGAAAAACATATTTGGCTGTAGCCCTGGCAGTTGATTCATTATTAAATGAGGCTATTGATAGAATTATTCTCATAAGACCTGCTGTTGAAGCTGGCGAAAAACTTGGCTTCCTTCCAGGAGATCTATCTCAGAAAGTTGATCCATATTTACGCCCTCTCTATGACGCATTGTATGAAATGCTGGGCATTGAAAAAACTGAAAAACTTTTAAGTAAAGGCGTTGTTGAAATAGCACCACTTGCATATATGAGGGGAAGAACATTGAATAATTCTTTTATTATTGTGGATGAAAGCCAAAATACAACTAAAGAACAAATGAAAATGGTTCTTACAAGAATGGGATTTGGCTCACAGCTTGTTATAAATGGAGACCTAACTCAGATTGATATTCCTAAACAAATAGAATCCGGGTTATCTCATGCAATTCACGTTTTAAAAGACACAGATGGAGTTGGGTTTACATACTTTTCTTCTGAAGATGTTGTGAGACATCCGTTGGTTAAGAAAATAATTGATGCTTATAGATACTCAGAGGAAAAAGAGGACTCATAAGTGGGTTTAGAAATTTCATACAGCAATGGATTTGTTTTGGACAAAAATTTAGAAGTTAAACTTAATAAGGCTTTTGAAGTTATTTCTGCTGAAGAAGACCTATCCCAGTATTCAATAAACATAAGAATAGTTAACGATAAGGAAATGATGGATTTAAATAGGAAGTTCAGAAAAAAAGACTCATCAACTAATGTTTTATCTTTTACAAATAATGATATTTCTAAATCTATGACAGGAAACTTAGGAGATATAGCAATTAATCATGATTTCGTAGAAAGAGAATCGATAGAGCAAGGAAAAACTTTTGATGATCATATTATTCACATGTTAATACATGGGATATATCATATACTGGGTCTTGATCATGAAAATGATAAAATGGCTGAGATTATGGAAAAAAAAGAAGTAGCTTTATTGAATAAATTAAATATAAGAAACCCATATAACTAGATGAACGAAAAACAAAATAATGATGAAGGACAGCCCCCGTCGGGAATCATTGGTAAATTAAAAAGATATTTTAGAAATCCTTTTTTTATAAAGACTCAATCGGTATCAGAGGTTACTGATTTCCTTAAGGATGCAGCTGATCAAAAGATTATTGATAAAGAGGCTGAATCAATTGCTACTAAAGCAATTAAGCTTGGTGACATAACTGCAAAGGAAATAATGATTCCTAAAGTTGATATGGTAACTATTCAAATAGATGAAGATACTGATCAAATAATTAAAAAAATTATTGACTCAGGTCATTCCAGATATCCTGTTCTAGGAAAAGAAAGAAACGAAGTTGTAGGCATACTTCTTGCTAAAGATATTCTGCCCAAGTTATTTAAGGGAAGTACGGATTTTGATATTGGTGAAATGTTAAGAGATTCAACTGTTGTTCCAGAAACAAAAAAGATTGATACACTTCTCGAGGAATTTAAAGAGGATAAATCTCATCTAGCTGTTGTTATTGATGAATATGGAGCAATATGTGGCCTTATTACAATTGAAGATATTCTTGAAGAATTGGTTGGTGAGATCGAAGATGAGCATGATGTAGATTTAAATGAAATTATTGAAATTTCAGAAAATACATTCATGGTTGATTCAAAAATAGAATTAGAAGAATTTATAAGCTTCTTTAAATTAAATTTAGATCCTTTATCAATTGATGCTGAAACATTAGGGGGTTTCTTTATAACTAAATTTGGAGTGCTTCCAAAGATTGGCGATAAGATCAAAATAGATGACTTAACTATTAAAGTTTTAGATACAAATTTAAGAAGAATCAAGAAATTTAAAGTTACTAGAAATCAATGAAAATAATCAAACTCTTGGTGCCTTTAATTATAGGTTTTATTGGAATATTTTCATTTGCACCCTTCTCAATTAAATTCTTACTATTTATATCATACGCATATTTAATTTATAAAATACTTTATGAAAAGACTCATAGGTTTTTAACAGTGTTTCTATGGGGTATTGGTCATTGGGGATTTGGAATGTCTTGGATAATAGTAAGTGTTTACTATTACGGAGAAACAAGTATAGCATTATCTTTATTAATATATATTCTCTTATTAATAATATTATCTTTAGTCTTTACATGCCCTCTTCTTCTAATTAGATATTTTCTTAATAAGCTAGAGATTACAAAAAATTATCAAATAATATTGACCACCTCTAGTTTGCTAATGATAGGAGAAATAAGTAGATATCACTTTCTAAATGGTGTTCCATGGCTAATACCTGGAAATTTATATCTAGATACAATAACTCAAAACATATACCCATTATTTGGAGTATCTGCAGCCTCTTTGATAATGTATATCTTATGTTGTTATTTAGTTGTTCTTTATAATACTAATAAGAACTTTCTTGCGATAATTCCATTAATTATAATCTCTATAATTCCAAACCATAAGTCGACTGCAGATATCGATGATGGAATATTAATTTCTATTATCCAACCCTCATCTGATCCGTTTAAAAAATATAGAGAAAAAGGTTACCAAAAACAAATTGAAGATAGGTTATTCAATCTTATTAATAATACTTCAGATTTATCTGAAATTATTGTACTTCCTGAAGCAGAGCTTCCTTATGAGATTAAATCAAGAAGATTTGATCAATTTGTTAAGAGGGTGCCCAAATCAGAAAATATAGTTATGGGTGCTTGGGATTGGGATAATGGAAATTTATATAACACGGTCTATAGTTTAAATAATTACAGTTATACTTTAAAAGAGCATTTAGATTCATATAAAAAGATACATTTAGTGCCTTTTGGAGAATATATACCTTTTATAAAGAGTTTAAGGGGATTGGTGGGATTTTTTGATTTACCTATGTCAAACGTAATGCATGGACCAGAAAATCAGAAGAATATAACAATAATGAAAGATATACCAATTGCAACGCCTATTTGCTTTGATATTGCTTTTGGAAATACTGTAAGAAAAATGAACAAAAGTTCACTTTTAATGATAAATGTTTCTAATGATACCTGGTTTGGAAATTCAATTGGCCCATATCAGCATTTAAATATAGCTAGGATAAGGTCTATAGAAAATAATAGATGGTCAATTAGAGCAACAAATGACGGTGTTTCAGCAATAATTGATAATAATGGGACAATAGTTGATAAATTAGAAAAAGGGGACATTGCTATATTAGAAGGTAAAGTCCAACTAATCAACACAAATACATTTTATAACAGTTACGGTTATTTATTTAGTTACATCTTTTCACTTATAATGGTCTTAGTTATATTATTAACTGGTATATGGAAAAAAACTTCTTCAAAATAGCATTTTTAATAGCTTTATTGCATTTTCCTAATAATGTTCTATCAATTCAAAATGACAATTTTGACACAAATATAATTATAGATATCTCAGAACAAAGGCTTTATTTAATTAAAAATAGCTCAATTATTGAGAGCTTTCCAATTTCAACTTCTAAATTTGGAGAAGGAAGTACAGTAAATTCATTCAAAACTCCACTAGGAAATCATAAAATTAAGGATAAGATTGGAGATAATGCAGATTTAAATACAATATTTGTTTCGAGAATTAATACCAAAAGAAAAGCTTCCATTATAAGTGAGGATATAGACTCTGATGACGATCATGTAACATCAAGAATTTTATGGCTGGACGGCCAAGAAGAAGGCTTAAATAAGGGTAAAGGAATGGATTCTTATAATCGATATATCTATATACATGGCACTCATGAAGAGGGGCTTATAGGTCAAAAAGCCTCTCATGGATGCATAAGAATGTTTAATAATGACGTTATATATTTATATGATATCGTCAAAGAAGGGACAAATGTCTATATAAGAGCTTAAAGCGCTATTAATATATAAATTAGAAATTATTTGCAACTGAAGACATTTCAAAGTCTAATTTTTCTTTTCTATCTTCTTTCGCGGGTGCTTCACCTAATCTTTCGCCACTTTCAGCTAGTTTTAATAGCATTTCGCTTGGCTTATATACATCATTACCAGTAATTTCTCTGTATTTATTTAGTTTTTCTATTACTACATCTAAACCCATAGCATTAGCATGATGCATTGGTCCTCCTCTCCATATGGGGAATCCATATCCGTTAATGTATACAACATCAATATCTGCTGCTCTTTGAGCAACGCCTTCAGATAAAATATCTGCACCCTCATTTATTAAGGCAAGAATACATCTATCGACGATTTCTTCATCAGAAATATCTCTTCTGGTAAAACCATTCTCAGCTGATATCTTTTCATAGGTGGCCTCATTTTCTGGGGCTGGATTTGGTGCCCTAGATCCTTCAGAGTAGTTATAGTAACCAGCTCCATTTTTTTGCCCATATCTATTTTGCTCACATAATTCATCACCAATCTTCGCGTGTAATGGGGATTCTTTACCTCCAAGTTTTCTTGCTCTCCACCCCAAATCTAATCCAACAAGATCCATCATTCTAAATGGTCCCATATTTAGTCCAAATGACTCCAGAGCTTGGTCAATTTGATGGGGAAGGGCACCTTCCAATAAAAGCATATTTGCTTGAGCTGTATAACCAAATAACATTCTATTTCCAATAAAACCAGGTGCATTCAAAGATACTACTGCAGCTTTTTTCAGCTTCTTGCCTATTGCCATTATTGTAGCTAATGTTTCGTTTGAAGTCTGATCACCTCTCACCACCTCTAACAACCTCATGATGTTTGCTGGACTAAAAAAGTGAGTACCCACTACTTTTTCAGGCCTTTTAGTTACTGATGCTATAGAATCTATATCTAAACCGGATGTGTTACTAGCAAGTATTGCATCACCCTTGACATGCTCATCTAATGACTTAAAGATTTCATGTTTTAATTCTAGGTTTTCATACACTGCTTCAATAACAATATCGCAATCCGATACATCCTTATAATCAAGACTAGAGGATACGAGACCAAAAACAGCATCCTTTTGATCTTGTGTTAATTTTCCTCTACCGACCATAAAATCATAATTCTTTTCAATTACTGAAATACCCCTTGCCAGGTTGTCTTGATCTTGATCAATTATGTGAACAGGGATGCCAGCATTGGCAAAGCACATAGCTATTCCGCCACCCATTGTTCCAGATCCAATAATCCCAGCTTTTTTAATATCCATGACCTTTGTATCTTTAGGAACATCTGATATTTTTGATGCCGCACGTTCACCAAAGAACATGTGAATCATAGCTTCTCTTTGAGGATGAAGCAGACACTCCAGAAAGTATTCACCTTCTTTCTTCAAACCCTCGTCAAAATCATCAAGATTTATAGCAGATTCAACACATTTAATAATCTGTCCAGGAGCAAATTGTCCTTTTCTTGTTTTTGCAGCTAATGCTTGAGCTTCAAGCATAACTTTATCATCGCCTCTTGCCTCGATCATTTTTTCATTCTTATCTCTTACTTTTGGATGATTTTCAACACTTTCAGATACTTCTTTGATAAATGTCATAGCATCTTCAACGACATTTTCAGATATTTTGTCGACAATTCCCATATGTAATGCCTTGGTTGCAGGCACATGACCGCCTGAAAGCATCATTTTCAGTGCTTCACCAGGTCCAACTAGTCTTGGAAGCCTTTGAGTTCCGCCACCTCCTGGCAAAAGTCCTAAATTAACTTCAGGAAGACCAACAAAAGCCTTTTTATCAGCTATTCTATAGTTACAGCATAGCGCAGTTTCCAAGCCACCTCCCAATGCAATTCCATTTATAGCTGCTACCACAGGCTTCGTACAATATTCTAATTTATTGAATACCTCGTTAAGGCTAACTCCTTCTACATTTCCACCAAATTCAGAAATATCCGCACCAGCAATAAAAGCTCTTCCATTTCCAGTTAAAACAACACCTGAAACACTAGAGTCTTCCTCAGCTTTTACAAGAGATTCGAACAAGCCTGTTCTTACGCCGTCACTTAATGGATTTACAGGTGGGTTATCAACTGTAAGTATTGCTATTCCGTCTTTAACATCATATAAAACTGTGCCTTTCAAAATAATTCTCCAAATTTATGTAAAAAATCATTATACATAAAAAATTTATAATTTATTTTATAAATAGTATTGATAATATATTATAAGTATGTATAATATTTAATGTCAGCACTCCTCTCCCCTATTAGAATTTGCTGACACTCTGGAATTATGGAGGGCACTGCCCTCCATCTCTTTTTAAAAAGGTTTATAATATGGAAAAAATTAAGGATAATATCGAAATAATATTTTTGATTTCTATATTTATATCGTCTTTGTCAGCTATAACGCCAATTACGTAACTAAATAATTATGAATAAACTTTTAACAACATTTCTAGTGCTCTCATCATCATATGCATTTGCTTGCTCAAACTTATTGGACACTGAGATGCGTTTATTAGATTCTAGTGAAAAAGTAAATTTATGTGAATATGAAAACAAGGTCATGCTAGTTGTAAATGTTGCAAGCCGATGTGGTTATACATATCAATATGCATCATTACAAAAACTTTATGAAACATATCAAGGCGATGGATTGGTTGTTATTGGAGTTCCATCAAGAGATTTCATGCAAGAATATTCAAGCGAAGAAGACGTTGCTGAATTCTGTTCCACAGAATACGGAGTTAACTTCCCTATGCTTGCAACTTCTAAAGTTAGAGGCAAGAAAGCTAACCCTTTTTACAAGAAACTCATTGAAGAAACTGGCTATAGCCCTAAATGGAACTTTAATAAATATTTAATATCAAGAGATGGAAGTGTAGTTTCTACTTATGGATCAAAAGTTAAACCAGATTCAGAAGAGCTTATTACAAAAATAGAAGAACTTCTGTAATTTTAATCTGATACAAAAACTATATTTGGTTTATTAAAAGCAAAAATTCCATTATCAATAACTCCAGGTATATTGTTAATCAAAGACTCTAACTTTTCTGGTTGTGAAATATCAATATCTTTTATATCTAATATATGATTCCCTTGATCTGTGACAAAACCATTTCTATATATTGGTGTTCCTCCTAAAGAGATAATTTTCCTAGCAACAAGACTTCTGCTTTCTGGAATTACCTCAATTGGAAGAGGGAAGTCACCAAGTTTATCAACTAACTTTGATTGATCTACAATACAAATAAACTCTCTAGAAGCAGATGCTACTATTTTTTCTCTTGTATGTGCTCCACCTCCACCTTTTATCAGAACATTGTCAGGTGAAACTTCATCAGCTCCATCAATATAAAACTCAAGTCGGTTCACATCATTTAAACTAAATACATCAATTCCATTCCTCTCTAAAAGAATTGTTGATGCCTCAGAGCTTGATACCGCACCTTTAAAATAATTTTTAAAATTTGATAATTCATCAATAAAGAAATTAACAGTTGAACCAGTTCCAATGCCTAACACCATATCTTTGCTAAGTTTTTTCTCTATATGATTTATTGCTTTTCTTGCAACACTTATCTTTGCGGTGCTCATACAGTTATAATACTAGAAAAATAAACTATGTGATTTAAATTGAGATTAAAAATAAAAAAGACTGGTAAATTTAAGCATTCTAAGAAGTATATCAAGTTAATTAATGATGCTTCTGTATATGATGTTGCAATAGATTCTCCAACAACCTTTGCTAGCAACCTTTCAGCTAAAGGAAATAATGACATATATTTAAAAAGGGAAGATCTACAGCCTATATTTTCATTTAAAAATAGAGGCGCATATAACAAAATATCAAATTTATCAGAAAAACAACAATCTCTTGGAATTATAGCTGCATCTGCTGGAAATCATGCTCAGGGTGTAGCCCTTGCATGTAAGAGGCTAAAAATTAAATGCAATATAGTAATGCCAGTCACTGCTCCAGAAAATAAAATAAATTCTGTTAAAAGGCTTGGAGCAAAAATAACCCTTCATGGAGAAAATCTTGCTGAAGCTCTTGTAAAAGCTGATGAGATTTCCAAAAAATATAATTACACATTCGTTCATCCTTTTGATGATCCATACACCATCGCTGGTCAAGGGACTATTGGTAAAGAAATTCTCCAAGATGATATTAAATATGATGCAATTTTTGTTCCTGTTGGGGGGGGGTGGGTTGCTAGCCGGTATATCTGCTTGGATCAGACAAAATGATAAGAAAATAAAAATAATTGGAGTTGAAGTTGATGATTCAGCATGTTTAACAGAAGCCCTAAAATCAAATAAAAGAGTATTGCTGAAAAAAGTAGGATTATTTGCAGATGGCGTAGCTGTTTCTCAAGTTGGAAAGCACAATCTAGATGTTATAAAAGAGTGTGTAGATGAAGTGATCACAGTTAATATCGATGAGGTTTGTGCAGCTGTTAAGGATATCTTTGAAGATACTAGAGTTTTATCTGAGCCATCTGGTGCAGTAGCCTTGGCAGGCTTAAAGATATATTCAAAAAAAATAAAGAATAAGAATCTTCTCGCTCTTAGTTCTGGAGCTAATGTTAATTTCCAAAAACTTGGCTTTATTGTTGAAAGGTCTGAACTTGGAGAAAATAGAGAAAAGATTCTCAGCATTAAAATTCCTGAGCAGCCTGGTAGCTTTTTAAAGTTGGCTAAAGTCTTTGGTAAGTTGCCTGTTACTGAGTTCAATTATAGAAAGTCAAACAAGGAAGAGGCATTTGTCTTAGTTGGAATAAGAACTCCATCTGAGAAAAGTTTTATAAAACTTAAAAATAAACTTAAAAAATTAAAGTACAAATTTAATGATTACACTAGTAACAATATTTCAAACGATCATTTAAGACATATGGTTGGTGGAAGAGTTAGCAGTGCAAATGAATCTGGACATAATGAAAGAATTTTTAATGGCGAATTCCCAGAGAAGCCTGGAGCTCTATTGGAATTTCTAAGAAACTTTGGCACAAATTGGAATATTTCTTTATTTCATTATAGAAATATTGGATCAGCCTATGGAAATATTTTAATTGGCATCGAAGATCCAAATAATAATAAATCCATGCTTTTAAAACATCTTGATAAATCTGGAACTATCTTTAAAGAAGAGAGTAATAATAGGGCGTATCTAGACTTCCTAAAATAAACTTATTAAAACTTTAATAATTTATAAGAAAATCTGATATATTTTTAAATATGACACAAGCAATTCATTGGATAGGATTTTTATTATCTGCATTTTTAGCAATTATTTTTTTTACTGCGGAAGGAACAAGCAACAATCCAATATGGTTGAATGTGCTCATTATTATTGCTCCTAATACTATTGCTTGGCTAATAAAATTTATTTTTACCGGCAACTTTAGGTACTTTCCCTTTTAGCTTGAGTTAGCCTTCAGTTAAAAAGCCTAAAAAATTAGAACTTAAATCTGAACTTTAACGAAAAGATTTCATTATCAGGGTTTTCCCACGGATCTTTGAATACATCCGATGTGTTTCTTTCATTTTCATCATCATAAACTCTTCCTCCTTTTGTGTAGACAAGATAAATATATGACAATGGAGCCATCTCATATTTGTACCTGACTTGAAAAGAAGTAATACCTTCTGTAAAAGGTTTAACATTTGAATCATGGTTGTAAAGATAGCCCGCCTTATCTGAAATTAGACTAATAGGATTTTTAGCATCTAAGGCCACAAACTGACTTTTTAATCTTATTTCATGTTTGGAACCTTTAAACCAATTTGCATTGATAGAAATAATTTTTTGAGTTAAATCGTATACAGCAAGCTCATTGCCCTCTATCCAATTAAGCCACTCATCTTCTTCTCTAACCCTTAACTGCCAGCCTAATCTAAAATCATCAATTGGGTATAATGATCCCGCAATCTTTGCAAATCTTCTTTCGTATCCTTCTGAACTCCAGGTTTTGTATTTATCAGAAGTCTCATAGCCAATTCTCCAATCATACTCCCAAGTTCCATAACTTGGTGATTCGTAATCTAAATTAAAGCTAAAGCTCCCATTTTTCTTTACATAAGGAAATTCAACATTTTTTCTTGTAATGGTAGTATTTTTACCTGATGTTTTGAGATCCCATGAGGCTTGAAAGCTTGAAGTGTCCTTATATTTAAAATTATATTCTTGTCGTAATTGAATAGGATTTGAATTTCCTGATGTATCAGAATCATAATTAAAATCTACACCAATTTTTCTTTCTTTAATTCTACTAGATTCAATAAAATCAACCTTTGTAAAATCTGAACCAAATCCAATATGAAACCAATCATTTTTTTTAAGATATCCAAAATCATTAAGCTTAAAGCTATCTTCAAAATATAAAATACTTCCAGATCTTCTACTTAGCGGTGTAGGCTTATAAACAAACTGTGACCTCAAACCAAAACCAGAGATTCCCTCTTTTTTAGAAGAGAGCAGGTCTGTATAAAGAGTTAATTTACTAGATTTAACATTTGAGAAATCAATTACATTCACCGTAGCTTTCTCATTAGTGAAGTTATTTACTACATGAGTTAGAAAATAACCTATAGACCTTGACCCAACCATATTTTTAGATCTTAAAGCATAAAAGTTTTTACCTTTTGTAAATGATTCATCTGTTTCTTGAGCTACAAAAATTCCAATGTCGCTGTTATTATTTTTTTGGGTATACCTTAAAGCAAAGTCTATATCTGTATAATTTTTCTTTGCATCGCTGCAACTATCTTCATCAGCTGACGCTTCACAATCATAAGAGCTAGCCGCACCAATCCTTCTGGTATTAATAACTCTATATCTGTCATAATGAGATAGGTCAAATAGAGATTGATTCTCATTGAAGAAAGCTCTTTTTTCAGAATAGAAAGTCTCTTGAGCAGAAAAATTAACAATTACTTCATCACTTTCTGCTTGTCCAAAGTCAGGATTTACAGTTAGGTTAATTTGTTTGCCTGTTCCGGTATTTAAGAAAACTTCGGCACCAACCTTATCTTCGTTAAAGCCTGAAACAGAATTGTATGTTTTTGATATATATGGAAAATAGTTAAGTTTTCTTTTTGTATAGTTTGCAACATTGATTGTTCTCAAGTTTGAAAGAAAATCAGTTCTGTTTCCACTTGTTTTATTATCATTTAGCCATGATTGATTTTTTGCATAATATCTAAAAGTTGTGATATTGATACTTCTATTTGGACCGTCAACATTTTTCATTAAAACCACATCCCAAGGTATTAAGAACTCTGAGACCCAGTAACCATCGTATTTTTTAGTTTGCACCTCCCAATCACCATCCCAATCAAATTGAGGCCAACCGCCTAAACGCCTAATTCCATCTCCCTGAATATTAGCGAGAGTAACAAAGAACATATATGCCTTAAGACCATCTCCATCAAAATCAATCGCAACACCATTTTGTTCAACATTATTTGGAACTTCATCTCTCATGGACTTTTTCGATAGCATAGATTCGTTATCTTGGAAATTAGTAAATCCAACATAGATCCCATTTTCGTTTGAAAAAATTCTTGTTTCTGTTTTTACTTCTGAAGGAGTTAATGTATAGGGAACAGTCTCAAAATATTCATTTATAACTATCGCTTTTTCCCATTCTGCCTCATCCAAAGAGGCATCAATTTCTATAGAATGGACATATGCTGAAGACAAAAATAAAAGGATTAAATATTTTAGGTTTTTCTTCATATGTGCTAATAAAAATCGTATTTTAAAGCTCAGTTGAAGGAAAGTACACGGGTTTCAGTTATTACAATGTCATACTTAATATCATGACTCATACCAAATTCATCATTAACTATCTGATAATCATACCCCATACCAACAATGAGAGGCTTGTTATTTAGTGATTCTATCCCTTCAAGAGCTCTATCGAAATAGCCACCGCCATAACCAAGCCGACAACCATTTTTATCAACCCCAACAAAAGGTACAAACAAAGTATTAAAAAGATTTGGCTCTAAATAATCTTCATTATCAATTTCTTTAATACCATATTTATTGGTTTTAAAAATACTATTTTTAGATAGTAAATTAAATTTCATATCCTTATTTAAGAAAATTCTTGGCATATAAATTTTATTTGAAAAACTATTTATCGTATTCATTAAAAGGTCTAATTTAACCTCACTTCTGAAAGGAAAATACAAAAGATTGTTCTTAGATGATTTTAAATTTATCTTATCGATAGCTGTTTTTTGTATTTTTGGGTCATTATCTGAGAAGAATTTTTCTGATAATAGCTGCCCCTGCTCAAGAAGTGATTTTCTAATTTTATTTTTCACCATAAATTTTGCAGAGGCTAACAAACCAGGTCACCGCTATGTGTTATACCTGAACCGAAAGTTCAGGTGGTGAATATCATGTCAGATCAGGCTTCCCTAATAGGTATTGCACAACAAAGACAGTGGAAAATCACCTAATTATTAGTATCGGTTCAAATTTATTAACACAATAGCAAATGAACCAGAATGTTATAAAAGTATAGTTGAGATAAGATATAAGATAAAGGTTATTTTTCTAAAGCATCTTCGATTTTGCTTAAAAGCTTTTTGAAACTAACGTCACTATCATTTTTAGATGTTGAATTACCCTTAAGTGACTTGTTTGCCAAATTAAGTCCAGCAATAATTAGAGCATTATTTTTATCATTAATATTATTAAGCTCATCATTTAACAGATTTGCTGCCTTGATAAGATTTTCTTTTTCTTTAGGGGGACATGCCAAGGTTAGGTCTCTTCCAAATATTCTAAGTGATACCTTTTCTACTTTAGTCATTAGTTACCTTTTTTAATAACCTTTCAAGGCGGTTTAATTCTTTTCTATGAAGCACTTTATCCTTTTTCCATTCTCTTTCTCTTTTAACATATGAATCTATTATTCCCTTTTGCTCTTTAAATCTTTTTATGAGTAAATCTAATTTATTTTCGAAATCTTTAGATGACGGACCTTTGTTTGTAGACATCTGAATAGTTTAATTCTACTTTAATAAATTGGAAAGTTTGTTTAAAAGAGTAAAATAACCCTATGGACTATACTATTTATAAAAACAGAAGAAATAATCTAAAGGATTTACTCCCAGAAAACTCTGTATTGCTTATTCCAGGAGCAGATACGCAATATAGAAATGCTGATTCTTCATTTCCTTTTAGACAAGATAGCAACTTTTATTACATGTCTGGATTTTGTGAGCCAGCATCTTTAATGGCTATTGTTAATAATAAGGATGGTATAAGTTCAATAGTATTTGTTCCTCCTAAAGATAAATTAAAAGAAATTTGGGATGGTTATAGAGCAGGGCCCATTGGAGCCGTTGAAGATTTTTTGTTTGATAAAGCCTTTGATAATACTCATATAGACACAATGCTTCCTGATATTCTTCATGGGTCTGAGCAAGTACTATATCCTATTGGAAAAAAATCAGGATTTGATCAAAAGGTTATTGATTGGACTACAGCTGCTTCTTCTAAAGACCGTCATAGCAAGTCTATTAATATAATGGATGCATCATCATTGATAGGCAATATTCGTCTTATCAAAGATGATCATGAGATAGATTTAATTAGAAAAGCATGTGATATTTCTGCAGAAGCTCATATAGCAGCAATGAAAGCTGTAAAAGAGGGAGACTCAGAGCAAAATATTGAGGGTTTATATATACATGAATTCTCAAAACGTGGTGCCAGATATCCAGCTTATAATCCCATTGTTGCTGGTGGAGAAAATGCTTGTGTTTTGCATTATGTTGAAAATAACCAAATGCTCAATGATTCAGATTTGCTGTTAGTAGATGCAGGCTGTGAATATGAAATGTATGCAGCTGATATTACAAGAACTTTCCCAGTAAGTGGTAAATTCTCTGAAGAACAACTTAAAGTATATGAGATTGTATTAGAGGCCATGAATGCAGCAATAGATTGTGTGAAAGAGGGTAATAGTGTCATGAAACCACAAGAGATTTCTGAGAAAGTAATAACAGAAGGACTTGTTAAAATTGGTTTATTAGAGGGAGATCCAGAAGAACTCCATAAATCAGGAGCTTATAAAGATTTTTATATGCATAAAATAGGTCATTGGCTTGGGCTTGATGTTCATGATGCAGGTGACTATATGGAAGGAAGTGATTTTATGAAATTTAAGCCAGGTATGATTACAACCATAGAACCTGGAATTTATATAAGTAGTTCTATGGATGTTGATGATAAATGGAAGGGTATTGGGGTTAGGATAGAAGACGATATTCTCGTTACAAAAGATGGCAATGAAAATCTTACTAAAAAAGTACCTTCAGACCCTCATGAAATTGAATCACTAATGTCATAGTGTTGTGAATCCTGTCGTTACAATCTCTGGCGGTGGAATTATTGGTAATTACATCTCATCAAGATTAAACAACAATAATATTGAAACATTAGTTATTGAAAAATCGTCAGCAGACTTAAGTGATAAAGAAAACATAAGAACACTCACCCTTAATTCATACTCAAAAGAGCTTCTGGATGATCTGGGAATTAATATTGATTACGCAGAAATAAAAAAGATAAATGTTTTTGATGGAGAGGGTACTGGGAAAATAGACTTTTCTTCGGATGAAATTAATTCAGAAAATCTATCGTATGTTGTTTATTTTAATGACCTTCAAAAAGCATTAAAAATAAGAGAGCAAGAAAGAACTTTATTTGAAGAGGAAATAAAAAAATTTAAGGAGGATGGAGTTAACAAGTCTTGCGAGATTTTGTTATCCAAAGATAAGCAAATTACTTCTCAATTTATTGCAGGGTGTGATGGGCGTAATTCTAATATTGCAAAATTAGCATCTTTAAAACCCATTTCATCGTATTACAATCAAACAGCAATAACCTTTACAGCAAAATCCAGTCTTAAAGATTTAACAATAGCTCATCAGATATTCTCTGAAAGAGGAATTTTTGCAATAATGCCACTCCCGTTAAACACTGACGAATCTACACATACTATCGTTTGGTCGGTTGACAATAAAAGACTTCGGGATCATGAGATTAAAGAGTATGTTCAAAAAAATATTTCCTATTTTGAAAGAAAACTTAAGACAGAAATAATTCCAAATTCAAATATTGTAAGTTTTAATTTATCTAATCATTATTTTGAGGAATATATTTCAGGATCCTTGGTTTTAATTGGAGATGCGGCTCATTCAATTCACCCTCTAGCCGGTCAAGGAATTAATTTAGGATTTGCAGATGCAGATGCTTTTTGTGAGGAAATAATTAATGCTTATGAAAGTAAAATTAATTTAGATAAAAAACTAGTATTAAAAAAATATGAGATAAGAAGAAAAAGTATGAATCTATTAATGCTAAAGTCTATGAATTTTTTTGTGGATCTATTTAAATCTGACAACTTATATATCAGGTTATTAAGGAATATAGGACTTTCTGGTGTAAATAAAACTAAATTCTTAAAGAGATTTTTTGTAAATCATGCTTCAGGTAGAAATAAGATATAATTAAAAATCTTATATTAACTGGGGTATCAAACGATAAATGGAGGAAATTCTCTTAGCGCTAGGCTTAAAATCTATTTTAAGTATGATTCTTCCAATCGTTGTAATCATAGCATTAATTATGATTGTTTCTCGGCTTGGAGATATTAGAGATGATCTTAAAAAAATTAAAAAAAATATAAAAAGTTTTCGGTCTCGTGAAGAAATACAAGACACATATGAATCATTTGATAGAAATTTATCAATGTCTGATGAAGAAAAGGCTATAGAAACAGCTAAAAATGAGTTATTTGAGCATATGCAAAAAGCACCGAATCTAAAAGATACGGAGCTTTGGCCTGGTGTTGTAGGAATAGCAATTGTAATATACTTTGCTTATTGGCTTATTATCCCAGAATCATATTCCGGATTCTGGTCTTGGATAGGATGGATCGTTTTTCTTTTAGTCGCTGTTGGTTTACCTATTGGAGGATATTTTTTCCATATTTCTGAAGAGGAAGAATCTGAACGAAAATTTAAAAGACAGGAAAAAAGATGGGAAAAAAAACATGAAAAACTTCAAAAGAACTTAGATGATTTAAGAAAATAACTTCTTAGAGAAGTTTCTAATAAATCATGCCTAAAGCAAGAATAAGATATAATATTGTCAGCACACCTTAAAAATAAATTTCTTTATTACGAGGTTTAAAATGAAAAAAATTTCCCTACTATTATCATTGTTTATTTTGGTTTCGTGTTCGAAAGAAATGAATCAAGAACTGACTCCAGATGAACTAACTATCTATACCTCAAGACAACCTCAGCTTCTTGAACCTATTTTAGAAAAATTTTCTGAGGAAACAGGCATTAAAGTAAATCTTCTTTCAGGCAATGCTCAAGAGTTAATGGAAAGAATTGTTATTGAAGATGATAAATCAAGGGCTGATATATTTATGACTGTTGATGCTGGTGTTTTATGGCAGGCAGCTGAAAGAAATATTTTTAGCGAAACTAAATCTGAGGTATTGGAAGCAAATATCCCAAGTTATTTAAGAGATCCAAGTGGCAAGTGGTTTGGTCTTTCTAAGAGAGCAAGGACAATAGTCTATTCAGACGACCAATTTTCTGAAGGCGACTTTTCTACATACGAAGATCTAGCCAATCCTAAATGGAAAGGTAAGTTATGCTTAAGAACTTCGAAGAAAGTTTATAACAGATCTCTTATAGCTAGCATGATTGATGCATATGGTTTTGATAAAGCTAAAAAAGTTGTGGCTGGTTGGGTTTCTAACTTAACAACAGAAGTCTTTTCGAATGATACCAATGCACTTAAAGCTGTCTCAAGCGGTCAGTGTGGCGTGACTATTGTTAATACATATTACTTAGCAAGATTGTTAGATGATCCTAAGTATGACAATTTAAAATTATTCTGGGCAAATCAAGATGATAGAGGAGTTCATGTAAATATTTCTGGGGCGGGCATTGTAAAGTCATCAAAAAATAAGGAAGATGCTCAAATTCTACTGGAATATCTTTCGTCTGAAAGAGCGCAAGATTTTTATGCATCCGCTAATAAAGAATATCCTGTCCTAGATAGTGCTTCTGTTGATGATTCTATAAAGGGTTGGGGGGATTTTCTTGAAGATGGTATAAATGTCAGTAAGCTTGGAGTTCTTCAAAAAGAAGCGGTATTTATTGCACAAGAAACAGGATATAAATAACTTTATTTATACTGTTAAACTTTTTCTCCACGAGCACGAATTTCTTTAAGAACTTGGCTTATGCCTTTCTTATCTATAATACGCATACCTTTTGCAGAAACCTTAAGATTTACGAATCTGTTTTCTGATTCAACCCAGAATTTATGTGTATGAAGGTTAGGAAAAAACTTCCTCTTAGTTCTATTATTAGCATGAGAAACATTATTCCCAGACTGAGGCATCTTTCCTGTTACTTGACATTTTTTACTCATAGAACCGCGATTTTATAGAACAGAAGCCTACATATCAATACTATAATTAATATTATATGAAACAAGTCTATATTCTAAGGCATGCAAAATCTTCTTGGGATAATAAAGATCTATCGGATTTCGACAGACCTTTATCAAAGAGAGGTGAAAAAGATGCCAAAAAAATGTGTTCTTTTATAAAGAATAAAAATTTTTTTGTGGATAAAGTAATTTGCAGTAGTGCAAAAAGAACAAAAGAAACCTTTGATCTTATAGCAGATGGTCTTAATTTTCCTATTGAGGAAGCGTCTTATACTGAAGACCTTTATTTTGGAGATACTGAAAATATTATTAATTATTTGAATAGATTGGATGAAAAGTTAAATAATATTTTAATTGTTGGCCATAACCCAACTCTTCATATACTCGTTGAAGCTTTAACTAACGAGACTATTATCAAATTTGCTACCTGTAATCTTGCTATTATAAATTTTAAAGGCGAATGGAAAACGCTGGATTTTTATAAATCTAGTTTAAAATCAATTATTAGACCTAAGGAAATTTAGAATTGAAAAATATTAAGATAAAAATAATAAATCCATTGATTGGAGAAAAAATTCCAGTGCCAAGATATGAAACAAAAGGTTCAGCTGGCTTGGATCTTAGAGCATGTCTAGAGGAAAAATTAATTTTAAGACCAGGTTGTACAGAAATGATACCAATGGGTTTTGCAATGTATCTCGAAGATGAAGAGCTGGCTGCGCTTGTGATTCCAAGATCTGGGCTTGGTTCAAAACATGGGATTGTTCTTGGCAATCTTGTTGGCCTTATTGACTCAGATTATCAAGGAGAATTGATCGTGCCTGCATGGAATAGATCTAACGAAGAATTTGAAATAAGCCCCGGAGATCGAATAGCTCAGATGATTATTGTTCCTATTCTGCAGGCAAATTTTGAAATTGTTGAGGATTTCGAGAAATCATCAAGAGGATCTAAGGGTTTTGGGAGTTCAGGAATAAATTGATAAAGTTATTTTTTCTTACCAAATCTTTCTTCAAATTTTTGGACCCTACCACCAGTATCGATAATTTTTTGTTTACCAGTGTAAAAAGGGTGCGAGGAAGATGAGATCTCAACAGTATAATATGGGTAAGTCTTACCATCTTCCCATTTTTTGGTTTCAGTTGTCTCTAATGTTGAATTAATAATGAAATACTCGTCTACACCAGTATCATGGAATAGCACTTCGCGGTATTCAGGATGTATATCTTTTTTCATAATAAAATTAATTTAGGATGAGAACTATAGCAAAAATTAACTCCATTACAATTAAAAAATGAATATTTTTTACTACGATGTAGCAGTTAATCTTCCAATTAGGCAATGTTTTACGTACAAATCAATAACTAGCATTAAAAAAGGTTCAAGAGTGGTTGTACCCTTTGGAAAGAAGACAATTGTAGGAATTGTAGTTAGGAAAATAGCCAAACCGAACTCTTTCAATAAATCAGGCGCAATAAAAGAGATCATTTCAACTAATGAACAATTTGTTTGTTTTGATAAATCAATTTTTAATACAATTCTATGGGCATCAGATTATTACCATCATCCCATTGGTGAAGTTATCTTTTCTTTTATACCAACTGTATTAAGAAATCCTGGCAATAAGATAATTGCTCCTACCAGTGAAATTTCAACTTATAAACTAAATGAAGACGATAAGAGTTTTAATTTAACTAAAGAACAAGAAATTAATTTAACTAAATTAAAAAAAATAAAAGGCTTTAAACCTTCATTAATTTATGGTGTAACTGGCTCAGGTAAAACTGAAATTTATTTAAGACTAGCCGAAGAAATTGTAAAAGAAAACAAAGCTATTCTAATTCTGGTTCCTGAAATCAACCTAACGCCTCAACTAGTAAGCAGATTTCAGAATAGATTTAATGGAGATATTGGTGTTTACCACTCAAGAATGACTCCAGGCCAAAGACTTAAAGTATGGTTAAGATCTAAGTTTGGAGAAATAAAAATTGTTATTGGAACAAGATCATCAGTTTTAATGCCACTCAAGAACATTGGGGCAATCATTGTAGATGAAGAGCATGATCAATCATATAAACAATCCGAAGGGTTTAAATTTTCTGGTAGAGATCTAGCAATCAAAAGAGCACAGTTGGAAAATATTCCAGTATATCTTGGATCTGCAACGCCTTCTCTTCAAACACTTAAACTTGTTAAAGAAAAAAAATACAAGAAATTTGATCTCTTGAGAAGGGTCGATGGCAAGAAGCCGCCAAAGTTAATACCTCTAGACATAACTAACTCACCTCTGGTTGGGGGAATAGCATTAGAAACAATGAGTATTATTGGATCAACAATAAAAAAAGGAGAGCAAGTTTTAATTTTTATAAATAGAAGAGGGTTTGCTCCTCTATATGAATGTGATGATTGTGGATGGGTTGCCAGTTGTCCAGAATGTGAGTCTAATTTAGTTTTTCATAAATCAAAAAATAGACTTATTTGTCATAAATGTGAATCTGCATATGCATTGAATAAAAACTGTCCAGACTGTAACTCATCTAAACTTAACATGTATGGAAGTGGAACAGAAAGAGTTGAGGATGTTCTTAAAAGTGCTTTCTCAAATGTTCCAATTATTAGAGTAGACCATGATACAACTAAACTTAAGGGATCGATTGAAGCAATCTATGAAAAAGTCCATAGCAGCAATGAGGCAATTTTAGTTGGAACACAGATGCTTTCTAAAGGTCATGATTTCCCCAGGGTAACCCTATGTATAATTTTGAATGCAGATAATGGTTTAATAAGCCCTGAAATTAATGCCCTTGAAAAAATATCTCAACAATTAATTCAGGTTTCTGGTAGGGCAGGTAGAAACAACAATCTTGCAAAAGTTATTATTCAGACAAGATACCCAGATGATATTAATTTAAAACAAATCAAAACAGGAGATTATCGTCTTGTTGCAGATCAATGCCTAAAAGTTAATAAAGAATTAAACATGCCTCCATATTCAAGTATCTGTATCTTAAGAGCAGTTTCTCCAAATACAATAAGCTCTTCAAAATTCCTAGATAGGACGCAATTAGCTTTATCTAATAAGAAGGGCATAAGCACTATTGGCCCCCTTCCTTCTATTCCATTCAAAACAAAGGGTAATGTGAGAAATCACCTAATTATTAAGTCTCCAAGTAAAACATATCTCAATAGAGTGCTTAAATTTTTAACAAAGGAGTTTGTATCTTGGCCTGAAACTAAAAAAGTAAAATGGTCTTATGATTTAGACCCTTATGATATGTCTTAGATATTTATTCTAATTATTTGACCTGGAAAGATAGATTTATTTTCAAGATTATTTAATTCACTTATTGATTGAACAGTCACTCCAAATCTTATTGCAATTTCAGACAAAACGTCTCCTTTTTGGATTTCATAATTTACATATAAAGGTTTTTTTTCAACAAACGTGCCTTTGATTGGATTTTCAAGAAAGTAATTATGAATACCTAAGAAAATAGATCTGGCAATCATACGCCTTCCTGGCTTTCCCTTTAGTCTCTCAGCATCTTCAGGATTGGTTAGAAAACCAGATTCTACTAAGACTGATGGAATATCAATTGATTTTAAAACTCTGAAATCAGCGAATTCAACGTTTTTTTTATGAATTTTTGTATACGGGTCTTTTTTTAGCTGGTCTAAAATTTTTTCGCCAAGCATTTTGCTTTCATTAATTTTTTGGTTATATATTTTTGGATATAATTTCCTTGCTTCATCTTCATTAAAATCATCTGGCATTATATTTTTTATATCAGCTTGGATTCGTTTTCTTTGTTTTTCAGATAAGTTGTTTGCAACAGTGCTGGATGCTTCTTCAGACCATACAAACACCGATGCACCTTTTACTGATTGAAGTCTAAAGCCATCAGCATGAATTGAAATCAGAATATCAGCACCATATTGTCTTACCCTTTGATATCTATCATTCAAGCCTACAGTCTCATCCTCTTTTCTAATCATCACCGGACTGTAACCCTCAGTATCTCTTAGTGTTCTCTCTAATTCT
This sequence comes from uncultured SAR86 cluster bacterium, assembly GCA_902558095.1. GTDB lineage: Bacteria > Pseudomonadota > Gammaproteobacteria > Magnimaribacterales > D2472 > SAR86A. Next base: position 135,622 of record CACECP010000002.1, on the reverse strand, counting down.
TGAGCAATAAGACGGGTAACATCCTTTTCTAGAATATTATTTGATCCAACTGTACCTGGATATTTACCGCCATGACCTGCATCGATAGCAACAACAATATCCCTAATACTGCTTTTTAATTTTTTATTTCTTGAAATTTGTAATTTTAAAAGAACACCCTCATCTGTTTTTACTTGGGTAGGTTTTACCCAGTATACGTATTCATATAAGTCGATAACAATTCTAGTATTATTTTCTTGAGGTGTAGCCCTAATTTTTTTTATAGGATAGTTATATGATTCTTCAATAACTGAGTTAAGTTCAGTGTCATAAAGATCCATCACTATTCTTGAAGGATTTTCTAATGAATAAGATTTTATAAACGAAACACTATTTAAAAAAAATGATATTTCAACTGTATCATTGCCTACTTCATTTACTTCATGAAATACTACTTCATTAGACTCTATAAAGCATGAAAAAAGTAAAATTGATAATAGTTTTCTGATCATGACTTAGTTAATTTTAAAAATAAATTATTTGCATCTATTATTTCAACTTCTCTTTGATTGTTAATATGCTTGAAAGATATCTTTAAATCAAATTTTCTGGGCTCTTGAAGTTTCTGAGGCCATTCAATAATAATAACCTTCTTTGAATGTGTTTTTCTTTCTAAATCAAAAATATGAATATCTTCTATTTCACTTGTTCTATAAAGATCTATGTGAAGAAATATAGATTCACCCAGATCGTACTCTTCGCATAATGTATAGGTAGGACTTTTAACTAAACCCACCCATCCTGAGTTTGCAATTATAGATCTTGTCAGGAAAGTTTTGCCTGTGCCTAATTCGCCTTCTAAATGAATCTCAATAGATTCTTTATTTATATTTGAGATCTCATCAGCAATTATCTTGCCAAGATCTTTTGTTGCTTCTTCATTTGCAAGATTAAATTTCTTCATTCGTTTAATAAATTTCTTATTCTTTTTATCAGGTTGCTAGCATTCAAACCAATTTCGCCTATTTCTTCTTTGAATAACTTTCCAGCCCGTGAATGAACAGCTACAGCTAGAAGACATGAGTCTAAAGTTTTAACATTTTGAGCAACTAATGCAGCTATCACGCCCGCCAATACATCGCCAGTACCCCCTGTGGACAATTCAGGACCACCTTCAGCGCACTCATATATCTCAAGGGTTTTTGAACATACAATTGTTCGATTCCCCTTGAGAATAACATTTGCATGATACTTTTCTGCAATTTTTTCTGCAGCGGCGCATCTATCATCTTGTATTTCTTCTACTGAAGCATCTAATAGCCTGCTGGCCTCACCAGGATGAGGTGTTAAGACTATTTCAGACTCTAATTTTGAATATTCTTTAATAGATTTTTGAAGAAAACTTAATACTCCAGCATCAAGAATAATCGTATCTGTATGATTATTTTTTAATACATTATTAAATGCATTCTTCGACCATTCATCATTCTTTAGACCAGGACCACAAACAAGCACATCAATATTATTTGGAATTTCAAATTTAGAATTAATACCAAGGGCCATTATTTCTGGATTTCTTTTTAGACTTGCTTCAACGTTAATTGAGTGAGTATACAAATGAGTTAAACCTGCTCCTGACAAAAGAGCGGCCTCAGAGGAGAGTATTGCTGCTCCACCCATACCTTCTGAACCACCCAAAACTGCAACCCGTCCAAAATCTCCTTTATGAGAATTCTCATTTCTCTTAGGAATCTCGATATTTATTGTTTCAAAATCAAACTCTTTAACCATATATTTAGTTTATTTCAAAGAATCCTAATCTATCTGAATGAAATGAGCCCATATACACTTTGTTTTCAAATGGAACTGCGACAGTTGGCAAGCCAAAAACTGTTTTACTAAATGAGTATTTATCAAGAATATTCAAACTCTTTTTTTCTAATTTATAAATTGAAAAAGGCAATGAACAGCTTTTTTTAAATTCGCATTCTCCGAAATCATTTGGTTGAAAATCTAAAGATGTTACCCATATAAAATCGCCATCAATGTATGGATTGTCAGGTGCTTCTATAAAGCTACTATTTAATTTTTTATTTTTAAATATATCAAAACTTACGATTTTGTCGCCTTGATTATAATTGATGTAAATAGTATTCGATTCTTCATCAAATGCTATTCCATTAGGACCACTCCCATCTGTACCTGAAACTTTTGTAAATAAATTATCATTCCACTCCACAAGGTATCCTGAATTTCTCTTTAACAGAGATGTTAAGAGCCATTCATCAAGGGTGATATCTCTTTCATACATATGTGATGCAAAAAAACTTCCATCTTTTTTAAGACTTATATCATTAAAATAATACTTATATGGAACATCAACACAACCTCTCCATATGAAATCCCATGACCCATTATTTTTTATCAATTCAAACATCTCAATAGTTTCGTCTGGATAATGACTAACAACTCCTAGTTGAAGCTTTCCATCATTTCGCTCTACGAGATCTATACCATGAGGCCCATATTGCTGACCATCGATTCTGTTGCATGATGGGTCACCCCATGAATTACTAGCGATAGTTATATTTGGAATAATTCTTTTTCCTGTTTCTAAATCTAATAATGCAAAAAAACCAGGTTTCTGTTCTTCATATGGACCTATTCCTCCAAATTCTGACATAAGCAAGAATTCCTTATCAGGAGTAATCACAATATCCTCAGGATTTAAAAAACCGCAAATAACCTTTACATCTTTGTCCGAATTACAAGAGCTAATATCTTTTTGAGGACCAATATAGTCGGTAGAAACAATTAAAATTGATACATAAATTAGAAGAAGTGAGATTGGTATTGAAAATTTATAATAATTCCTCATGAAAAGGGAAAGTATTTTCTTTATTTTTTCGAAAAAGAAAATAAGCATTAAACCCCTTATCAAAAGTGCAATTCCTATTGCAAAAGTTACAATTAACCATACACGCTCATACCAAAACTCATTTGCAAGACTTACATATAGACAAAAAATTCCAATTAAAAAAGTAGCTAAACCAGTTTTTGTTAACTTTTCGGATCGCATGACCCAATTTGAGATGATATTAGTGAATGGCTTTATTAATATTAGAAGTGATAGAGATAAGAAAAAGAAAAAATAAAAATAATTCATATAAAAAATCTAAAAAAGACGACTTTTTATTATATCAACTATTTCCAGTGGTTTATCCAAAGGAACATGATGTGCAGCACCATTAACTTCATCAAAATCCATAATCTCTGAATACATTTTTTTAATATTATCCAAGATATTTGCAGACATTAGCAGGCTATTTGCCCCATGAATAAATAGGGCAGGACATCCAAAAGAGAATTTATATCCAAATAATCTTTCAAGACTATTAAACATTGAGTCATCAAATTTCCAACGCCATCCTTCTGATGTTTTTCTTACAGAATGTTCAGATATATATCTTACAAACCATTCGTTATCGCATTCTTGCTGAGGAAGAAGTCTAAATCTTTTTAGGATTGTAGTTTTGTCTGGATAATATTTAATCATTCTTAAAGGCCCACCTTCATTTTGAGATGGATCCCAGTCTGGGGGCCTTATAAAGGTGTCAATCATGATCAAATTAGAAACAAGATTTTTTTCTTCTGAAGCCACATATCCTGCTACTTGGCCCCCTAGAGAGTGACCTATGATAGAAATATTATCAATATTCATATTGGACTTTTCTTTTTCGATAATTGAAATGATGCATTGACCAAAGTCTTTGATACTATACTTTTCTCTAAAACCTGAATCACCCATACCTGGAAGATCAACAGCAATTACATTTGAGTAATTTACAAATTGAGGAGCAATTGGGTACCACCATTTCTTGTGAGCACCAGTTCCATGAATAAAGATCATAAGATTCTTATTTTCAGATAAAGAGGGCCATACAGAATACGAAAGGTTTCCCTTAGCATCCTTTAGAATCTTTTCACTTGGCTTTATGTTAATTGCATCATGAAACCAAGAAGGAGCATTAGAGATATCATTTTTTAGATTGTCAGTAATTTGCATAAGCAGTATTCTAAGCTATATCGATTAAATATATGAATAATAATTTAACCCCTGCTGCAACTGTGCTTGTTTTAAGAGACACCAATGATGGCATGGAAGTTTTAATGGTCAAAAGATCTAAGAAGTCTCCATTTGGAAATCTTTATGTTTTTCCTGGAGGTAAAATTGATGAAGGCGATTGTTTAGAGAGCCTTGATTCATATTGTGATGGATATGATGATGTAAAAGCCTCAAATATACTTGGGTTAAATAATGGCGGTTTAAGTTATTGGGTTGCATGTATAAGAGAGTGCTTTGAAGAGGTTGGAATACTTCTTGCTACAAAAAAATCTGGAGAGTTGCTTAATTTAGAAGGTGAAGATAAATCAAAATTTGATACCTATAGACAAATGTTAATAGATAATGAAATTAATCTTTTAGATATATGTGAAAAAGAGGATCTGATACTCACAACTGCTAACATTGCTCCATTATCTCACTGGATTACCCCTGAGTTTGAAGCCAGAAGATTTGATACAAGATTTTTTATAGCATATTTGCCAGAAAATCAGATTGTTCAACATGATGGTATGGAGCTAACCCATAGTCTGTGGATTAGCCCCAATCTAGCACTTAAGAAAGCCTTAGAAGGAGACATGCAAATGATTCTTCCAACAACAGAAAACCTAAAATCATGTATGAATTTTAAAAGCGCCACAACAATGCTTGATTATCAAAAAAAACTTACAAAAGATGACATTAAACCTATTTTGCCTAAGTTCTATAAAGAAAATGATACTTGGAAGGTTTTATTTCCAGGAGATGATGGTTATGAGGATCATTAATGAATAAATTAATAACTAAAATTACCGCACCTAATGGTGGTGTCTTTACTGGACAAGGAACTAATACTTATTTGATAGGACAAGAGGACATTACACTTGTAGACCCAGGACCAAATATTGAAGAACACATTAAAGCCATTTTGAAAAGGGGTGCTGGAAAGATTAAAAGAATCTTGGTTACTCATACTCACACAGATCATTCGCCTGCAGCATTACCTATTTCTAAAGAATTAAATATTCCAATGTTTGGGAGACTGATAGACAGGAAATCTGAATGGGAAGATGATACTTTTATACCAGATACAGTTTTGAGTCATGGAGATGTTATTGATACAGATGAATACTCTCTTAAAACTATTCACACTCCTGGACACGCATCAAATCATCTTTGCTTTTATTTAGAAAAACATAAATGCTTATTAACTGGCGACCATATAATGGATGGCTCAACTGTTGTGATAGCTCCCCCTGATGGAAACATGACAGAATATATAAATTCTTTAAAGTTATTAGAAGATTACGATATTGATTATTTTGCACCAGGCCATGGAAATTATATGGAGGAGCCTTCTAAGACTATTCAATCAATCATTAGGCATAGACTATCAAGAGAATCTAAAGTCCTTAGGTGCGTGAATAAGAATGAAAATTTAAATCTTGATGAGTTATTGCCATTAGTTTATGACGATGTGCCTGAAATGCTCCATCCTATTGCAAGGATGAGTCTCTTGGCTCATTTAATAAAACTCCAAGACGAGGAAAAAATAAAAAGTGTTGAAAATCGCTACTCTTCTTCTTGATCTTCTAGATTAATTTCAAGATTAAATTCTTCTTTTTCTTTCCTTTCGTTGAGAATTTTTTTGCGTTCATTGTCAGACAATTTGTTTTCAACACAATCATTCTGATCATATACTTCGCTAGTCGGAACTTTATGACTTGGATTTATAGGAACAGGTGGTCGAGGCACAGGTATTTGCATGCAAGAAATTAGTACTTTGGAATTAACCTCACTTAGAACTTTTGGATCTGCATCAGGTAGCATTGATTTATCATAATTTTGATTTGTATTACAACCAATAATAGTTAGTGAGGCAATCACTAAATAACTATTACCTTTCATCAATCAAGAACTTTATCAATTAATCTATTGATACAATTTTCATAGCCAGAAGAATTTTCAGATAGTCCCATATCTTTACATATGTCAGGGATATATTCATTATTCATATAAAATCCAAATTCTCTTTTGCCATTAGACCAAGTATAAGTTCCTTGACCATGTCTTAAGTCATCTTTGTAGTTACCTACATACTTGTCACCATCAGCAAAAGTATTAGTTCCTTGACCATGTCTTTTGCCATCTTTGTAGTTACCTACATACTTCTCACCACTAGTAAAAGTATAAGTTCCTTGACCATGTTTTTTGCCATCTTTGAAGTTACCTACATACTTGTCCCCATTAGCAAAAGTATAAGTTCCTTGACCATGTTTTAAGTCATCTTTGTAGTTACCTACATACTTCTCACCACTAGCAAAAGTATAAGTTCCTTGACCATGTTTTTTGCCATCTTTGAAGTTACCTACATACTTCTCACCATTAGCAAAAGCAGAAGTTCCTTGACCATGTTTTAAGTCATCTTTGTAGTTACCTACATACTTCTCACCACTAGCAAAAGTATAAGTTCCTTGACCATGTTTTTTGCCATCTTTGAAGTTACCTACATACTTCTCACCATCAGCAAAAGTATAAGTTCCTTGACCATGAATTACATCATTTTTCCATTCGCCTTCGTAAGTATCTCCACCATTCCCCATTTTAGAAAAACCAAAACAGTTATTCCATGTTGCTGATACGTCATCAGGACAATCCGGTAATGCATAGGCATCAATAGAGGTAAATAAGAAGAAAGTAAAAATTATTTTTTTCATAGATTAATTCTATTGTTTATTAAAGATTTTACAACCGATGGGTCTGCAAGGGTTGTGGTGTCGCCTAAGTTAGAAAGATCTCCTTCAGCAATTTTTCTTAAAATTCTTCTCATTATTTTTCCTGACCTTGTTTTTGGAAGACCAGGCGCATTCTGGATTAGGTCAGGCTTTGCGATCGCACCTATTTCTTTAGCTACGAATTGTTTTAATTCATTATTTAATTCGTCACTAAATGACTCTCCAATCATCAAAGTAACAAAAGCATAGATACCTTGACCTTTGATAGGGTGGTCAAATCCAACAACTGCCGCCTCAGCTATTTTTGCGTGCAATACAAGAGCACTCTCAATTTCTGCAGTTCCAAGCCTATGCCCTGAGACATTTAGAACATCATCCACTCTTCCAGTAATCCAGTAATAACCATCTTCATCTCTTCTAGCTCCATCGCCAGTAAAGTAGATATCTTTGTATATACTGAAGTATGTATCTAGCATTCTTTGATGGTCTCCATAAACGCTTCTGATTTGACTTGGCCAAGATTGCTCCATTACCAAGTTTCCTGAATTTGGCCCTTCTAGTATTTTGCCACTTTCATCGTAAAGTGCTGGCTTTACTCCAAAGAAAGGAAGGGTAGCTGATCCTGGTTTTGTTGGTGTGACACCTGCAATAGGAGATATTAGAACTGAACCAGTTTCAGTTTGCCACCAAGTATCTATGATTTCACATTTAGATTGACCAACAATACTGTAATACCAATCCCATGCCTCCGGATTGATTGGCTCACCAACAGTTCCTAAAACTCTTAGAGAGTTCCTTTTAGTTTTAAGAACAGGCTCATCTCCTTGAGCCATAAGTGCTCTAATAGCCGTTGGCGCAGTATAGAAGATATTAATTTCATGTTTATCACATATTTCCCAACATCTTGATGCGGAAGGGTAAGTTGGAACACCTTCAAACATTAAAGTTGTAGCACCATTTGAAAGAGGACCATACAAAATATATGTATGACCAGTTATCCATCCAACATCAGCAGTACACCAATATTTATCTTCTGGCCTTATACCAAACAGATATTTAAAACTAATGTGAGCACCTAACAAATACCCAGCAGTAGAATGCAACACACCTTTGGGCTTTCCGGTTGAACCAGATGTATAAAGTATGAAAAGGGGATCTTCAGAATCCATTAGCTCTGGGTCGCAGGTAGTTTCAGCATTTTTAGATAATTCCTCATACCAAACATCACGATTTTCATCCCATGAAATATCTCCACCAGTTCTTTTTATAACTAAAGTGGATTTTACATTTGGACATCCCTTAAGAGCTTCATCTACATTATGTTTTAGTGGAACTTTTTTGCCGCCTCTCAAACCTTCATCAGCTGTTATTACAATTCTGCAATCAGCATCAAGAATTCTGTCTTTTAATGATTCTGGCGAAAAACCACCAAAAACAACAGAATGAACAGCGCCAATTCTTGTGCAAGCAAGCATTGCAAAGGCTGCTTCAACTATCATAGGCATATAAATACAAACCCTTGAACCTTTTTTTACTCCAAGATTTTTAAGAACATTTGAAAATTTACAAACCTCATCATGAAGCTGTTGATAGGTTAAGCTCATAGAATCTAATGGATCATCGCCTTCCCATATTAGTGCGACTTTATTTGCATTATTTTTTAAATGTCTGTCTATGCAATTGAAGCTCACATTAGTTTGACCTCCACCAAACCATTTAGTGTTTGGAAAATCATCATTATGAACTTCATCAAAATCTCTTAACCAGGATATATTTTCATTGGCTAAGTTACTAAAGAATTTTTTAGGATGCTCTATTGATTCTTTATAAAGCTTTTTATATTCATCAATATTTTTTAGGTGGGGATTAGAAGACTTAGGACTATATATCTCTCGAGACACAACTAATCTTTAAATAATAGAGGGTTGAGGGTTAACAAAATTCTTACCCTTTGGATTAGACATTATCATAGTAATTAATGCCTCATAGTCGGCTTCATTTGATTCTAGATTGATGTCTGCAGCATTTATAATTAAAAGTGGTGCTGAATTATAATCAAGAAAGAATCTTGAATATGCATCGTTTAATCTCTCTAAATAATCTAAAGTAAGATATTGCTCGTTTATATTGCCTCTTTTTGTAATTCTTTCTTTAAGTATCTCAATTGGAGCTTGAAGATAGATCACCAAATCAGGTGTGGGCGCATCTAAAGTTATATGCTCATAAACTTTATCGTATAAACCCATCTCTTCATTTGAGAGAGTTACCTCAGCAAAGAGTCTATCTTTCTCTATCAAAAAATCAGCAACACGAACATTTTCAAAAAGGCTACGTTGTTTTAAATCTTGGATTTGTTGCATTCTTTGAAAAAGGAAAAAAAGTTGAGTGGCAAGAGCAGATTGACTTGGATTCCTATAAAAATTCTTTAAAAAAGGATTTTCAGCAGGCTGTTCTAGAAAAGCATCATAGTTAAATGATTCAGCAATTTTGTTTGCAAGCGTTGTTTTACCAACACCTATTGGCCCCTCGATGGCAATATACTTTGGTAATGGTATTTCGTTTAAAGCTGGCTTCATTACAATATTTAATTTGTAACTAGTAGATTATCTTAACTCTTCTGAGAAACCAAATTTTTTGAATGATTCTTCTATGCCTTTTTCTTGTAATTTGGAAATTAAAGACTTCTTAATACTATTTCCATCTTTTTGAAAATTAGTCCACCAACTACCTAAATAGTTGCCATTGCTTGATACTTTTTCTCTTATTAGGAGAAAGTCATATGCTGCCCTAAACCTTGGATGCCTTACAGTTTTGTATGGCTGTTTGCCAATTCTGCTATGCAGCTTTAATTGTAAGACCCAAATATCTTTTATATAGCCATGAAACTTTCTAGGAATTGCAGTAATTTTTTGTTGTTTCCTCAAGACTCTATCCATAGATCTAAAAAATTTCCTTAAGTTTATTTCTCCTCTTTGAAGAGATGCTTCAATGAGCTGAGGCCAAAGAAGGGCAGCAATTAAGAACCCTGGAGTCACGGATTGATTATTAGCTAATCGTTTATCAGTATTTCTAAATGCCTCGATCATTAAATTATATGTAAATTCATTTACTTCAGGATCAGTCTCTATCAAATATTTATTTAAACCAAAAGATAATAATTTGTTAAAATTTTTTTCAGCCATTCCTTTTAAGAAGATCTTACAAAATTCGTCAAATAATCTAGCATTAGAAATGTCTGAAAGTAGATGACCTTTATCGTAAATGGCTTCTTTGATATCTTTGTTAATTTTAAAGTTCAGTTTATTACTAAATCTTATAGCTCTTAAACTTCTTACAGGGTCTTCGGCAAATCTTTTTTGCGGATCTCCAATTGAAACAATAGTTTTTTCATGAATATGCTTCATGCCATCATTATGATCTTCAATTTTTTGTGAAAAAGGACAATAGAAAAGCGCATTAATTGTGAAATCTCTCCTATGAGTATCCTCTTCTAATGTGCCCCATATATTATCTCTTATAATCTTACCTGATTGATCTGTAATTAAGTTGCCAATACTTGAGCTATCTTCTCCTGATCTAAAAGTTGCTACTTCTATTAATTCTGATCTGTTAAAAACATGAACTAATTTAAATCTTTTACCAATTATTCTTGAGGCTTTAAAAATTTTTCTAATTTGCTCTGGAGTTGCGTTAGTAGCTATATCAAAATCTTTGGGCTCAATACCACATAAAAGATCTCTTACACACCCACCTACTAAGAATGCTTGAAAGTTTTTTTCTTGGAGATCTTTTACTATTGATATAGCAAATTTACTTATTTTTTTATTATTTATCAAAGTTTAGTTTTGATAGACATTCAAAAGTTATCCGCTGAGCTGTCTTTCTTTTATTTCGTCAAGAGTTTTGCAGTCTATGCAGTGGGTTGCAGTTGGCCTGGCTTCTAATCTTTTAATGCCAATTTCGTCACCACATGAGTCACACCAACCATAATCATCTTGTTTAATTTTTTCTATAGAAGTTGAAATTTTATTTATAAGTTTTCTTTCCCTATCTCTTGTTCTTAATTCAAAAGCAAATTCTTCTTCTTGTGATGCTCTATCAACAGGATCAGCAAATGTTTCTCCCTTTGCTTTTAGGTGATCAAAGGTTTTTTGCATTTCATCTAAAAGATGCTCTTTCCATAGAAGCAACACAGCAACAAAATGTCTTTTCATAGCTGCGCTCATATATTTTTCATTTTTTTTAGGCTTGTATGGCGCAATTTTAGATTTATTATTAGCAACTGTATTGGTTTTTGCTTTTTTTATAGTTTTTGAAACAGATTTTTTTACTTGAATTTTTTTAACTGCTTTCTTTTTTACTGGTGCTTTTTTTGATACAACTTTTTTTGTTGCAGTCTTCTTTGTTGTTTTTTTTGAACTCTTTGTTGCTTTTTTTACAGCCATTGTTTGATAAGAAATATTTTAGGGTGGAGAAAATATCAGATACTAGCTAAATTTACTAGCTTTTTTTTAATTTATTTAGAACATGTTCATATCCCTCGGATGTTAATCTTGGTCCAAATGTTTCAACTACTTTAGACGAGGCATAGTTACCAAAGGCTGCACAATCAGATATAGGTAGATTATTTAAGTATGCATGCATAAAAGATCCAGCATACATATCACCGGCACCATTAGTATCTATAGGAGTAATTTTTTCTGCAGCAGAATGAATAGTTTCACCATTTTTTACAACAATACTTCCTTCAGCACCCTTAGTAATAGCAATCATATAAGATTGTTTTTTGTAATACTCAATGGCATCTTCTAAATTATCAGCCCCTGAAAATGCAACAGCCTCATCATCATTACAAAATATTAAATCTATTCCAAAAGATTCAATTTCTTTAAATTTTTCTTTAAAACCATGAACTATTCCAGCATCTGAGAGAGAAAGTGCTTTTAGTGTCTCGCTATTATTTATGCTTTTAAGGACTGAGGTAACAGCATTAAAGTTCTCATCGCTTGTTACCATATAGCCTTCAATGTAAAAAATCTTTGAGTTATTTACCACATCATAATCGATATCTTTTGGTCCAAGATAAGCACTTATTCCTAACATACTGCTCATTGTTCTTTTTGCATCTGGAGTAACAAAAATTAGACATTTCCCAGTTGGCATCTCTGATTCTTCCTTGCTAAAACCTATATGCTTTACTCCGGCCTTTTGAAGACTGTCTAGGTATTTTTCACCATCTTCATCGTCTGCAACTCTGCATACATGATGACAGTTTGAACCATAGTAGGATGCTGCCACTAAAGAATTAGTTGCAGAGCCACCACAATCTGATATTGACTCAACACCCATTTCTTTGAGTTTTTTTATAATAGGGGCATGTTCTTCTGCCGAAGCAAGTGTCATTGAATCCGGCTCTAATCCAATATCTTTTAAAAAATCATGATCAACCATGTATTGAGTATCAACCAAAGCATTGCCAAGAGCACTAATATCATATTTCATTTCAGATCCCCTTTTTTAATATTTTTTCAATAACGTTAATTGTATGATTAATTTCAAGTTTAGTATGTTTTGTTGATATAAAACCTGCCTCAAATTTTGATGGCGCAAAATAGATTCCTTCACTAATACATTTATTTAAGAAGCTACTAAAAGATTTATCATTTGTGGCAACCACATCATTGAGATTTTTTGGAAGACTTTTTGAGAAAAAGAAACCAAACATTCCACCTTTTGCATTAACTGATAGTGGTATGTCGTTTTCTAAAAATAATTGCTTCATTTTAATTAATAAATTGTTAGCCTTTTTTTCTAAAGCATTATATGGATTATTTTTAATTAGTAATTTGATTAGCTTTGAGCCAGCTGCCATGGCTAAAGGATTTCCAGATAGTGTGCCAGCTTGATAAACAGGACCATTTGGAGCTAGGTAATCCATAATATCTTTACGACCACCAAAGGCACCAACTGGAAGACCTCCACCAATTACTTTGCCAAGAGTTGTTAAGTCTGGCTTTATTTTATATATCTCTTGAGCTCCTCCTAGAGAAACCCTAAAACCTGACATAACTTCGTCAAAAATCAATATCGATTTATTTTGAGAAGTCTTCTCTCTGATAAGTTTTAAAAAAGATTTATCTGCAGGTATAAATCCCATATTTCCGGCTATTGGCTCAATAATTACTGCAGCAAGATCACCCTTTACCTTATTAAAAATTTTTAAAAACTCATCTTTGTTATTAAATTCACAACTTAGTGTTTGTTTTGCCAGCTCTTTTGGGATTCCAGGAGAGTCAGGTAGGCCAAATGTGGTAACTCCAGAACCTGCTTTTATAAGCAACGAATCAACATGACCATGATAACAACCATCAAATTTAATTATTTTATTTCTCTTTGTATAACCTCTAGCAAGCCTTACCGCACTCATTGTCGCTTCTGTTCCAGAATTCACCATTCTTATTTTTTTTATTGATGGTATACACTTCTTTATTAGCTTAGCAGTAGTTGATTCAATGCTTGTAGGAGCCCCATAGCTAGTTCCAAGTTGGAGTTGTTTTGAAACTGATTTAACAATTTCAGGATGAGAGTGACCCATGATCATCGGCCCCCATGAACCTATGTAATCTATATATTTATTATTATCAGCATCAAAAATGTATGGACCTTTTGCTTTCTTAAAAAAGATTGGATTACCATTAATATTCTTAAAGGCCCTTACTGGTGAATTTACTCCTCCGGGCATGTGTAACTTAGCTTCTTTAAATAACTCAATTGATTTATTAATTTTGTTCATAGCTTTAAATCTCTAGCAAAATCTCCAACTTTATTCCAATCAGTAAATTCATATGTTTTTGAGGTATCGGTAGGACCTTTTGTTAACCACATAATAAATTTAATTGCATATTTATCAATAAATTTATATTTTGGATATTCTATTTTACCTGCAAAAACACCAAGATTTTTTGGTTTCCATTTAATCTTACCTAGAAACTTTATTAAATATGGATTTGTTTCTGGAGCACTTTTTTCAGGTTTCCTAGCAACAACATTTACAGAAAAGAAAGCATTCTCTTTAACATTTAATGTATGAATATTATTTTCAATAAAGTTGAAGACTTCATTCCTATATTTGCCATATCTTATGCTTGCACCAATTATTATTGTTTTATAACTATCTAAGTTAATTTGATTAGATATTGGCAGCACATCTACCCGGCTTTGAGTAGCAAGCTTTGCAAGCCTTTCAGATATTCTTTTTGTTTGTCCATCAACCGTAGAATATGTAATTAAAGTCTTTTCCATTTATTAACTAATTTTTTATTGATTATTTGAATTTCTTGAAAAAAAAGTATTTAGGCATATTTATATTTTATACTGATATTTAAATTTATAATGTCATGATATGAAAAAATATTTTTTAGCAATTTTTACGTTTTGTTTCTTCCAATTAAATGCTGAAGTTAAACTTGAAGATTGTGCTTCTATTAAATCAGATATCAAAAGACTAGCTTGCTATGATTATCTTACTACTGGCGTTTCTAAAACCTCAGATGAGTTGAAAGAAATAGAGTCTAAAAATGCATCTGGTGCAGTCTCTAAAAACATTTCAAATGAAGAGGCTAATTTTGGTCTTTCAAATAAACAAAAGAAAGAAGCTGACATTAAAATAAATAAAACTCAGCTTAAGTCAATTATTTCCAGTTCATCGAAGACTGTTGGTGGCAAAACCAGATTTAGACTAGAAAATGATCAGCTTTGGGAATCTCAGTCTGTTTTATCATCAATTAAACTTAATAACTTTAGAGTAAAAAATAATATCATTATTGAAGAAGCTAATATGGGAGGTTTTTGGATGATTAATACCTCATCAAATGTAAAAATAAAAGTAAAACGAATTTCATAGTAATGAATCAAATTTCTGATAAATCTCTAAACTTAACTGAGACTGCAGTAAGCAGAATAAAGACTGCGATGAAAGCTAATGATGGCTTAGGATCAAAGTTTCGTGTATATGTAACTGGAGGAGGTTGTTCTGGATTTCAATATGGTTTTAAATTTGATTCAGATGTTGCATTTGATGATGATGTAATCGAATTTGAAAATTTTTCAGTTTTACTTGATTCGATGTCATATCCTTATTTGTTTGGATCAACTCTTGATTTTATTGAAGATCTTTCAGGATCAAAGTTTGTAATTAATAACCCTAACGCTAAGACAACTTGTGGCTGCGGGGAATCATTTACAATCTAGTATTAAAGACCTTACCTTTATTTTTATAACCTAGATAAGCAAAGGCTGCAGCTTCTACAAATTTAGATGGAATAATATTGTCTGAAGTTATTATTGGTCTATTTAGTTTTTCACCTATAAGCTCCATCAAAAATGAGTTCTTTGTTCCACCTCCGTGAAATATAACCTCTTCCGGTTGATTGCAATAATGAAAGAAATCCTTGATTTTCTCAGCAGTCAGCTCAGTCAAGCATCTTAATATATCACTTGGATTCATTTCTAAAAGAGCATCAAATTCTAATAATCGATAATATGAAGTTTTTTCATCCGCTCTTGGGTATCCGAAATTTATATTATCGGATGTTGTTGATAACAAATCTAAGAGGGCATGATGAAGCTCACCTTTTCTTGCTAAATCACCGTCATTATCAAATGATAATCCAAGTTCTTTTTTTGCTATCTTATCAATAAGACAATTTCCCGGTCCAACATCTGAGGCCAAAGATATTTCATTACCTTTAAGGTAAGTGCCGTTAGAAATACCTCCAATATTAAAAATAATTTTTTCTTTTCTGTTCTCTGAAAATAAATACTTATGAAATGCAGGTATTAATGGAGCACCAGATCCTCCTTGTGCTATATCAAAATTTCTAAAATCAGAAATAACTTTTATCTTTGAGTTATTCGCTATAATCTGGGGATTGCCTATTTGGTAACTTTTTTCTCTAGAATGAAAAACTGTTTGTCCAGAGAAACCAATTGCAATTACATCCTCATAGGATAAGTTATTTTTACTTAGAAGGTTTTCTATAAGCTCTAGAGATTTTTCATTAAGATCATTCTCAAGCTTTTCAAGTTTTTTTGATTGATGAACCTCTTTTAAACCTTGAGCAATACAATATTCATAATTATCTTTATATCCATGCTCATGATCAATTGAATCAGAGGCAATTAAGCTAAAATCATTTTCAAAAGACACAATACATCCGTCGATAGCATCCGCGCTAGTTCCCGTCATAATTCCTATATGGTATTTACTCATTTAACTAGAATTATACTCATTTAGTTTTTGGAGGTTAGTTTCAAGTAATTCCTTAAACTCATTTAATTGAGTTTCATTAATAGGTTTTGCTGATGGGAGTTTTACTTTGACTGGGTCTGTTCTTGTTTTGCCCTGCCAGAATTCAAAATGTAGATGTGGTCCTGTTGCTCGACCAGAATCACCAACATAGCCAATTATCTCACCTTGCCTAACTTTATTTCCAACTTTAGATATTGAGTTGTACTTTTCAAGATGTGCATACAAAGTTTTTATATTTCCGCCATGTTTTATTTCAATAGTTCTTCCGTAACCCCCCTTAAAGCCAACAAAAGATATAACTCCATCACCAGATGCTTTTACTGGTGTATTTCTTTTAGCTGCATAATCAACACCATTATGAGCTTTAATTTTATGCAGTATTGGATGCATTCTATTTGGATTGAAATGAGAGCTTATATAAGCAAAATCTAAGGGCGCCCTCAAAAATGCTTTCTTTACGTTATCACCATCTTCATTGAAGTACTGCTTACCTTGATCTTTATCAAAAAATCTTTGGGCAATATAACGATTATTTTGATTTATGAATTCTGCAAATATAATATCTCCACTTGAAATTTTTTCACCTTCAGAATAATCAGCTTCAAAAACAACAGAAAATTTATCTCCTTTTCTGACATCAAAGACAAAATCTATATCCCAACCAAAAATATATGCAAAGTCCATTATTATGCTATCTGGTATTCCTTCTTTTAATGCATCTTTATAAAATGAGGTTGTTATTTCTCCTTGTTTAAATGAGCTTATAGACTGTATTTCTTTCTTAATTTTTTCTATTGAGACATTCTCAGACAGATTAATAAGTATTGAATTTGTTTCGTCTTTAATAATTCGTATATTTTCTAAATTATCACCAATATAACTGAATTCCATAATATCGCCTGGCTTGATGCTGGATAAGATATTATTTTTATCAAAATCAAAGATTTTGTATGCAGTATTTAGAGGCACTTTCTTTTCTTCAAATATTATTGAAAGACTTTCACCTCTGTTTACCTCATGAATTAACTTATTTTTTAATGTTGGAGGCGCAATGCTAAGATCTTCAGAAATAGTTATTTGCTCAATTGGTTTTGGTTTTTCTTGAGTTGAATCTACATATAAAAGAACAATAGCAAAAATAGAAATTAAAAAAATGCCTATTACTAATTTAACAGGAGTTTTTTTGAAGCCAATCATTTGTCTTCTTGAAGATTAAGCAGTTCTGTATTTCCGCCAAAGGCAACTGAATTTTTTGAAATAACCTTTTCATTCAAAAACTGTAATAAATAGTTTGGACCACCAGCCTTATAACCACTTCCAGAAAGACCAACACCTCCAAAGGGTTGTGATCCAACAACCGCACCTACCATATCCCTATTTATATATATATTCCCTATCTTAGAATTTTTGCCAAGATGATCAGCTTGAGATTCTATTCTTGAGTGAATTCCCATAGTTAGTCCATACCCGGTATTATTAATATCATTAATTAATTTATCTATATCATTTGAAGCATATTTAAGAATATGAAGTATTGGTCCAAATTGCTCACTGCTGATATCTGATATTTTATTAATTGAGATCAGTGTAGGTGAAATATAATTTTTTTCAGATGGTTCTGATGATTGAAATACATCTAAACCTTCTTTTTTACATTCCTCTATATAATTATTAAGTTTCTTTGTAGCCTCAGTACTAATTATAGGACCAATATCTGTATCAAACTCATTAGGATCACCAATTTTTTGAACACTCATATTTCCTTTAATCATTTCAACTAAGTCTTCATATATTTCTTCCTGAATACAAAGAATTCTCAATGCAGAGCATCTCTGACCAGCACTATCGAATGCGGACCTGACCACATCATCTGTAACTTGCTCTAAAAGTGCGCTCGAATCAACAAGCATAGTATTGATGCCGCCAGTCTCGGCTATAAGATGAATTATTTGATCTTGATATTGAATAAGATTAGATTGTATTTTTTTTGCTGTTGGAAGCGATCCAGTAAAAGCAACCCCATCTAATGAACTTATTTGAGTTAATGCTTCACCATATTTACCATCTCCAAGAATAAGCTCAAGACAGCTAATTGGAACTCCGCTCTCATGAAATTTTTTTATTACAAGATATCCGAGTATCGAAGTGTGTTCAGAGGGTTTAATTATGACTTTATTGCCACATGCCAGAGCTGCAGATATTTGCCCTATAAGAATAGCAACAGGAAAATTCCAAGGACTTATGCATAAAAATTTTCCTTTTGGGCTATAGTAAATTTTATTATCCTCTCCAGTTGGCCCATCTAAGTCTTTTTCTTGAATTATTTCTTTAGCCTGCTCCGAGTAATAACGCAAAAAATCAATACCTTCTCTAATTTCATCAATTGCATTTTGTATTGTTTTTCCTGCCTCGTTAATAAGATAAAAAATTAATTCATAAGGATCTTTCTCTATTAAATCAGCAACTTTGTTCAAGATTGTTGATCTTTTTATGACAGCAGTTTTTGACCATTCATCATCATTATTTTTTTTAAGAGAATTTTGAATTTTCTTAATATCATCAAATTGAATACTACCTATATTGACACCCGATGAAATGGAATTTACATCCACAATCTTTTTATCATCTTTATCTCTAAACATATATAAAGAATGAGCATGCACCTTTTTTCCTTCAAAAGTTTCTAACTTTTTTGAAAGATTATCTAGATTGTGTTTCTCTGAAATATCCATCCCACTAGAGTTTAATCTTTTTCCAAAAATATTTTTAGGAAGAGGTATATCTTTTTTTTCATTTTTCATTCTTATGAGAGGATTTTCAGCTAAATATTCTGAATCTGTTTCTGGATCAAGTAGCCTATTTATAAATGAACTATTGGCACCATTTTCTAAAAGCCGTCTAACTAAATAAGGCAAAAGATCTTTATAGCTTCCTATTGGCGCGTATACAGATGGAGCTTTATCTAGCTTTAAAATATCTGATGCACTCTTATATAGAAGCTCACCCATTCCAAACAAACGTTGGAATTCATACTCACAATCTTGGCCAAGATAATTGATTGACGAAATAGTATGAGCATTATGGGTTGCAAATTTAGCATAAATGTTTTTGTTTTCTAGTATCTTTTTGGCACAAGCAAGATACGCAATATCTGTTATGGATTTCTTTGAGAATACTGGATAACCAGCATAGCCTGAAACTTGAGCATGCTTAATTTCATAATCCCAATACGCACCTTTTACAAGTCTTAAATGCATCCCAGTTCTTTTATCTAAAGTGCTATTAAGCCAATTCAAAGCATCGAACGATCTTTTACCATAAGCCTGAAGCGCTATTCCAAAACCAGGCCAGTCTTTTATTTTTTCTTCAAAAGCTAGCTGCTCGATGATATGAAGGCTTATAGAGAGCCTGTCTTGCTCTTCAGCGTCAATGGTAATCTCAACATCATTTGAATGAGCATGATGAATTAACTCTTTTAATCTTGGTATTAATTCTGAGTTAACTTGATCAATTTTTCTTGTTTCGTATCTTGGATGAAGCGCAGATATTTTTATTGAAACACCATGAGATAAGTTTTTTAAATCATTAATTTTTGCAACTTCATCAATAGCATTAAAGTATGATTCAAAATAACTTTCAGCTTGTGAATTTGTTCTTGCAGCCTCGCCCAACATATCAAAAGAGTATGACTCTTTAGATAATCCAGGAAGTTTTTTGATATCTTCAAAACTTTTGCCCATTACGAATTCTTGACTTAGGATTTGCATGGCAGCCAAAACTGCATTTCTAATTGGCATTTCTCCAGATTTTGATATCAATCCTGATAAGAAGTTATTAGGGTTTTTTGACCACTCATTTGGCGTTGAAACCACTTTACCAGCTAATAACAAACCCCATGTAGATGCGTTTACAAATAGACTGTCTGCTTTATTAAGATGGTCCACCCATCTTCCCTCAGAAAGTTTTTCACTAATTATTAGATTTCTTGTTTTTTTATCAGGTATTCTTAATACAGATTCTGCAAGACACATCAGAGCAACGCCTTCTTGATTATCTAATCCATATTCACTAAGAAAAGCATCAAGCATTGTTCGATCTTTTTTATTTTTTCTGCAAAGATCAATAATTAATTTCGCATTGTCTGATATAGATGCTTCACCTAAGAACCTTATTTGATTATCGATAGATGATAAAAATTCAGCATCCGATATAAATTTGTTATTTGCATTAAGCATAGCCATTATTTTAATCTTTAAGGATTAAGTAGCAACTTTGTGATTCTAATAATGATATAAAAATACTATGATAGTAATATGGAAGAGGCATTAAAGATTATTAATAGAGGTACAGATGAAATTCTTACTGAATCTGATCTCAAAAAAAAGCTTGATTCAGGTAAACAACTTATAGTCAAAGCAGGTTTTGATCCGACTGCTCCTGATTTACATTTTGGACATACTGTTTTATTAAATAAACTTAGGCACTTCCAAGATCTTGGACATAAAGTTATTTTTTTAATTGGAGATTTTACTGGAAGAATTGGTGATCCATCTGGTAAAAACAAAACAAGACCAACTGTGGATTCAGACAGCCTTATAAAAAATGCAAAAACTTATAAAGAACAGGTTTTTAAAATTTTAAAAGAAGATCTGACTGAAGTTAAATTTAATTCCGAATGGTGTGATCAGCTTGGAGCAGATGGGCTAATTAAACTTGCTTCAAAATATAACGTAGCAAGAATGCTAGAGAGAGACGACTTTAATAAAAGATTTAGTTCTAATAAAAGCATAGCGATACATGAATTTTTGTATCCTTTAGTTCAAGGCTATGATTCAGTAGCACTTCAGGCTGATGTTGAGTGCGGTGGAACAGATCAAAAATTTAATTTATTAGTTGGTAGAGAACTTCAAAGAGATTATGATCAAGACCCTCAAGTGGTTATAACCGTTCCAATACTCGAAGGTCTTGATGGCGAAAAGAAAATGTCAAAATCGCTTGATAACTATATAGCCATAGATGAAGAGCCAAATGAGATGTTTGGAAAAATTATGTCAATATCAGATGACTTGATGTGGAGGTGGTTTGAGTTATTAAGTTTTTTACCTGAAGAAGAAATATCAAAATTAAAAGATGAAATGAAAGAGGGCAGGAATCCCAGAGATATTAAATTTATTTTGGCTGAGGAGCTTGTAGATAGATTTCATAAAAAAGGAGATGGAAAAGATTGTAAGGAAGATTTCTTAGATAGATTTCAAAAGGGAAAGCTGCCTGAAGACATAGAAACTTTTGAGATAGATATCAAAAATGAATCTATTCTTTTAGTTAATCTTTTAAAAGATACAGAAATGATTTCAAGTGTATCTGAAGGAAATAGGCTTATAAAACAAGGCGGCATTAAAATTAACCAAGAAAAAGTTGTAGATATAAAACTTGAGATCTCAAAGGGATCTATGAATATTTACCAAGTTGGCAAAAGAAAATTTTTAAAAATTAAGGTTAAATAATGAAGATTTCCATAGCTGTTCTTAGTTTCTTTGTTTTATGTGCATGTGCTCAAGACGGACCAAATATAAAACAAATTGAGAATATGCAATTTTTTATAGACAATAAAAAAAATAATGAAATTATTGAAATTGAACCAGGGCTTCAATATTTTGTTGTTGAGAATGGAGATCCAAGTGGATCTACCCCAAGTCTTAATAACACTATTTCTGCTCATTTCCATGGAACCTTAACCAACGGAGAAGTTTTTTGGAGTTCACTGGATTCTGAGCCATTAAAGATAGAATTATCAAAATTAATTGTAGGATGTCAGAAAACTATTTCATTAATGAAAGAAGGTGATAAGTGGGTAGTGTATATTGATCCTACTATGGCATATGGTGAAGAAGGCAGGCCAGGAATTCCATCGAATTCTATTCTTATTTTTGAAATTGAACTTTTAAAAATTTTAAGTTGATAGCGTTAATTTATCTTCTATTTATTCAAAGGCTTCAACAGCACATTCTGCTTGTGCTTCTATAAATTTTGCTGGAACTGTAATTGCATACTGGAGGTCCTGTATCTCAGAAAAATCCCTTAAATATGCGGTTACTTCATCAGAGGTCATAGACCCTAAAGCCCTATCAAAACCACATTCACACATCTCTTTATAGCTTTGTCCTCCAGGCGTAACCTCAAAACAAGTTGAAACATAGACTGACTTTGCTTCAGTTATTGGAGACTTTAATGGAGACTGACTATTTTCAAACCCGCAACTACTAATCAGAAAAAATACCACACAGAACATTAAAAAACGATACATATTATGCATATTACGTCATGAAAAAAATAAAGGAAAGTGGTGGGCCTGGGAAGACTCGAACTTCCGACCTCTCGATTATCAGTCGAACGCTCTAACCAAAACTGAGCTACAGGCCCTATTAACGAAAGAGCATTCTACCTTTGAATTAATGATTCGACAATTATGACTTGATTTTTATTTTTCTAAATATTTGTACAAAGAGAAATAAATAAAACTCAATACCATTGAAAAGATAATTATTTCAAAAAGAATAATCGGAACTATTAACATAGCACCAATTGAAGAAAGCGCTAACAGACTAGAGGTAATGAGTATTGTTAGTGTAAGAAGAATACCTATTATCAAAGTATATATAGTAAGCTTTGTACCAAATTCATCAGTAGCATTCCATGAGCATTTAATGGATTCAATGGGCCCTTTATTTTCCAGCGAAATATAAATTGGATAAAGTGATAATCTAGCAAACAAATATATCCCTGGGAAAATTAGAAACAAAAATCCAATTTGTACAACTATGCCTGTTAAAAATGATGCAATAAATAAATAAGGAATCTTAGCGTAAATTATTCTTGAAATTCCAAAGAAGCTTTGAGGATTTATTGACTTGCTTATATTTTTAAATTGCACTGCTAATGAAGCTATAAAAACCATGAAGAAAACGTTAATCATTAATTCAATTATAAAAAGCTGGTTTACATTATTTTCGTAAAACTTGCTTAGGACTTCTATTAATTCAATAACAGCTACATCCGGAGCAATATTTTCATCAATTAGAATTTGCGGCATCCTCTTTGAAATAAATCCAATGCTTATAATTGTGAATGTTAGCCAAGGCACTCCAAAAGAAATTAAATTTTTAAAATTTTTAAAGACAAAACGCCATGATGAAATAAATTGATTCATTTAATAATTGTAATGTAATATCTATGACATGTACTCAAAATATTTATCCCTTCTTGTTATTCTTATAATAATTTCTTGCAGCTCTCAAGAAAATAATCTTGATGAATATCCTGATTCAAAAAAAATTAATTTTGAAGAAAATCTCCATGGATATAACATTTCTGATTCGTATAGATGGCTAGAGGACTTTACAAGTGAAGAGTCAATTGATTGGATTGAAAGACAAAATAAATTTACCAATAAATTTATTGAAAAAAATAAATATAAAAAACGTTTAAGAAATTATTTAAATCAGATTTGGGAAAGTGAATCTATATCAATTCCATATAAGGTAAAAGAAAAGACTTTTTTCTATTTTAATGATGGCTCGTTTCAGCAAAGCAAGCTAATGATTAAAGATTGTGAGACCTGTGAAGCTAGAGTTTTAATTGATCCTAATACATTTTCAAAAGATGGGACGATTTCACTCGGTGGAACGAGTATAAGCAATGATGCATCACATATAGCTTATTCAATCTCTGATGGTGGATCAGATTGGAGAACATGGAGAGTTATGAATATAGCGACTGGAGAGGTTCTTAAAGATGAACTTAAATGGGCAAAGTTTTCTGGAGCATCTTGGGAGAATGACGATAGTGGTTTTTACTACAGACGATATGAAGAGCCTGATGGAGAACTTTTAAAAGAATTAAACGAATCTCCAAAATTAATGTTTCATAAGATTGGCACTAATCAATCTGAAGATATATTAATTTATGAGAATCCTGAAAATCCAAGATGGGGATTTGGAATAACCGTAGTAAAAGATAGTGATATGAAAATATTATCTATATCTGAGGGAACTGATGATAGAAATAAGATTTATTTAAAAGTTGATAAAGATGGTGGCTTTCTCCCAATTGTTGATGAACTAATTGGTACATATAGCTTTATTGACAGTAAAGATAATATTTTGTGGTTTTATACAACTGAAAATGCTCCGAATGGAAAGATAGTTAATTTGGAAGTTAAAAATGGTTCTTTTGTATGGAACGAAGTTATTTCAGAATCCAAAAATGCAATCAGATCAGCAAATATTATTAATAACTCATTCGTAATTAATTATTTAGAAGATACGTTTTCAGAAATAAGTATTTTTAATCTTTCAGGTGAATTGATATCTAAGCTATCTTTACCTAAAAAGGGAACTATTAGCGGTTTCAGTGGGGATATTGATGACAGCAGTTCTTTTTTTGCAATTACAAATTACGTTACCCCAAGAGAAATATATGAAATAGACTTAAAAGATCTTTCATTTGAGCTCTTTTGGAAAGAAGAACTTGATGGATACAATCCAGAGGAGTATGTTTCACGATTAGAGTTTTATCCATCAAAAGACGGCACAAAAATACCAATTCACATCAGTCATAAAAAAGACTTAGAAATTGATGAAAATACACCATTATTAATATATGGCTACGGAGGATTTAATATATCAATTCTTCCAAATTTTAGTAAAAGCCAAACAGCATGGAAAGATCAGGATGGAGTTTTTGCAGTTGCAAACTTAAGGGGTGGATCAGAATACGGAAATACTTGGCATGAGGCTGGCATGCTATTCAACAAGCAAAATGTTTTTGATGATTTTGCATATGCAGCAAAATTCTTACATGCTAATAAAATTGGATCTCCAAAAACAACAGCTATTGATGGAAGATCAAATGGTGGTCTTTTGGTGGCTGCAACGATGTTGCAGAATCCAGATCTGTTTGAAGTAGCTATACCTCAGGTTGGCGTATTAGATATGCTTAGGTTTAATAAATTTACAATTGGTTGGGCTTGGGAAAGTGACTATGGTTCTCCAGATAAAAAAGATGAATTTGAAAACTTATTAGCCTATTCGCCACTTCATAATATTGAATCCGATGTCTGTTATCCAACTACACTTATTACAACTGCAAGTCGTGATGATAGGGTTGTACCATCTCACTCATTTAAATTTGCAGCTAAGTTACAAGAATATCAATCATGCGATAATCCTGTTTTAATAAGAGTAGAAGACAGAGCGGGTCATGGAGCAGGTACTCCTAAAGACAAAAGAATTAACCAGATTGCTGAAATTTATGGATATGCCTTGGATGTTATAAATAATTGATATTTTTTCATTTCTATAAAACAAAAATTTACGCAATATCCATACTATTAAATTTATAAATTATTTATTAATATAGTTAATGAATGCAAAGGGGTGGCTTAATAAGCCTGAGATCGTATGAAACTCTTTGAACCTGATCAACACAATAGTTGCGGAGGAATTGCATATGTATATCAGAAAAAAAAATCTATTATTATTACCACTTTTATTTTCAATATTTATTTTTTCAAAAAACATTGAAGAGGTAGTTGTCAAAGGAGAGTTCAGAGAAAAATCTATAAGTGAAGAAGATTCTAGTATTTCTATAATTCCCTCTGAAACAATAAAATCTCAAGCAATAAAACATTTTCAACAACTTTCATATTTGGTACCAAATTTAAATTATGCTGCCTCAGATTCTCGTGCTAGGTATTTTCAAATTCGAGGTATTGGAGAAAGATCTGGCTATCAAGGCACACCAAATTCCTCTGTAGGATTTTTGATAGATGATATTGATTATTCTGGACAGGGCGGAATAGCAACTTTATTTGATGTAGATCAAGTTGAAGTTTTTCGAGGACCTCAAGGATCTAGGTCAGGAGCAAATGCTCTCGCAGGATTGATTTACATAAAGACAAAAGATCCAACTGAAAAATTCGAGGGAACTTCCGAACTAACTCTTGGAGATTATGGCACTCAAAATATTGGGATAGCTTTTGGCGGGCCAATGCAGAATAAAAAACTTAAATATCGTTTAGTTCTTAGAACTGATTATGCAGATGGCTTTAGAAAGAATACCTACCTAAATAAATCAGATACCTCAAAAAAAGATGAATTAACTTTACGCTATAAATTAAATTGGGAATTAAATGAAACAACAAATTTAGATTTTTTTGTTTCAAAAGTTGATATGGATGATCCTGCTGATATTTGGACTATTGATGGAAGTTTAAACACCTTATCTGACCGCCCAGGCATGGATTCACAAAATACAAACTCATATGGGATAAAGATTACTAAAGATTTTTCTAACTTTATTGTTCAAAGTTTAACAAGTGCTACCAAAACCGATGTTATTTTTAGTTACGATGCAGATTGGGGTAACGCAGACTCACATTTTCCCTACATATATGATTATTTTTCTGAAACATTTAGAAAAAGAGATACTTTTAGCCAAGAGATACGTTTTTTATCTAAAAATACTGAATTTTCATTTGAAAATCCATACGAATGGATTTTCGGTTTTCAATTTAGTGTTCTTGATGAATCAAATTTAACAAAAGACGATGGCATATATGGAGATCCAAATGATCCCTACAGTCCCTATGTCAGTGAATCAGAAATTTTAAGAGACTATCAAGCTGAAAATTTTTCAGTCTTTGGGAACATTGATTATTTTTTAAATCGGTATTACAAGATTGCTTTTGGTTTGAGATGGGAAAATTGGGACTCAAAATATAAAGATTCAAATAATGAATCATTTAGACCTTCAAATAATATGAATGGTGGAAAGATTTCGTTAGTTAAAAATAGAAATAATTCAAATACATTTTTCTCAATTGCAAGAGGATACAAACAAGGTGGTTTTAATCTTGGACTTGACGCAACTGATAATTTAATAAAACAATCTTTGATATATGATCCTGAGTTTTTAACTAATTATGAAATAGGTATTAGTTCAAATTTAGAAAACTTAGGTTTCAATTATTCAGTAGTTATATTTTTTTCAAAGAGAGAAGATCAACAGGTCTTGATCTCAAGACAGGTTGATCCTTCAGATCCAAATACATTTTCATACCTTACAGAAAATGCAGCCGAAGGAGAAAATTATGGATTAGAAGTGAGTTCTAACTTTTTTATAAATGATCAAGTAAGCGTGTATGCTAATTTAGGTTTTTTAAAAACTAAAATTAAGAATTGGGAATCAAGGCCTGATCTTCAAAATAGATCACAAGCCCATGCTCCAGAACATACTTATTCAATTGGCACAAATATAGATTTAAAGAATAATTTTTATTTTAAACTTAATATAAATGGAAAGAGTGAATTCTTTTATTCAGACTCGCATAATAATAAATCAAAAAGTTATCAGCTTCTTAATCTTACCCTTGGTCGCTCTAAAGGCAGATTTACAAGTGAGCTCTGGATGAGAAATGTCTTTGATAAATATTATTCAACAAGAGGATTTTACTTTGGGAATGAGGCTCCAGATTTCATAGATACTTTGTATAGAAGACAAGGTGATGCAAAAAATATTGGCTTATCTTTAAGGTACGACTTTTAAATATTAATGGTAAATCTAATACTAGAGTGTATAGCTGTTTTGATGGCAATTCTATATTTAGTATTAGCTGCGAAAGAAGACGTAAAATGCTGGTATGCGGCACTAATTAGCTCTCTAATATACATATATATAATGTATCAAGCAGACCTATTTATGGAATCAATTCTTCAAGTTTTCTATGTGCTAATGGCAATATACGGATGGTTACAATGGAAAAACATTGTTAATACCAACACCGTTCTAAATATTAAATCATGGAAAAAATTGAATCATTTTTTTGCAATAATGATTGTTCTCATTTTATCTTATATTTCAGGTGCAACATTAGAAAAATATACACAAGCGGCTCTACCATTTTTAGATGCTCTCACAACATGGGGAGCAATAATAACTACATATATGGTTGCTAAAAAAATATTAGAGAATTGGATCTATTGGTTTGTAATAGATTCAATCAGCATTTATTTATATATTTCTAGAGAATTATATCTAACAGCATTCTTATTTTTTATTTATCTAATAATTATTATTTTTGGATACCGTTCATGGATTAAAAAATTAAATAATTATTAATGAATAAATTTAAGAATAAAAAATCAAGCTTGGAATTAATAAACAAATTACTTGATTCAAATTAAGAATTCGATTTATACATTTATGGAAAGATTAAAAAAAATATTACGAAAAACAAATTCTAATTTTGAAGTACATAAACAGATTGGTGACAGCGAAACATCAGAAACTTTTATTGGAAATTTCAAGAACAAAAAATCAATTTTTAAATTACCAAAGAATCAAAACCATGAACTTATTATTAACGAGTATTTAAAAAATAATATTATTGAACAAATCATTAAAAAAAATATCACCACTAAATTTATGCATATTGATAAAACAACAGGTCTAGTGATTTATAAATATTTTGAAATGACATCATCGGAAAGAAAATTAATAAATATTACAAAACTAGGAAAACAATTACAAAAACTACACCAAATAAAAAATAATGGAAAAATAAAAACTTTTGAAGATCAAATAAATTTATATTTAAGGACTATAAATATAGAATCTCATTCTAAGTTTTATTTAGAATCAGTTGAACTATTAAATGAATTAAAAACATGCAAACATGAAAATGTTGTTAGTCATAATGATTTAAATTTATTTAATATTATGTTCAACAAACAAGATATTTTTTTTATTGATTTTGAATATTTAAGTATCAACAGCAGATATTGTGATCTATCAAAACTTATATCTTCATTAAAAATGAATGAAACTGAAATAATTAAATTGTTAAATAGTTATGGAATTAAAAATTTAAATAATGATATTTATACTAAACTCAAAAAGTGGACACTAATGAATACTTATACGGAATTTTTGTGGGCTGATTATATAAATCAAGCAAAAAGCAATTACTTTAATAATGAATACTTAAATAATTTAAAGAAGAAGATTAAGCAACAAAAGCAACAATTAGAGTTAATATAACAATACTTATTGGTATATATTTATCTATATTCACTATTAAGTCCTCTTTTTTTGGTATTCTAAATGAAAAAATACTATATTTTTTATGATTTGAACTAAATATTTTTTCAGAATTACTAAATTCTTGCTCTTTTTCAGGCTTAGACTCTATGGGATCATTGTAAATATTGCTTGAATCATGCATTTTTATATTATTTTCATCCTCATCATGCTTATTTAAAGCAATTTTTTCAAGCTCATATAGAATTTCATCTCTTTTTTGTCTTGCAATATGTATATTTTTAGTTTCTAAAGATTTTTTAATAAAATCTTTTCCAATTATCTTAGAAATATCCTTTGAAACCCTTTTCTGTATGAAATATATGTCCTTATTTTTGCCCCTTAAAACTAGGTATTTATCGTTATTTGTACTCATAATGTACGCATATTTTACATTTATTTATGAATATCTCAATAATTTTAAATCTTATTTTATTAATATGTACCCATAAATTACAATGTACTCATGATATTTATCTATTTTTAACATTTTTTAGCAATATTTTAGGGACTTAAGTAACTAAGTAGTTTTTTATTTAATTTGAATTAATTGTTGTGTTTAATTTATTTTGTTTTAACATTATCGAAGTTAATTTTATTTGGGGAAAAATTATGAAAATTTTATGTGTGTTATATGACGATCCTGTTGATGGAATGCCTGAAAAATATGCAAGAGATGATCTTCCTGAACTAGATAAATATCCAGATGGTATGTCATTACCAACTCCTAGTTCTGTTGATTTCACGCCTGGTGAATTGCTTGGATGTG
Organism: uncultured SAR86 cluster bacterium; assembly: GCA_902558095.1. Classification (GTDB taxonomy): domain Bacteria; phylum Pseudomonadota; class Gammaproteobacteria; order Magnimaribacterales; family D2472; genus SAR86A. The sequence goes on along the minus strand of CACECP010000002.1, from coordinate 105,590 downwards.
TATCTGGTGAATTAGGTTTGAGAAAATTTTTAGAGGACTCTGGCCATACTCTTGTAGTTACTTCTGATAAGGATGGTGATGGGTGTCAAGCTGATAAGGAATTAGTTGATGCTGATATAGTAATATCACAACCATTTTTTCCTTATTATTTAACAAGAGATAAGATGGAATCAGCTCCTAATTTAAAAATGGCAATTACTGCTGGTATAGGTTCTGATCACGTAGATTTACAGGCGGCTATGGATAATAACGTTGATGTTGTTGAAGTAACTTACTGTAATTCAAGATCTGTAGCAGAACATATAGTTATGATGATTCTTTCAATGGTAAGGGACTATCATAACCAACATAGAATTGTAAAAGAGGGTGGTTGGAATATAGCTGATGCTGTCCAAAGATCTTATGATGTTGAAGGTATGCATGTTGGTACTGTTGCAGCAGGAAGGATTGGGATTGATATGCTAAGAAAAATGAAACCCTTTGATGTTCACTTACACTATTTTGATATTCATAGGCTTTCTGAAGAAGTCGAGTCTGAGTTAAATCTTACTTATCATGATTCAGTTGAATCATTAGTTGCTGTTTGCGATGTTGTAAATATTAGTTGTCCGCTTCATCCAAAAACTGAACATTTATTCAATGATGAAATGATTAGCAAAATGAAGCGAGGTGCATATATTGTTAATACTGCTAGAGGAAAAATTTGTGATAAAGATGCAATAGCCAGGGGATTAGAATCTGGTCAATTAAGTGGATATGCTGGAGATGTTTGGTTTCCTCAACCAGCACCAAATGACCATGTTTGGAGAACAATGCCTAATCATGGTATGACTCCTCATACTTCTGGAACATCATTATCTGCACAAGCAAGATATGCTGCTGGAGTAAGAGAAATATTAGAGTGTTTCTTTGAAGGTAAACCAATAAGAGAGCCATATTTGATTGTTCAAAATGGTGATTTAGCTGGAATGGGGGCGCACTCATATACCAAAGGTACTGCTACTGATGGATCTGAAGAGGCCGCAAAGTACAAGAAGTAGTTTTATGAACTCTAATCAAAGCGGAGTTTTATACTCCGCTTTTTTTATCGATAAAATTTAGTATTGCATTAATCGCCTAAAATTTTTATAGTAAATCACCTAACAAAATCTATCAAAAGATAGATGTGAAAAGCAAACCATAAACTATGAAAAAAAAAGTTGCTGTAATAGGCTCAAGTGGAGCTATTGGAAATTCAATATGTAAAAAGCTCATTAATGATGACTCGGTAGAAGAAGTTTATAAGTTCTCAAGAGTTATTAAGAATGAAGATACTGATAAGATAAAAAATATTGAAATTGACATTGAGGATGAGAATTCAATCAAAAGTTGTGTTGAAAAATTACCTAGTAATATTAAGTTTGATTTAATATTTGTAGCTACAGGTATATTACATAATGATAACGATATCTTCCCTGAAAAAAGCATCAAGGACATTAGCATTGATAAACTTCAAAAAGTTTTTTTGGTTAACACAATAGGACCAACATTAGTTGGTAAATACTTTATTCCTTTTCTTAGAAAAGATGCTAGAAGCGTTTTTGCTTTCTTAAGCGCAAGGGTAGGAAGCATTTCTGATAATAAGTTAGGAGGTTGGTATTCTTATAGAGCTAGCAAGACGGCTCTAAATCAAATCATAAAAAATTTTAGCATTGAGGTGAAGAGATCCAACAATAATGCTATTTTTGTTGGACTTCAACCCGGTACTGTAAAAAGTTATTTAAGCAAACCATTTGAAAAGAATGTTAAAGCAGAAAAATTATTTACCCCTGACTATAGCGCTGAAAAGCTTCTTGATGTTATAAGTAACTTAACTAATGAAAACAGCGGAAAGGTCTATGCGTGGGATGGGGAAGAAATAGGGCCATAAAAAAACCCAGCAATAAGCTGGGTTTTTAAGAATAAAATTAAATTATTCTGAATCGCTAACAGCTGCAACATATATAGCTAAACCAAATGCGATTTTGTTAAGAAAATCAGCAAGGTTATAAACCATATTAGCATTTGCGTAACCGTCGCCAGTTCCCTGGAGTGCCATCCAATATCCAATAGGATAAATAGCCCAACCAAATGTAACAATTAATCTAATTGTTCCAAAAGCGCTTTGAGCTGCAGCATTTCCACTTGAAGCATTAAGTTTGCCAGCTTCACCAGCAAATACTTCATAGATAATGTACAACCAGGCCAGTGTTGCTATAACACCATATACCATTGGCATTGATGATTCAGTTACACCTTCTGGTAAAACATATGTTTCTCCGGCAAAACCAAATCCAAGCATGACTAAAGATGCAACAAGCAATTTCCAGAATAGACTAGATTTAACATTAGTACACACTTTAAGAATTAAGTAGAACTCAATAATTTGAAGCGGCACAGTAATTAGCCAGTCAATATATCTATATACTGTTGGTGATTCACCAGTATTAACCCATACATTTCTCATGTATAGATAATGCCAGAACGCAATACCAGTAACTAAAGCAGCTACTGACAGTGATGTTTTCCATTTGCCATGAACTCTGTCTCTTTCAACTAGAAAGAAAACAGTTGCTGCAAGCATAGCAGCAGTTACAAGCCAAAATGAAACACCTGTTATATCACCAACGTCAAGGTCTTTTGTACCAGCTTCTCCAGCAAATACTGGAAGAGCAAGTAAGCCGACCATCGTTAATAAAAATTTCATATATAACTCCTTATAAGTAAGTAGGAGTAAAAATTACTCCCCCCCCGTAATATACAAGTCCATATGATACAAAAATCTTAAAAATGTATCAAATTTAACTGCATTTAAAAAATCACTTATATTAATAATTTTGATTAAACAATAATGTTTAGTATGATTCTTATTTATGAAAGTCGCAATTTATCCTGGATCTTTTGATCCAATAACATATGGACACATGGACATCATTGATAGGGCGTGTGGCCTTTTTGATAAAATAGTTATAGCAATTGCTAAAAATGAAGCAAAAAATCCACTATTTAGCCTTGAAGATAGGATCAAATTAGCTGATTCGATTTATAAGGATAATTCTCAGGTAGAAATTGTTGGATTTCCAAGACAACTCACTGTAGATATTGCAAAAGAACAAAATGCCTGTGCAATTATAAGAGGTCTAAGAGCTGTATCCGACTTTGAGTATGAATTTCAACTAGCTACTATGAATAGATCACTTGCTCCAGATATTGAAAGTATTTTCCTTACTCCAAAAGAAAGTCTCATATATGTATCTTCAAGCTTGATTAAAGAGATATGTGATTTAAAAGGGGATATAAGCAAGTTTGTTCACCCTTCTGTAGAGAAGGCTTTAAAAGCTAAGCTAGCATCTTAAAGCTGACATTTAGTGCATGAATACGTAGCTCTTTGACCAATAATACTTTTAATTATTTTAGTGTTGCATTTATTACAAACCATGGAATCTCTTCCATAAACATTTAATTTAAGACTAAAATACCCTTCATTGCCATCTGCCGAATAAAAGTCTTTTATTGTTGTACCACCCATCTTAATAGCTTTTTTTAAAATAATTTTTATTGATTTAACCAATTTCTCACATTCATTATCTGAAACTTCTTTAGATAGTCTACTTGGATTAATTTTTGCAAGAAAAAGACTTTCAGAGGCATATATATTGCCAACACCAACAACATTCTTTTGATCCATAATCAGCTTTTTTATGCATAAGTTGCTATTTTTACAGATATCTTTCATATAAGACTTACTAAAAGATTTTGATAATGGCTCGACCCCGAGATCTTTGATTAATCTATGTTTATCAGGATTCTCACATAAATGAATTGATCCAAATCTCCTGACATCATTAAATATAATCTTTTCATCTTTAAAGATAAACTCAGCATGATCATGTTTTTTGAAATAATTATTATTACTTTTTTGAATTCTTAGTTTGCCGGACATTCCCAAATGCACCATCAAACATTGTTTATCAAAATAAATAAGAATGTATTTTGCACGCCGTGTAATTTTATGTACAAGTTGATTTCTAGTTAAGGTTTCAACTTTTTTTTCAACTTTCCATCGAAGATTCTTATTATGAATAATGACTTCTTTTAGAATACGGTTTTCAAATTTATTAATTGCTCTAACGGTTGTTTCAACCTCAGGCAGTTCTGGCATAATTTATTTTAGAAGATTATTAATATCTACAATATCGCTTGGACTAATTGTTCCTGCAGCTAATGCTAGTCTAAGATTGGCAAGAATATAGTCATATTTTGCATTGGCTAGATTTTTTTCTGCGCTGTAAAGATTCTTTTCAGCTTGAAGAAGGTCGACCACATTTCTTGTACCTACCTTATATCCAACTTGAGTAGCCTCAAGAGCACTTGTTGCAGAAATAACTGCTTGTTTTTGTGCAGTAACATTAGCAACCAACGTTACAACATTTGAGAATTGGGATCTAACTTCTTGTATTACCCTTCTTTCTGTAAACAATGTATTCTCGTCAGCTTGATTGTATTGAGAGTATGCTTGCTTTCTTCTTGAGCTAACGGCTCCGCCTTGAAAAATTGGAACACTCATTTGAATTGCATAATTTCTTCTACCAGTTACAGCAGGAACAGGTATGCCCTGACCATTTATTTCAAACCCTTCATAATTGAATTGGTTTGTTTCTGATTCTGATCCAGATCCAACGATATCAATCTTTGGTAAATGATTTGATGCAGCATTTCTTGCATTACTTTTAGCAGCATCTTTTCTTAATTGTGAGGCTTTTAATTGATAATTATTTTTTAAGGCCAGCTCGACCCATTCTTCTTTAGAGTTAGGATATGGAGGTGAGATATTAAGATCATCCCCCAATTCGTTTAATGAAAATATTTCTCTTCCAATTAGAGCATTTAAAGCCTCTTTAGCAGAATACAAATTACCTTCAGCATTTATTTTAGATGCTTTACTTAAATCATATGCAAGTTGCGCTTCTTGAACACCAGTTATAGCAGATAAACCTACCTCGTACCTTTGTTGAGCTTGATCTAATTGTTTTTTTATTGCTTTTTCTTCTGATATAGCAGCGTTTAAATTATCAATTGCCCTAAGGACTCCAAAATACAACTCAGCAGTTCTCAATAAAAGACTTTGCTGCTCATATGCAAAGTCTGCTTCAGCTGCATTTGTTAACGATTTTGATCTTTTAAAATTAAACCATGTATCTAATCTGAACAATGGTTGAGTTATTCTGGCTGATTTTGAGAAAGAATTATACTCTTGTTGTAAAACATCGTTTTGGTAATACTCATTCCAGTTAGTTGACCCACTTAATGTAATGCTAGGAAGTAGAGCAGCTCTTCCTTGAACAACAATCTCTTTATCTGCAAGATATGAATATTCGGCTGCTTTATATGTGGGATCATTTTCTAATGCTTCGTTATATATTTCTAGAATATTCTCAGAAGACAAATAAGAAGAGGAGACTAAAATTACGAAAAATTTTTTATAGAAATTAATTTTCATAAGTGTATTTTAACCTAATTAATGTAAGCAGTGTAAACATTATAATATTTAGTCAAGATTATAATATAAATAAGACCATAAATTTTTTAAAAAATTCAAATAAAACGTTTTTAACTATTTGTTTAGAGTAGAATAGCTATCATAATTAAAAAATTTTATGAAAAACTATCTTATAAAAGGTTTTTATAAATTAATTCGTAAGGCAAATTAGGTTGGCCAAGAATACATACGACTCTAAAGCAATAGAAGTTCTTTCTGGACTGGATCCTGTTAAGAAGAGACCTGGTATGTATACAGATACATCATGCCCTAATCATTTAATACAGGAAGTGCTTGATAATTCTGTTGATGAGGCAATATCTGGCCATTGCTCAAATATAAAAATAAAAATAGAAAAAGATGGATTCATTAAAGTAAGTGATGATGGAAGAGGTATGCCAGTTGATATTCATCCAGAGCACAAAGTAAGTGGAGTTGAATTAATTTTATGCAAATTACATGCTGGCGCTAAATTTTCTGGAGATGAATATAATTTCTCTGGTGGTTTGCATGGAGTTGGGGTGTCTGTTGTGAATGCATTATCTGATTTGCTTCAAGTCAATATTAAGAGGGACTCTAAAGAATATGAAATGCATTTTAATAATGGTGATAAAAAAAGTGAGCTAAAAGTTATTGGAGATGTTGGTCTTAGAAATAGTGGTACAACAATAAGATTTAAACCAAATATAAAATATTTCGAATCAGATCAAATAAACTTAAAAGATCTTAAACATCTTCTAAAAGCGAAAGCAGTATTATGTCCTGGATTAACAATTGATTTTTATCATGAAAAGAAAAAAGAAAGAATTAAATGGTTTTTTGAGGATGGCTTAAAAAGTTATTTAGAAGATGCTTCTGATGGTATAGATTTAATTCTTGAAGAATCAATTCTGTCTTCAAAAGATTCCAAGAATCAAGAAGTAGAATTCGTAATAAACTGGACAAACAAACCACCAAAAAACAAACTTGATGAAACTTATGTGAATTTAATACCCACAGCATTAGGCGGATCTCACTTAAATGGATTTAAATCAGGTCTTCTAGATTCTTTAAAAGAGTTTTGTGAATATAGAAGCTTGATACCAAAAGGTCTTAAAATTAATGCTGAAGATGTTATAGCAAATGCAATATTTGTTGTTTCTTCTAAAATGCAGAATCCTCAATTTGCAGGACAAACAAAAGAAAGGCTTGATTCAAAAGATCACATGTCATTTGTAAGTAGCTCAACAAAGGATGTTTTAAGTATCTGGTTTAACAAACATACTGAAGAAGGAGAAAAAATTGCAGAACTAGCAATAGCATCAGCTCAGGCAAGAGCAAAAGCTTCTAGTAGCGTTGAAAGGAAGAAAACTTTTAAGGGACCAGCTTTGCCAGGGAAATTATCAGACTGTAATAGTGAAGACTTGAATGAAACAGAATTATTTCTAGTTGAAGGTGATTCAGCTGGAGGATCGGCTAAGCAAGCAAGAGAGAGATCTTTTCAGGCAATAATGCCATTGAGGGGGAAAATACTTAATACATGGGACTTAGAGAGTGAGGAGATAATTAAATCTCAAGAAATAAAAAATTTATCAACAGCAATTGGAGTTTTGCCTGGAAGTTCTGATACCACCTCATTGAGATATGGAAAAGTATGTATTCTTGCTGATGCAGACTCTGACGGTTTGCACATAGCGACTCTTCTTTGTGCTTTATTTTTAAGACATTTCAAAAATCTTGTTAAAGAAGGTAGGATTTTTATTGCAATGCCGCCTTTATACAGAATAGATTGCGGGAAAGATGTTTTATATGCATTAGACGAGAACCAAAAAGATGATATTGTTGAGGATTTTAAGGGTAAAAAAGGTAAACCTAAAATTAATATTCAAAGATTCAAAGGTCTTGGAGAAATGAATCCATCTCAATTAAGAGAAACAGTAATGGACCCTCAAACTAGACAGCTTGTAAGATTATCGGTATCAGCAACCGATAATGCAAACGCAATGATGGATCTTCTTCTTTCAAAAAAGAACGCAGCTGCTAGAAAAGAATGGCTTGAAAAGAAGGGCTCATTAGTGAGGATTTAAAAATGACAAAAGATCAATTTAATTCAATAAGTCTAAAGAAATACGCAGAAGAATCTTATCTAAATTATGCTATGTATGTAATTCTTGATCGTGCTCTACCTAATATTGGTGATGGATTGAAACCTGTTCAAAGAAGAATACTATATGCAATGTCTGAATTAGGCTTAGATGCATCATCTAAATATAAAAAGTCTGCGAGAACTGTTGGAGATGTAATAGGAAAGTTTCACCCTCATGGAGACAGTGCTGCATATGAAGCAATGGTTTTAATGGCTCAAAATTTTTCATTTAAATATCCTCTTGTAGATGGTCAGGGAAATTGGGGGTCTCAAGATGACCCCAAATCTTTTGCGGCAATGAGATATACAGAATCAAAGCTTACAAATTTTGCAAATCTACTTATTTCTGAGCTGAAGTCTGGCACAGTTGATTGGCAACCTAATTTTGATGGCTCGCTTTTAGAACCAGTTATCTTCCCATCTAAAATACCAACAATATTATTAAATGGAACATCAGGTATTGCAGTTGGTATGGCAACAGATATTCCTTCTCATAATATTAATGAAGTTCTGGATGCGACTATTCATATCTTGGAAAAACCAAAGTCCGAATTAAAAGACATTTTGAAAATTATAAAAGGTCCTGATTTCTCAAATAAATCTCAAATAATAGCTAGCAGAGATGAGCTTGAAGAGATGTACTTAAACGGAAAAGGCAGCTTCAAAATTCAAGCTAAATGGAAGCAGGAAAAAAATCAAATAATTATTGATGCACTGCCATACCAAGCATCAGGATCAAAAATCTTGGAACAAATAGCTGAACAGATGCTCAACAAAAAACTTCCAATGGTCGTAGATTTGGCAGATGAAGGAGATCATGAATTCCCTGTAAGACTTGTTATCACTCTCAAATCGAACAGAGTAAATGCTGAGGATTTAATGAATCATCTCTATGCTTCAACTGATCTGCAAAAATCTTATAGAGTAAATATGAATCTTATTTCTTTAAAGGGTGGACCAAAAGTTTTTAATTTAGTAGATCTATTAAAAGAGTGGATTGTTTTTAGAAAAGATACTGTTAAAAGAAAGCTTGAGCACAGACTCGACAAAGTAAACGACAGACTTCATATTCTTGAAGGGTTGTTAATGATATTTATCGACATAGATAAAGTTATTAAAATCATTAGAAAATCTGAAGAACCAAAAAATGATCTTATCAAAGAATTTAAATTATCTGATATTCAGGCAAACGCAATTCTAGAAATAAAGCTAAGGCAACTTGCAAAACTTGAACAAATAAAACTTCAAGATGAAAAAGATCAATTAGAAATTGAAAGAGATGATATTGAAAAAATTCTTAAATCTAAGACAAGATTAAAAACTCTAATTAAAAATGAATTACTTGAAATAAAAGAAAATTTTGGAGAAGAAAGAAAATCACCCATTGTAGAGTCCACTAATGCAAAAATATTTTCTGAAGAGGATACTATTGTTACCGAATCTATAACAGTTGTTCTTTCAAAGGCAGGCTGGATCAGAAGTGCCAAAGGGCACGAGATTGATCCTACATCATTATCATATAGAGGAGATGATTCATTGCAGGATTTTGCTAGAGGAAAAAGTAATCAGCTTGCAGTATTTTTAGATTCAAATGGAAAAGCATATTCTATACCAAGTCATTCTCTTCCATCTGCCAGAGGCATGGGTGAGCCAATAACTGGAAGACTAAATGCAGATTCAGGAGTTCAGTTTGTATCATCAATAATAGGTAGCGAGCAAGATAAATTTTTGATAATGAATACAGGTGGATATGGATATATATCACACTATGAAAATATGACTTCTAATAAAAAAACTGGAAGAGCTTTTATGAAACTGCCTGAAAACGCCCAAATGTTAAAAGCTATCCCCGTTAGAGATGACCATAGTCATATAGCAGCTGTATCAAATATTGGAAAGCTATTAATATTTGAAATATCTGAATTACCAACCCTTGGAAAAGGAAAGGGAAATAAGATCATAAATATACCAAAAGCCAAATTAGCAACTGGTGAAGAGTTTATGGCTCATGCTCAATTGCTTGCAATTGATAGTTCTCTTAAAATTGAAGTTGGAAAGAGATCAGTTACACTAAAGCCAAAAGATTGGTCTGAATATATTCTTTCAAGAGCAAAAAGAGGCAAAAAAGTAGGCAAATTGATTAATATTGAAAGATTAACAGAAAAATTAAAGTCTGCTGAAGATTAACATTTTAAAAAGGCCCACTAAAAATTGGTAACAATTGAAAAATTTAACGACTCTGAATATCTAATTTCATTAAGCCCCAATAGCTCGCTAACAGGAATGTATAGAATTATTTTCTTATCAAGTATCACTTTAGTGTGTGGAGGAATAGGTATAATTTTTTATTATTTTGGTGCTGCATTAATTCTTCCATTTGCTGGACTTGAGCTGATGGTATTGTTTACAGCTTTCTATTTAAGTTTTAGATGGAGTAGCAAAAAAGAAAAGATTTATATATCACAAGACATAGTTAAGGTTGAGAGAGGAATTAATAAAGCTGAATATTCTTGGAAAGAATTTAGAACTTTTGCTTACTTCAATATAAAAAAAGAGAGAGACAAAAGCATTAGATTAAGTTTTAGATCAAAAGGGAAAGATATATTTATCGGTGATTTTTTAAATGAAGAAGATAAAGAAATATTAAAAGAAGAAATAAAAGTTATTATTGAGAATTTAAATTTAAGAACTTTTTAAACTTCCCACTTTGACAGTTTTTTCTTAACATTAACAAGTTTTAATTTTTCTAGTTTTGGAATTCCATTGCAGAACTTCGGATATGCCTCGCCTATTATTAGTGGTTGAAGGTATCGAACTGCTTTTAAATTTACATTAAATCCATCTTTAGAGATAAAAGATTTTGGTAATTTTTTTTCTACATTAGCTATTTTTAATAGCGATGCTGGTTGTATCTTCCAAGTATATCTTGGGCCTTTGCCTCTTATAATTACCGGCATTACACCATTCATACCTTTAATTGCATATTTAACGGCATGAATTCCAACTGCTTCAGCATGCTGAAGATCAGTTTTAGAGGCAATATGACGTGCACTTCTTTGAAGATAGTCTGAAACGGACCAATGATTCTTCAGTTTCAATTTTTTTGTTATTAATGATGATAAATATGGCGCCACTCCTCCAAGCTGAGTATGACCAAATGAATCCCTGGTGTCTGATTCAGCTAAAAAATTTCCTTTAGCATTTTTGACTCCTTCTGAAGCGACGATTACACAAAAGCCATTTTTTTTAATAGCAGATTTAATTTTATTTAAGAATTTTTGTTGATTAAAGACAACTTCTGGAAGAAGGATAATATGGGGCGCATCATTATTTGAGGATCTTGCAAGAGCTGAAGATGCTGCCATCCAACCAGCATGTCGACCCATAACTTCAAGAATGAAAACTTTTGTTGAAGTTTCAGACATTGACTCAACATCAAGTGATGCTTCAAGTGTGGAAGTTGCAATATATTTTGCTGCAGAGCCAAACCCAGGACAACAATCAGTAACAGCAAGATCATTGTCGACAGTTTTTGGTATTGCAATACAGTTAATGGGGTAATCTAATTCTTTACTAATTTGAGATACTTTATAGGCAGTATCAGCAGAGTCATTCCCACCATTATAAAAAAAATAACCTATATTATGAGCTTTAAATACTTCAACAAGTCTCTTATATTCTTTCTTATTTTTATTAAGATCTTTAAGCTTTAATCTGCATGATCCAAAAACTCCACCAGGTCTTTCTTTTAGAGATTTAATTGCTGAAATGCTTTCTTTTGAGGTATCGATAAGATCTTCTCTTAGAGCACCAAGAATTCCATTCTTTCCTGCGTAGACTTTTCCAATTTTAGTTTTATGCTTTTTGGCTTCAAGTATTAAGGCAGAAGCAGTAGCATTTATAACTGAAGTAACTCCACCAGACTGGGCATAAAAAGCATTTTTTTTCATTATTTCCCCACTTAATACTTTGAATAAAATTCAAGTATCGTATTATAACTAATATGAGAATACATATCCTAGGTGTTTGCGGAACATTCATGGCCGGATTAGCTCATATATTGAAAGAGTCAGGGCATGAAGTATCTGGATCTGATGTCCAATACTACCCACCAATGTCAGATTATCTCGAAAAAATAGGCATTAAAATAATTCAAGGCTATCAAAAAAGTCTTATGCCTAAATCTGATCTTTATGTAATAGGTAATGCCTTGTCGCGTGGCAATGAATCAGTAGAGGAAATATTAGATAAAAGACTTCCATTTGTTTCAGGTCCTGAAATGCTTGGTAAAGAACTCAAAAATCGAAATGTTTTTGCTGTATCAGGAACTCATGGAAAAACTACAACAGCATATATGCTTGCTCATATATTGAAACATCAAGGAAAAGATATCGGCTATTTAATTGGCGGAATCTCAAAAAACTTTGATAATCCTGCAAGCCTTGGAACACACAAATCATTTGTTATAGAAGCTGACGAATATGATTCTGCTTTTTTTGATAAACGCTCAAAATTTATACACTATTCTCCTATGAATTTGATTATAAATAACATTGAGTTTGATCATGCTGATATCTTTGATGATATTAAGAGTATAAAGAAGCAGTTTCATAATCTTATTAAGATTATTCCATGCTCAGGAAATATTATTTATTTTGAAGATGATGAAAATAGTAACGACTTAATTAATGACGGTATATGGTGTCAAAAAACGGCTATTAATTCAGACATAATCAAAACTAATTTTAAAAATATGGAATTTACTTTAAACGAAAATAAATTTTCACTTAAAGATTTGCCTTTGATAGGGGAACATAATTTTAAAAATTATGTTGCAGCAATACTTGCAGCAAGATTAGATAAAATTTCAATAAATGACTCAATAGAGTCTCTTAAAACTTTTAAAGGTGTTATGAGAAGATTAGAGCCAATTGCAGAGACCCTAAATATAAAGATATATGATGACTTTGCCCATCATCCAACAGCAATTGATTTTTCTTCTTGCGCAATTAGAAAAAAATATCCTGATAAAAAAATACTTGGAATAGTTGAGCTTGGCTCAAACACTATGTCATCAGGACATCATAAAGACAATCTAATGAACTCATTTAATTTGCTTGATAAGACCCTTCTTTTAGATCACAAGAAGGTATATAAATATGAAAACACGTATCATAAAATCGAATCTTTATTAATAAGCCTTAATGAAATGATTATGGATTATGATATTATTTTAATTATGACTAATAAAGATAGTCAGAAATTTATAAAACCTATTCTAAAATACATTGAAAAATAAAAATCTACCTATTTTTCCACTAGGCATAGTTGCTTTACCAGGAACCATACAAAACCTTCAAATTTTTGAACCAAGATACATCAATATGGTTAAAAAATGTATGGAAAATGATCACGGTTTTGTTATAGCTTTCCAAAAAAAACTTACTAAAAGAGATGATTGCGAAGTCGCTCAGCAAGGAAGTTATGTAGAAATAATAGATTTTAATAATCTTCCAAATAACTTACTTGGGATAACTGTAAAATCATTAAACAAGGTGTCTATAAAAAATTTAATTCAACTCGAGGATGGTCTAAATATGGCTCAAACAAATCCAATTATAGATCCTGAAGTGGATGACCAAGCTTTATTAGCAAAGTTTCCAGAAATCTCTAATATTCTTTCTCAAATATTAAAACATCCCAGAGTAGCAAATATGCCCATCGAAATTGATTTTAATTCTGCAGACTCTGTTGCTTATAATTTGGCTGGATTAATACCAATACCATGGACATATAAACAAAGCTTATTAGAAGCATTTGATGCATCACAAAGATTATTGATACTTTCAAAATATATTGAAGAAATATCAACTGGCTAGTTTAATTATATTTGAAGTGGCGGCTTATCAGATTTTTTTCTAAGCCAATTAACTGTTTTCAAAACACTAGGCATAGAAATAAATTTTCTCTCAATACTATACTTGCCGGGATAATTACTTAATATTAAACCCATAAGTATAGTAAATAGTCCTTGACCTGGAAGAACTAACATCAAAATACCTCCAAGTATTAGGGTATACCCAATTAAATTTTTAACAATTATGGATAGAAACCATATAAAAGAATATGATCTTTTTGATTTAACCTTCTTTTTTTTAATGAAATAGTTTGTTGGAATTAATGCAACTAACCACTTGATGCTGAGTAAGCTAAAAATAAAAACAAAAAGAGAAATTGTTGCAAGCCATAATATGTAAACCTTATAACTTGATATAAATTCAGTAATAGATTCAATAAAGTTTTCCAAAATTGCTTACCCTTTTTATAATTATGATTTAGTATATCAATTACTATTATATTAATAATATTTACTTTAATTTGTCTAAGAAAAACCTCTTAAAAATATGCAATAACAGTCTTTATGAAAGTAAGGCTGAAGATATTCTTTCCTTAAATGTAAAAGATATTTCTTCTTTTGCTGATGAAATTATAATAGTCACAGCAAATTCTAATAGGCATGCATCATCAGTATCAGATAAATTAGTAGATAATTTAAAAAAAAACAATATCAGTATTTTAGGTGTTGAAGGCGAATCAGATTCTGGTTGGATTCTTGTTGATTGTGGTGATGTTGTTGTGAATATAATGAAAAAAGATCAAAGAGATCTTTATGACCTAGAAGGGCTCTGGGGAGAAAACAGCCCTTTAAAGAATTTTAGCTAATGTTAATAAAGATTATTACTATTGGAAATAAACTAAGCCAATGGGAGTCTATGGGAATTGAATTTTATATAAAGCAATTACCAAAAAGCTTAAATATAGATTTTGTAGAATTAAGGAGTCAACAGAATCCAAGCTATTCGCTTAATGAGGTTCTTCAAAAGGAATCAAGCTTAATTCTTTCAAAAATCTCAAAGGATGATTTTGTAATATCTTGGGATGTTGATGGTAATACTATAAATAGTGAGGATTTCAGCAGCTTCATTTTAGATTGTCAAAAACTAAGACAAAAAATTATTTTTATAGTCGGAGGGTCATTTGGACTGTCACCTGATGTAATCAAAAGATCTAATAAAGTTTTTTCTGCCTCAAGGTTAACATTTCCACATAGAATATTTAGATTATTATTAGTAGAACAAATATATAGAGCACATACAATAATAAGCAATATGCCTTATCACAAATGATAGACTTAAAGGAAAGAAGCAAAGAAAAAAAGAATTTCTCTAATAGATTGACGCTGGTTTATTTATTTTTTGGAATTCTGTTTTCGTTTTTTATATATAAAACCTTTTCCCTTCAGGTCTCAGATTATACAGAGTATGAGATTGCATCTTTACAAAACAAGACAAGAGAGATACTTATTCAGCCGAGAAGGGGAATAATTTATGATAGAAATGGCGAGATTATAGTAAACAATAATCCAAAATATAACTTAATATTAAATCCATCAAAAATAAAAGATATTGAAGAACATCTATCTGAGATAGCAGAAATAATTAATTTGTCTGAAAAGGATATTTTATTTGTAAAAGAAAACTTTAAAAATAAGGCTAAATTAAATAGAGAAATTGTATTAAAGCAGAATCTTAGTCAAGAGGAAATTGCAAAATTTGAGGCCAGGAGATACAGGTTCCCTAGTACTTTTATTGGTGAAAGATATTCACGAGAAAATACTTATTCAGAATTATTTTCTCACTCTATTGGGTATGTAGGAGGCATGAGTGATCAAAATATAGATCAGATCCTAAAAGATCAAGACCTTAATCTAGGAGAAACAATTTTTAAATACTCTAATGGATTTATAGTCGGCAAGACAGGAATTGAAAAGGTTTATGATAAAAGGCTTAGAGGTTATTTTGGTAAAAAAATCTATGAGGTAGATGCTTCTGGTAAATTATTAAATGAATTAGAAGAGATACCAGCTAAAGATGGAGAAGATTTGTATACTTCTTTAGATTTAAAAAGTCAAAAGGTTGCTTATAAACAATTAAATAATAGAAGGGGGGCTGTGGTTGCTGTTGAAATAGATACAGGCGCAATAGTAACTTATGTTAGTTCGCCATCATTTCCTATCAATGCAATTGCTAATGGTTTGTCATCAGATGAGTTCAATCAATTAACAAATGACAAGAATAAGCCGTTTTTTGATAGAGCAGGCCAGGGAAGATATTCCCCAGCATCAACCATTAAACCAGCAATTGGATTATATGGAATAGAAAATAAGATTATAGATTGGAAATATACTATTGATGATCCTGGTTTTTTTGTTCTTCCAGAGGATAACCGTGTTTATAGAGGATGGAAGGAAGGAGGACATGGGAAAATTGATCTCATGAATGCAATAATCGAAAGTTCTAACACTTTCTTTTTTTCATTAGCATATAAATCAGAAATAGATGATTTGGTAGATCATTTATCTTATTTTGGTTTTGGAAGAAATGTATGTATAGACTGCTTTATACCTGATAATGGGTTATTGCCTAATCCAGAATGGAAAATAAATAAACTCAATTTTGGATGGTTTAAAGGTGATACTGTTAATATGGGTGTTGGCCAAGGATATTTAAGTGCTACTCCAATCCAGCTAGCATATTATTCTGCGTTCTTAGCAAAAAAAGGAAATTTAGACAGATTTTCATTTATTCAAAATACCAATTCAGCAAAAAAAGATATCTTCATTAGTAATAATATTAAAGATGAGGATTGGGAAAATATTCATAAAAGTATGATAGGAGTTATAGAAAATCCTAAAGGAACCGCACGGCGGTTAAGAAATTTAAAGAATTATACTGTTGCTGCAAAATCAGGAACTGTTGAGCTTGTAAGTACAGAAACTAAAGAAGATTATCAAACGATAAGAGAAGTTGAGGACCAGAGAGATCATGCAATAATTATCGCTTTCGCTCCAATACCAAATCCAAAATATGCAATCAGTGTTGTAATCGAAAATGGCGAAAGCGGTGGTTCGGTTGCAGGTCCGGTAGCTATTGAGGTTTTAAATAGCCTTATAAAAAATGAATAGATTATTAAAAAAATTAAAATCCAAAATCTATTTCGATCAATATCTTTTTATCTCTATAACCATATTATCGATCATGGGTTTGTTGTTTTTATATAGTGCTTCTCAAGAAAATGTCGAAACCATAGTTAAGCAATCTTTGTTTGTTGTTTTTGGCTTGATTCTTATGTTTATCTTAAGTCAAATAGAACCAGATTTTTATAAAAATAATGCTTTATTATTTTTGATAATATCAATTGCATTAATTCTTCTTACTATGGCATTTGGCAAAGAGGTTAATGGCGCAAAAAGATGGTTAGACCTTGGATTTTTTACACTGCAATCATCAGAGATTGTTAAAATTACATTGCCAGTTTTCTTGGCAGCTTATCTATACAACAAACCCCTACCAATTAGCTTATTAAATACTTTTATAAGCATGATTGTGATAATTATTATAGTTAATCTTGTCAGAATCCAACCAGATCTTGGAACTAGTTTAGTCATTTTCATAGCTGGTCTTTATATATTATTTTTGGCTGGCCTAAGCTGGAGATTTATTGGCGCATCTTTTACTATCTTAATCCTATCTATTCCTTTTATTTGGAACAACTTTCTGGAGCCTTTTCAAAGGCAAAGAATTCTTACATTATTAGATCCAACCGCTGATCCATATGGATCTGGATGGAATATAACTCAATCAAAAATTGCAATTGGATCTGGAGGAATTCAAGGAAAGGGATATGGATCGGGGTCTCAAGCACACCTTAATTTTCTGCCTGAAACAGAAACAGATTTTATTTTTGCGGTTATAGCAGAGGAATTTGGTTTTATTGGAGCATGTATATTAATGTTTACATTCTTTTTCATAATACTTAGGTGTTTTTACTTAGCAGTAAATGCTAGAGATAGATTCTGTAGACTAACAATTGGAGGATTAAGCCTTTTATTTATATCAACAATATTTATTAACCTGGCTATGGTTGTTGGAATAATTCCAGTAGTGGGTATGCCACTTCCATTTATAAGCAAAGGCGGCTCATCTTTGTTATCATTCTATATAGCATTTGGGATTATAATTTCTATGGCTACTCATAAAAAATTAATGCAAAAATGAAAATATTACTATTATTTATATCAATAACAATAAGCTCTATTAGCACTGCTGATTATTCTAATCATGAGGATAGCAAAGAAGTTATAGATGAGCTTGTTAATGTTCATGGATTTGAAGAATCTTTTGTTATCGAAGTTTTAAAAAATGCAAAGAAAAGAAATGAAATGCTTGTATCGGTAGCAAATCCTGCCGAAAAAACTAAAACATGGGATGAGTATAAAGCAATTTTTTTAGAGAAAAAAAGAATTGCAAATGGAAAAAAATTTATAAAAGAAAATATTAAAACTCTTGAAAGAGCTGAAAAAGAATTTGGTGTTCCCAAAGAAGTGATAACTGCAATTTTAGGTGTTGAAACTCGATATGGTCGAATTATGGGAAGATATAGAGTCATTGATAGCCTTGCAACTTTAGGCTTTGACGATCCTAGAAGATCAAAGTTTTTCAGAAGTGAATTGATACAATTTTTTCTTCTTACTAGAGAAAACAATCTAGACATTTTTGAAACTAAAGGATCTTATGCTGGCGCCATGGGCTATGGTCAATTTATATCCTCTAGTTATAGAGCTTATGCAATTGATTATGATGGCGATCAGTATGCAGACTTATTTAATTCTGTTGATGATGCAATTGGCAGCATTGCAAATTATCTAAAAATACATGGCTGGAAAAGAGATGGAAATATTGTCACTGAGGTATATCCAAATAATGTAAGAAAGTTTTATAAGCCGCACGAGTCTTTGACAAGATTTTTGCCATTATCATTTAATGAGAACGGTAAAGAACTGCATTTTATTGCTGATGATAATTTTTACGCTATTGCTAGATATAATATTAGTGATGTTTATGCAATGGCGGTGTATTATTTGTCAGAAGAATTTAAAAAAATATAGAAATTAAAATGAAAAAATTATTATTATTAGCGTTAATCTCGACAAATTTTATTTTAAGTCAGAGCTTTGTTCCAAACCCACCTGATCTTAACTTAAAAAGCTATATTCTGATCGATCCAAACACCAACTATGTCATAGCAGAATCTAATTCAGATGGCCAAATAGAGCCTGCAAGTATGACAAAGGTTATGACAGCCTATGTTGTAGCTGATCAGATTAAAAATAACTTAATCAGCCTGGATGATGAAGTTCTTGTTAGTGAAAAAGCCTGGAAGATGGGTGGCTCAAAAATGTTTATTGAAGTCGGTAAAAAAGTTACTGTTCTAGATCTCTTAAAAGGAATTATGATTCAATCTGGAAATGATGCGTCTGTGGCTATTGCAGAATATGTTGGAGGAAGTGAAGATGGCTTTGTAGATCTCATGAATTCTTATGCAACAGCAATAGGAATGAAAAGCACTAATTTTAAAAACTCAACAGGTTTACCTAGCGAGGGTCATTTAACTTCTGCAAGTGATTTAGCTCTTTTAACTTCTGAATTTATAACAAATTTTCCAGATATATATCTGTTATTTAAAGAGAAAGAATTTGAATATGGTGGAATTTCTGGAAATAAATATAACAGAAACAAACTTCTTTGGAGAGATGAAACCTCTGATGGTGTAAAGACTGGTCATACGTCATCTGCAGGCTACTGCTTAATTGGTTCTGCTAAACGGGCAAATATGAGATTAATAACCGTAGTAGCTGGAAGTGATAGTGCTAATAATAGTTTTTCAGATACACAAAGATTGCTTGAATATGGATTTAGATTTTATGCTACTCAAAAATACTTTGAAGTTGACAAAGAATATACAATTTCTGAAGTTTGGGGTGGCAAGTCTGACACTGTAAGTTTGGGTGTTGCAGAGGACATTTCTATAACTCTACCAAGAACGAGTTTTAAGGATGTAAAAGTCAATTACAATATAAAAAATAATATTCAAGCACCTATCAACAAAGGACAAGAAATCGGAATACTTGAAATTATAAGCAATGATGAGGTGATCACAACTTCTAATCTTGTTGCTTTAGAAGACGTTGAAGCAAAAGGTTTTTTTGGTAGATTGTGGTCTAGATTTGTTCTATGGCTTTACGGACTTTTTGGAATATCTTAAATGGATAAAATCCATGCTGTTTATAACAGCAGATTTAATTATCTTAATGAAATAAAAATATCACCTCTAAGCAGAGCTTATACCTTTTCTGACAGCGTTTATGAGGTCATACCTTTTTGTAATTCTAATTTGATAGCTTTTGAAAGCCACATTGATAGACTTGAAAAAAGTTGTGACGCTTTGAATTTATCATTAGATACAAAAAAAACTTCTAGTGAAATAATTGATTTAATTTCTAGGAGTAAATTGATTGATGGCTATGTTTATTATCAAGTATCAAGAGGAATTGATCCAATAAGATCACATATTTTTGATGAATCACTTACTGCCGAAACATTCGGTTATGTAGTAGACCATACTTTTAAATCTCAGAAATTAAAAGTAATGATTTGCGAAGATTTAAGGTGGCAAAGATGCGACATTAAATCTACTTCATTACTTGGAAATGTATTGAGCATGAATGAAGCAAGGAATCATGGTTGTGATGAGGTAATTATGCATAAAAGTAATTTAATTACTGAGGGTGGAGCATCAAATATTTTTTTTGCGAATAATGACACAGTTTTTACTCCATCATTATCGAATAATATTTTGCCTGGTATTACTAGAGAGTTATTGATAAATGAAATAAAGAACTTGGGTATAAAAGTTGTGGAGGGCAATTTTGAATTGAAAGAATTAGAGACTGCTCATTCAATTTGGCTTACTAGCTCAACAAAAGGCCTTGCACAAGTAACAGACGTTATTAATTTAGAGACCAAAGTTGTTGAGGATCATAATCTTTTCAAGAAATGCGAACAAATATTTTTTAAAAAGTTTTTAAGCGGAAGTTAAATCAATAATCATATTATCAATCTCTTGCCAGAACTGATCTTTTGTTATTCCTGACAAACCCTTTGATGCTAAATCTAACTCATATATTTTTTTTTGAAGCGGCATTAATTTTTTTAGCGTATTTTTTTTTATAAAATTTATATATGCTGGTATTTTGCTTTTCCAAATTCCAGCTTTTTCAAAAGCAGCATTTTTATTTTGATAATAGCTTATGGAAGTAGTAATTATTTTCCCCATAATAAAAACTAGTAATGGGCCATAATGTTCATCATTTTTCTTTATAGATTTAGCAATTCTTAAAGCAAAATCCGTATCTAATTCTATTACCTTATCTTCTAATTGATATGGTAAAAATTCAGCGTTTTCTGAGCTTATATTTTGATTTTCACTTTCCTCAGAATAAGTTAATTTTAGGAGATTAATTTCATTATTTTGAGCAATCAAATTTCCAGAATACATATCTGAAATCCTTTCAGCATACTCTTTTGCAGTTCTTTCAGGCATAAAATTTAATTTGTTTTTTATCCATATCTTTTCCTCAAAAGATTTGAGCTTACTGCATTGAACAATCAAAGCTGAGTTATTCATTTTAGTTACCCATTTTGTTTTTTGATTAATTTTTTCTAAAGCTGATCTTATGACGATAACAATGTTATCTAATTTATCTATATTTTCGATTTCAAAGATATTTGAAATTTCTTTAGGAATCTTTCCACCATTATGAAGAATTTCTATGATCGTTTTTGAACCAAATAATGAACCGCCTGCATTTTTAATTATGGTTTCTTCAATATTTTTAAAATCTTGTTCAAAAATAGTTTCTCTTTCTGTGTAACCCTTTTCTTGAAAATATTCATTAACTAGATCAACGGAATTATTTTTTAATACAATTTCTGATCCGAATATAAAAAATATTTTATTGGACTTATCGATATATTTTTTTAATGCAGCTGCCTCACATATCAATTAGGCTCACCTCTAAAATAATTTGATTAAACAAGTCTTCAAGTATTTCATCTTCTATAAAAGATATCATTTCCTGTTCTGCAAGAGGGTTTAATTCAATTGAACCAAATCTTTTGATGCTCATTAATGTTTTGTTTTTAACCTTATCATTATTATTTATTGATATATTAATAGAGGATTTAATTTCGCTTTCTAACGCTCTCAAGGAATTACCTGAATATAAATCATATTGGTTTGATGTATAACTACTTATGTAAATCTGTATATTCTTATCTTGGCTATTCTCAGGTTTTAATTTTAATGTTGAGTTGATTTTGGTTTGTAATGATTTAGGAGTACCTGAATCAAAAGTAATCAAATAACTATTATCATTAATTTTTGCTTGTTGATATTGATTCATGGCACAGCCTTGAAAAAATATTAGAGCCATCAAAAGAATGCTTAAGTTTATTTTTTTTCTCATTTTTTATAATAAGTATATTAGAAATTGCGGGTTAGAGCTTAGATTACAAAATTTATAAGTTTTTCTTGAACATATATCGTTTTCTTCAGCTTTGATGAACCTATGAAATTATTTACATTTTCTACGTTTAGCGCCATTTCTTCAATTTCTTCTTGTTCGGTGCTTTTATTTACTTTTAATTTACCTCTTACTTTTCCGTTAACCTGAATAATTAATTCAAATTCCTCAATTTCTAACAAATTCTCATTTACCTCTGGCCATGAGCTCTCAATGTCAAAATCTTCTCCGTAAAAGTTACTCCATAAATATTCGCAAATATGAGGAGCAATTGGAGAAAGCATTTGTAATATGAATAATATAGCTTCATCAAGGCAATATTTTTTTGAATCAGGTGCCATAGAATCTTTAAAATCCTCAGGTATAGAATTTAATAGTTCCATTATTGCAGCAATTGCTGTGTTGAAAGAAAATCTAACCTCATAATCGTTTTCTACTTTTTTTAATGTTGCATGAGATTTCCTTCTTAAAGCAAGCTCCTCTTTAGAAAAATCAAATCGACCATCTAATTTGCTATATTTTCTTGCACTAATTAGATTCCACACTTTTTTTAGAAATCTAGCTGAACCCTCTACAGAGGATTCACTCCATTCAAGACTTTGCTCTGGGGGAGATGTGAACATCATATAAAGCCTAACAGTATCAGCCCCATATTTTTCGATATATGGTTGTGGGTCGACTGTATTACCTTTTGATTTCGACATTTTTGCCCCATCTTTCAATACCATTCCTTGAGTTAACAGCCTTTTAAATGGCTCATCACCTTCGACCAAACCAATATCTCTCAAAGCTTTATGAAAAAATCTTGAATATAAGAGATGTAATATAGCGTGTTCAATTCCACCAATATAAAGATCCACTGGGAGCCAGTATTTGGTTTTTTCATCAAATATCTCATCTTCATTGTCAGCTGATGTGAATCTTGCGTAATACCATGAAGAATCCATAAAAGTATCAAAAGTATCACTTTCTCTTCTAAAACCCTTGTTTAATTTTAAAAATTTTTCATTTTGACTTAGCGGGGTTGGAGGCTCATTCTCTTCTAATTCTGGAAGTTCAATAGGTATATCATTCTCGCCTAGAACACTTGGAACATCACCATCATATATAACAGGAATTGGACAACCCCAGTATCTTTGTCTGCTTACGCCCCAATCTCTTAGTCTAAATTGAATTAGTTCTTCACCTAACTTTAATTTTGTAAGTTCATTTACTATTTCATTTGAGGCGCTATCAGATTGCATACCATTAAAATTTTCAGAATTTATAAGTTTTCCTTTTTGCAAAATAGGGAAATCATTATTATCAGTTTCAATTACTTGTTTAATGTCCAAATTATATTTAGTTGCAAATTCATGATCTCTAGCATCGTGAGCAGGAACGCCCATGACAACCCCAGTACCGTATTCTAGCAAAACAAAATTCCCAATCCATACAGGAATTTTTTTACCAGTTAAAGGATGAATAACTTTTATATTGGTATCTATTCCTAATTTATCTGCTTTAGCAATATCTGCCTCTGCAGCTTTAATCTCTTTACATTTTTCTAAAAATTCATATATCTCTTTGTTGCTTTTTGCTAAGTTAACTGCGAGCGGATGATTTGGAGAAATAGCAAGAAAGGAAACTCCAAATATAGTGTCTGGTCTTGTAGAAAAAGTAGTTAGAAATTCTTTTGAATTATCTATCTTGTATTTAATTTCTGCCCCATTAGATTTGCCAATCCAATTTCTTTGCATTCTTTTAACGTTTTCAGGCCAATCAAGATTTTCCAATGAATCAAGAAGCTCTTCTGCATATTTAGTGATTTTTATAAACCATTGATCAATTTCTTTAATTTCTATTTGTGCACCAGATCTCCATCCTTTCCCATCAATTACTTGTTCATTTGCCAAAACTGTTTCATCAACAGGATCCCAGTTCACTAAGGATTTTTTTCGATAAACTAGACCAGCATCAAACAATTTTTTAAATATCAGCTGCTCCCATTTATAGTAATTTGGTTCACAGGTTTTTAGTTCTTTTGACCAGTCATAACTAAACCCAAGAGATTGAAGTTGGACTTTCATATTTTCTATATTTTGATTTGTCCACTCTTTTGGGCTTACTTTATTTGCAATAGCCGCATTTTCTGCTGGTAGCCCAAATGCATCCCAACCCATAGGTTGAAATACATTAAAATTTCTCATTCTCTTATATCGAGAAATTACATCTCCAATGGTGTAGTTTCTTACATGCCCCATGTGAAGTTTTCCAGATGGGTATGGAAACATTGATAGACAATAATACTTTTTTCTTTCATCCACCCTAGTGACATATTTATTTTGCTTATCCCATTTATCTTGGATATCTTTTTCAATTGATTGAGGGTTGTAATTTGAACTCATTTTTATAATTATTTTATGATGTTGCTATATTTTGCTTGTATCTAGTCTGAACTATCCTGAGAATTATTATCTTTTGCAATTTTAATATCATTTGATTGCTTTGATATTCTTACAGACTCATCTCCTTGACTTACTTCAATTTCTTTCAGATTTGATTCCTCTAACATTTCGATAAGCGTCTTAATCTTTCTTATATCCATAGTTCTACCTATTAAAATTTAATGCTTCATTTAAAGCAAGCTCGTATCCCTTAACTCCATGACCGCTAAATACTTTCTCAGCTATATCGCTAAAATATGATTTTTTTCTAAAATCCTCTCTTGATTCAACATCTGAAATATGAACTTCAAAAAATGGAATCTTTACTGCCAATAGAGCATCCCTTAAAGCTACACTTGTATGAGTGTATCCAGCAGGATTAAAAATTATTGCATCGACCTTCTTGTTTAATGAATTTTGTATTACATCAATTAGTTCATGTTCCGCATTGCTTTGATAAAAATCAATTACACAGTTATTTTTTTCTGCAATTATCGCAAGCCTTTTTTCAATATCATTAAGAGAATCAGACCCATATATATCTTTTTCTCTTAATCCAAGCATATTGAGATTGGGACCATTTAAAACTAATATTTTCATATGACTGATTTTAACAGAATTTAATGGAAATTATAGGAATTTAGTAGATATTTATGCTTTGAACTGGATAACAAAAACCTTTTTCTGAACAACCCTGATAAAATAATTTTGTTTTGGTACCACTTTGTGGAGCTTTAAAAGATATTTTGTATAGATTTTTTATTATCTTAGTTTTTCCAAAAAACTCATCCTCATGTTCTAATATATTTCCCTCAAGAGACTTGAAGGCAATTTCATTTTCTTCCTGTTTGATTGATATTGAATTTAGATACAAGTAGTAATCCTCTTTTATATCCCATAAAGCTATAATATTTCCATCCTTTTTACTAAAATTAAGTCCAAAAGCTTCTTCTGCTGGAAGAATCTCATTATTTTTCTCTGAAAATATAAAACTTTTGTCAGCAAGTATTCCTAAACTACTTATAAAAATAAAGAATATAAATATTAATTGTTTCACTGATATGTAGGATAAACTTCACCAAATACAAAGTGAAGCGAAACTTTTGATTATAATTAACAAGTCATGATTAGAAATCTTCTTATAAATCTTTTTTTCTTAATTCCTGTATGGCTTTTAGAGCTAATATCTATCTTTAATAAAGATATTAAAAGAAAATTTATTTTTGACACTCAGTCTAAAATTTTTTTATCTCTTATGCCTAAGTTTGATATACACGAGGTTGCTGATGAAGAAATTTCAACAATAAGAAATCTAATAGAAGAAAAAAGAAAAAATTTAAATCTCTCTAAAAAAACCAAAAGGCCTGTTCAAAGGAATGACCATCTTATTGGAAAAAATAAAAGTCTTTTAATCAGAGAGTACATTCCCTATCAAACAGATAATGAAAACATAATTTTATTTTTTCATGGCGGTGGGTACGTATTAAATTCTGTTGAAACCCATGATCCCACTGTGGCATATTTTTCAGAAAAGCTTAGAACAAAAATCTATTCTTTAGACTATTCCTTATCACCAGAATATAAATTTCCTCATGCATTAAATGAAGGCATTTTAGCCATAGATTGGTTAAAAAAACGTGGAACAAATATTAGAAATATAAGTTTGTGTGGAGATAGCGCTGGTGCTCACCTTGCTGCATCTATAACTCATTATCTAATAAATAAAAATCAAGAAAATATTCATAGCCAATTTTTAATATATCCAATGTGCGACCCTAGTTGTAATAATGAATCCTTCGAATTGTTTAAAGATAAATATTTATTAACAAAAAAGGCTATGCAATGGTTCTGGGAAAAATTTAAATACAACCATAAAAATGAGTCAATGAATACTTTCAATTTATTGTTATATAAAGGAGTGCCAAAATTACCAAAAACAATTATAGTTACGGCTGGTTTTGATCCTTTGTCAGATGAAGGTGAAAATTATGCTTTTTTACTTCATCAAAGTGGCACTTCTGTGAAACAATTACATTATCCATCTTTGTTTCATGGATTTGCATCCATGACACGATTGAAGGCTGCAAAAAAAGCAGTGAATGATTTTTTACATGAATATAAAAAGATACTATGAAAAATATTGTTGAAGTTAGGAATTTAGGCATTGATTTTAAAGTTAGGGATGGATTCTTTAGAGCTGTAGATAATATTAGTTTTGATATTCAAACAAATAAAACTTTAGCTTTAGTAGGAGAATCTGGGTCTGGTAAATCAGTAACCGCAATGTCCATTATGCAACTCTTACCAATTCCTCAAGCAATGTATTTAAAAGATTCATCTATTAAGTTCAATGGTAAACAAATAATTAATGCTTCAAAGAAAGAACTCCTATCAATAAGAGGCAACATAATTTCAATGGTATTTCAGGAACCAATGACTTCACTAAATCCTTATCACAAAGTTGGAAATCAAATTACTGAATCAGTACTTTTACATACCAATGTTTCAAAAAAACAAGCTAAAGATGAAGCAATAGAGCTAATGAAATTAGTTGAAATCGATGAAGTGCAAAGAAGATTTAATTCTTACCCTCATGAACTATCAGGAGGACAAAGACAAAGGATTATGATAGCAATGGCGTTGGTAAATAAACCAAAACTATTAATTGCAGACGAGCCAACAACAGCTCTGGATGTTACCATTCAGGCTCAAATTCTTGACCTAATGTCAAAATTAAAAAAAGATTTAGGCATGTCAATTTTATTTATTACTCATGACTTGGGTTTGGTTAAGGAGTTTTCTGATCAGGTATGTGTAATGCAAAATGGAAAAATAGTTGAAAATGGAGATACTCAAAGTGTATTTGATAATCCTCAACATACTTATACCCAAAAATTATTAAGTGCTGAACCTGAGCCAAAAGAAGATATTAATAACAATGAAGATCCTCTTATTGAAATAAAGAATTTAAATGTTTATTACAACATGCCAAACATAAATTTCTTTAAGAAAAATAGGTTCCATGCCGTAAAAGATACTTCATTAAATATATATAAGAATACAACCATAGGATTAGTAGGTGAATCAGGATCTGGTAAATCCACACTTGGAAAAGCGATAGCAAATTTAACAAAATTTGAAGGAGAGATTAGCTTCAATGGAAAGCAAATCAAGGATTCATCAAAGGAAATAAAAAAACACATACAAATAGTTTTTCAGGATCCCTATGGCTCATTGTCGCCAAGAATGACAGTTGGAGAAATTATTGGAGAGGGCCTTGGCGTTCATTTCAAATTATCAAAAGCTGAAACTCAAAAACGAATTGATAAGGTTCTTACAGATGTTGGGATTGATTTAAATGCAAAAAATAAATACCCTCATGAGTTTTCTGGAGGACAGAGGCAAAGAATTGCAATTGCAAGATCATTAATAATGAATCCATCTTTTATGATTTTAGATGAACCGACTTCAGCTCTAGATCGATCAATACAGATACAAGTTATTAATTTATTAAAAGATATCCAGGATGAATATAAATTAACATATCTATTTATAAGTCATGATTTAAAAGTAATAAGATCTATGTCAGATTATATATTTGTTATGAAAGACGGAAAAATAGTAGAATCTGGTCTTTCTGATCAGGTTTTTGACTATCCAAAAGAAAAATATACTAAAAAATTGCTCTCAGCTGCGTTAAGATACGCATCCGATTGAGAAAATGTTTTAAAAATGAGTTCAAGAAAATACTCCAAAGATCTAGTTGATGGACCTAACCAAGCAGCTTCACGTTCAATGCTTCGTGGTGTCGGATTTACAACTGAGGATTTTACTAAGCCTCTTGTGGGTGTCGCTTCTACTGGAGCTAAAGTAACTCCATGTAATATGCATTTAAATAAACTTTCAGAAGTTGTTGAAGATTCAATTAATGCATCTGGAGGAAAAGGAGTCTTATTTAATACGATTACTGTATCAGATGGTATTTCAATGGGAACACAAGGTATGAAGTATTCTTTGGTTTCTAGGGAAGTTATTGCAGACTCAATTGAAACTGTGGTTGGCTGTCTTGGATATGATGGGTTAATAACTATAGGTGGTTGTGATAAAAATATGCCAGGTTGTCTTATAGGCATGGCTAGGCTAAATAGGCCCTCAATATTTATATATGGAGGATCAATAAAACCAAGTAAGGAAAATACTGACTATGTGACTGTTTCAGAAAAAGTTGGTGAATTTTCAAAAGGAATAATCAGTAAAGAAGAATTAATTCATTTTGAAGAAATATCAGTTGAAGGACCTGGCTCGTGTGGAGGTATGTATACTGCAAATACTATGGCTTCTGCTATAGAAGCATTAGGAATGAGTCTGCCAGGAAGCTCTAGTCAAGATGCTGTCTCTTCATCAAAGAATCAAGATTGCGTAGATGCTGGAATTGCAATAATGGATCTACTTGAAAAAGATATAAAACCATCTGATATTATGACAAAAGAAGCTTTTGAAAATGCTATAACAATAGTTATCGCTCTGGGTGGATCAACAAACGCAGTTCTTCATATTTTAGCTATGGCTCACTCTATTGGAGTAAAGTTAAAATTAGATGACTTCACAAATATTGGTAAAAAAACGCCAGTTTTAGCAGACTTAAAACCTTTTGGAAGTCATTATATGTCAGAGTTAAATTCTTCAGGTGGCATACAACCTTTAATGAAATCGTTATTAGAAAAAGGGCTTTTAAATGGTGAATGTATGACTGTTACTGGCAAGACTTTAGAAGACAATTTGAAAGACATCGAACCGTATAAAGATAATAAAATTATCAAAAGCTTTGAAAGCCCTATTAAAAGTGACAGCCATTTAAGAATCCTTTATGGAAATTTAGCAAGTGATGGTGCTGTTGCAAAAATTACTGGCAAAGAAGGGACATCTTTTGAAGGCAAAGCCAAAGTATTTAATTCTGAGGAGGATGGTGTTAAAGCAATACTAGGGAATCAAATAGAAGAGGGAGATGTAATTGTTATAAGATACGAAGGTCCAAAGGGTGGTCCTGGTATGAGAGAAATGCTGAAACCAACTTCTGCAATTATGGGGCTGGGTTTAGGAGATAAAGTTGCATTTATAACAGACGGAAGATTTTCTGGTGGAACACATGGTTTTGTAGTTGGCCACATATCTCCCGAGGCTGCGGATGGGGGTTTAATTGCCTTAATAGAAGACGGAGATCAAATTTTAATTGATGCAAAAACAGATCAACTAACTCTAAAAGTAAATGATGATGAGATTGAGAGAAGAAGGGTAGCTTGGAAGTCACCAATCACAAGGCCAAAAAAAGGCGTCTTATCTAAGTATGCAAAAAGTGTAAAATCTGCAAGTTTAGGAGCGATAACTGATTAATTTATGTTTATTCAAAGAAAATTTCCAAATACTAGATTAAGAAGATTAAGAAGAAATAATAATCTTATTAATTTAGTGTCTGAAACAAACTTAACAAAAGATGATCTAATACAACCTATTTTTGTAAAAGAAAATTTTGATGGAGAAGAAGAAATTGAATCTATGCCAAATATTTATAGGTATGGTATAAATCAAGCTCTTAATGAAATAGAGGACATAATCAAATCCGGCATTAACTCCTTAGCAATCTTTCCAGTAATTGATTCAGAAAACAAGGATCACAAAGGCAGCCAAGCTACAAAGACTAATAATTTTATCTCTAAATCAATTAAAGAAATCAAAAGACAATTTCCTGATCTTGTTCTGATTGCAGATGTTGCACTAGATCCATATACAGATCACGGACATGACGGAATTATTGTTAATGGTGATGTTGATAACGATGAAACAAATAAGATATTAATTGAGCAGTCATTAATTTTAGCAGATGCAGGTGCCGATATTATTGCGCCATCAGATATGATGGACGGAAGAATAGGGCTGATCAGAGAAGCTCTTGAAAGTCAAAACTTTAAAAATACAATTTTGCTATCTTACGCTGCTAAATTTAGTTCTAAATTTTATGGACCATTTAGAGATGCGGTTGGTTCATCATCAAATTTAGGCGAATCATCTAAGTCCTCTTATCAAATGTCTCTTAAAAATAAGCAAGAAGCACTTCATGAAGTTGCTTTGGATATAAATGAAGGTGCAGATATTGTTATGGTTAAACCAGCAATGCCATACTTGGATATCATTCATAGCATCAAAGATAGTTTTCAGATTCCCACCTTCGCATATCAAGTTAGTGGCGAATATAGTATGTTAAAACTTTCAATAAGCAAGGGATGGCTAGATTCAGGGGTTATGCTAGAATCACTAATCGGTATTAAAAGAGCAGGAGCAGATGCTATCCTTACTTATGCTGCTAAAGAAATATCAAAGGAGATACAAAACAAATGAGTAACGTTGTAGAAGTTCAAAACAAAGACGACTTTATAAATGAAGTTGTTAATTCTGAACAACCAGTTTTGGTTGATTTTTGGGCAGAGTGGTGTGGACCTTGTAAGCAACTTGCTCCACTAGTTGAAGCAGCAGCTGAAGAATTTAAAGATACAATTAAAGTTTGCAAAATGGATGTAGATGCAAATAGGGAAACTGCTGCAGAGTATGGAATTAGATCAATTCCAACACTAATGATATTTGCAAATGGCGAAAATATTGGTACAGAAATAGGGGCTTTATCTAAACAACAATTAGATCAATTTATAAGATCGAAGATTTAATTTATTTAATATAGCTTTGCATCTTTTATAAAAAGAGTTATCATTTCCAATCCAGAGTTTAAAAACCTACCAGTTTCAATCATTTCATGTTAGTTATACCGGAATATTTTTATGAATCTTAGTGAAGTAAAAGATAAACCAATAAGCGAGTTAGTAGAGATCGCAACCGAGTTAGGTCTCGAAGATCTTGGTCGTCTCAAAAAACAAGAAATAATTTTTCGTATCTTTAAGCATAAAGCTTCAGAGGGAATTGATATATTTGGTGGAGGCGTCCTAGAAATACTTAATGATGGCTTTGGATTTTTGAGATCTCCACAAGGTTCTTATTGCGCTGGTGAAGATGATATTTACGTATCACCAAGTCAGATTAGAAAGTTTGGATTAAGAAAAGGAGATTCTGTAGCAGGAAAGATTAGAACCCCAAAAGATAAAGAAAGATATTTTGCATTAATTCAGGTTGATACCATAAATGGTGAAGAACCAGCTAAAACAAAAAATAAGATACTTTTTGAGAACCTAACACCACTTTTTCCAAATGAAAGATTAATGCTTGAACAAGGTAGTGGCTCAAATGAAGATCTATCCTCAAGAATAATTGATTTGATTGCTCCTATTGGAAAAGGACAAAGAGGATTAATAGTATCACCACCCAAAGCAGGTAAGACATTAATGCTTCAGAGTATTGCTCACTCAATAAAAAGCAATAATCCAGAAGTTGAATTGATTGTTTTGTTGATTGATGAAAGACCTGAAGAGGTTACTGATATGTCTAGAACTGTGAAAGGTGAGGTTGTTGCGAGTACATTCGATGAGCCTCCAACAAGACACGTTCAGGTTGCAAATATGGTTATTGAAAAAGCCAAAAGACTTGTTGAACACAAGAAAGATGTTGTTATTTTATTAGATTCAATTACCAGGTTAGGTAGAGCTTATAACTCTGTACAACCCGCATCAGGAAAAATACTGAGTGGTGGTGTAGACTCAAATGCTCTTGAAAGACCGAAAAGGTTCTTTGGTGCTGCTAGAAACTTAGAGGAGGGCGGAAGCCTCACTATTCTTGCTACTGCTTTAGTTGAAACTGGCTCAAAAATGGATGAAGTGATCTATGAGGAATTTAAAGGCACAGGTAATATGGAGATTCACCTAGAAAGAAAAATTGCTGAAAAAAGAATCTATCCAGCTATTAATATAAGGAGATCCGGTACAAGAAGGGAGGATCTTCTTACTACAGACGACGAATTACAAAGAATGTGGGTATTAAGAAAAATTCTAGATGAAATGGAAGATGCTCAAGCCATTCAGTTTTTAATCGATAGAATTAAAACCCATAAGACCAACGATGAATTCTTCTCTTCAATGAAGAATGGCAATGGTAAAAAATCTAAATAGATTCTTTAATTTCTTTAATTAAGTCATTGCTAGAAAAATAATTATCTAAAATAAAACCACTTTGACCTCTTTTATTAAGCTCTTGCAAGATTCTATCTGATACACAAAATAATTTTGTATTAGTATTTTTTGTATATATCTCTCTGAAGAATATTTCTATTGCATAAACACTTGGGAATATTATTGCATCTGCATTTTTAAACTTATTTACAAGAGCTTTATAGTCTTTAAGTTCAATTCTTTTGTAAACATTGATTTCCTCTGATAATACATCACTCTCTTTTAAGAATTTATAAATATCATTTAAACCATCAGAACCTTTTACTATAAGAAATTTTTTATTATCAATATTTTTTTTAATGATTTTAATTAAATGCTTTGATCCAGGCTTTTCAGGACTTATTGACTCTATTCCAAAAGAGTTAAGAACTTCACTAGTGGTATGCCCTATAGCGTATACATTAATATTTTTTTTCTTTAATAAATTAATGTGCTTAGAAAATTGCAATACTGCCTGAGTACTTTGGAAAATAAAATCAGTAAAATCTATATTTTTTATTTTGTATTTTAGAGGTTTAAAACCGTATAGAGGAATATTCGTTATCCCATCAATTATTTTATAATCTGTAGCTTTTGTATCAATTATGATCATTTAATAATTTTAGCCCACCCATATCAACAATTTCTTTATGTATCGTTTCAATTTTTGTACCTTTAAAAGCTATAAACTTATCAATACCGTAAATCTCACCATTAATTTGACCTTGTGAAGATTTAATAGAAATAGCAGAATTACAATTTGTTTTAAGTTTTTTTAGAAGAGATTTCTCTAGTTCAATATTTGCATTTAGCTCTGTGTAAAGTGATGCTACATCTGAAGACATAATAAGATCGCCAAATTTATTATTATCTTTCCATTGAACTGCAAGTGCACCTTGTCCAGAGCATGAAATATGATTAAGCCTAATAAAATTTTTACCTTCCAATAGATGTTCCAACCTTTTGAGGCCTGCTTCGGCCAGAATGATGCAATCATATTTTCCATCATCAAGTTTCTTTATTCTTGTATCAATATTTCCATTAAGACTAGAAATATTTTTTGCATTAAGATGAAATTTAGCCTGTAATCTTCTTCTAAGGCTAGAAGTACCTAACTTCATATGGCTTTTAAACAAAGAACCTTGGCTCTTATTAAAAATTAGTAGGTCTGAAACGAATCTTTTATTTTCTTTTGTAAAATAGAGATGATCTAATTCTGCAGTTTTTTTAGCTGGCATATCTTTTGCAGAATGTATTGCTACATCAACTGAGCCATTTAGCAAAGATTCTTCTATGTCAGATACGAAGTGCGCTTTATCAAATAATATTTCACCTTTTGAACTCATAATGTCACCTTGAGTTCTTATATTAATTAATTCATATTCTTTGATAGAAAAAGTTTGAACAAATTCTTCTACTTGAGCTAAGGCAAGCTTTGATGATCTAGAAGCTATTTTGATTGTCATATTTTAGAAGAAGTGCTTTCACGTCACCTATTATTTTTTCTTTATATATTTTAAACGAATCAGGCATATCTATATCTGTAAATTTACTAAATTCGATGTAAATTTTACATGAAGACTTGAGATTTTGATTATTACCAAGAACTTCTAATACTTTTTTTTCATAATTCTCATTGAATGGAGGATCTAGTAATATCAGGTCAAATTCTGATAAATTATTATCTTTAATCCAAGATAAACCGTCTTTAAAAAGTATCATAGAATTATTTTTTAAATTTAGATCTGAGATCGATCTTTTAAGAGCTAAAAAATTTTTTTTATTTGATTCAATAAAGACTGTTCTTTTAGCACCTCTAGATATTGCTTCAATTCCCAAAGCTCCAGTCCCACTGAATAAGTCTAAACATTGATACTCTTGTATTTCAAATTGCAACCAATTAAACAAGACTTCTCTTAATTTACTTGATGTTGGTCTTAGAGAGCTTTTAAAGTCAAAAGGTATTTTTTTTCCTTTAAGATAGCCTCCAGTTATTCTGATACTATTTTTCATCTATAATATTTTTCTTTAAGTATAATTCATACTATGAGCATTCAAGATAATTTTAGACTAGCTATGCGCAGATATATTTATTCAGTAAGCATCATGTCTAACAAAGATGATAATGGAAATTCAAATGCAATAACTGTCTCATCTGTTACATCCATATCAATGGATCCTCCAAGTCTACTAATATGTATTAATAAGTCTTCAAGAATTCATGACACACTCCAAATAGGCTCTAAGTTTTGCATCAACTTGTTGAAAAAAGATCAAGAGGAGCTGTCAAATATCTGTTCAGATGAAGAAAGCTATGAAGAAAGATTTAATAATGAAAATTGGGATACAGAAGAAATACCCTTTTTATCTAATGCTCAAGCAAATATATTTTGCAAAGTAGATAAGTTGACTTCATATCACACCCATACAATTGTTGTTGGACTTGTTGAGAATGCAAATCACACTAATGAGATATCTACTTTAACTTATGTTGATGGTAAATATAAATAATTAATTTTCAATTATTCCAGAAATAACTTTATCTAAATGATCTTCCAGATTGCCAGCTATGAGAATAGCAGACGACATAGGGCCAGCTTCAGGATTTACCATGGAATTATCTGCAACCACTTGAGCTTTTCTTAATATTCCCACAAGACCATGAACCATCGACCATAAAGTAATACATTTAAAAGCTATAACTTCATCGCTATCATTGGCTAATTGAGAAAAACTCGATCTAAAATTTTCATAGCTTGAATTTGCTGATTCAAGCAATTCAGGATATTCAGCAAAATTACCAACAGCAGTACCAAACATAAGATCATAGGTATTAGCATTTTTGAGACCAAACTCAATATATTTAATTGCCATATCAACGATTTGTTTTTTGTTAACTTTTTTATCAACATCAACATGGATAGCCTTTGATAGTTTATTAAAACCATCTTGTGCTACTGATGCGTATAATGCTTCTTTAGTTTCAAAGTGACGATAGGGCGCAGTTTGCGAAACTCCACTTTCTTTAGCCAAAGTTCTAATGCTTAATTTTGTATAACCATCTCTTTCACATAACCTGCAGGCACAGTCTATGAGTTCTTGTTTTAGGTTTCCGTGATGATAAGATTTCATATTCTATATAAATGTTGACACTGCTAACATAATACATTAATGTTTACACTGCTCACATTAGAATTTTTAAATAACAATGTCAAATTTTAAAATATTTAAACATATAACAATTTTTTGTTTATTTGCTTCTTTAAAGCTCATGTCAATCGAAGTCTTAGAAGTAAAAATATTAGATTCTTATTCGATTACTAAAACTTTTCCTGGAAAACTTTTACCAATTGAGCAATCTAAATTGGCATTTGAAATTCCAGGCAAAATTAAAAATATTTATGTTGATGTTGGTGACTATGTAAATAAAGGAGATATTTTAGCCAAACTAGATGACAGAGAGTCTAATGCTCAGTTAAATCAAGCAAAGGCAAAATATGATTTATCAAAACAAGTTCTTGAAAGATTTGAAGATTTAAGGTTGCAAGGACATATATCAATTCAGGATCTTGATAAAGCTAAATCTGATTTTATTGTTGCAGAATCACAATATGACTTTTTTAAAGTTAAGTTAGAGCAAACAAACATTATTTCTCCATTTAACGGCGTAATACAAAATAGGTTTTTAGATACAGGTACAGTCATTAACTCAGGGATCCCTATACTTGAGATCATCGATTCAAATTATGTTGAAGCACATATTTCTGTACCTGTTATCTATTTAGAAGATATGCAAATTAATCAAGAATATGATTTTGAGTTTGATGGTGAAATAGTAAAAGCAACCTTTGCTAAGCTGGCGCCAATGTCGCCAGGCGGCTCAAATAGTAGATTAGCAATTTTTGAATTTAGTGAATTTTTTAATCCTGGCTCAATAGCGAACCTTCAATTAAAAATATCTAAACAAGCCAAAGGTACTTGGGTGCCCTTAAAGTCTTTATCTCAATCAGATCAGGGATTATGGACAATATATACAATCGACAGTAATAGTATTGTCGTAAGAGATATAGTAGAAATAGTCCATTTTGAAGATGATTATGCATTTGTCAGCGGCACTATAAAAAACGGTGATTTAGTTGTTTTAGGTGGAGCATCTAAGATTATTGAAGGCAAAAAAGTTAATTAGAAAATATGAAATTCATAAATATATTTCTTGATAGACCAAGAATTCTCTTTTTAACTTTAGCTTTTATATTACTTTCTGGCATCTCTTCAATATCTACTTTACCAATTCAAGAGAATCCAGAGCTAGCCGAAAGATGGGCAACTGTGACCATTTCATATCCTGGAGCCACTCCTGAGAGGATAGAAACCCAAGTTGTAGATAATCTTGAAAACAAACTGAGAGAGATCGTTGAGCTTGATATCGAGGATTTATCATCAGTAATTACTCAAGGCTTTTCTGAGACACTAGTAGAATTGCAACAAAATGTACCACCATTATTAATAGAAGAAGTTTGGTCAAAAGTTCAAAATAAGATAGATCAAATAGAAACGCCTGATGGAGTAACAATGTTGCTTGAAAGGTCATCAGGACCACCTATAACCGTTGAATACATTATTGATTGGAAGGGCGAAGGAAATACTCCAATCATCATGATGTCTAGATTGGCACAGCAACTTCAGAAGAGGTTGAGTTCCGTTCCAGGAACAGAAAAGACAGCTATATATGGAGAGGCAGAAGAAGAAATAGTTGTTGAGGTTGATTCAGCAAAAATGTCGTCACTGGGATTAACATACCAAGAAATAAGCACAGCTATTAAATCATATGATAATAAGAAGCCTGTCGGGGTGGTTTCTGACGAATATTCTGAATTTCTAATTAGACTAAAAGATAATATAACGACTCCTCAAAAGATTGGTGAAATACCAGTTAAAGTAATAAATCAATCGGAAATTATTAGGCTTCAAGATATAGCTGAGGTTTCAATGCAACCAGCCAATCCAATTGAAGATATATTTTTATATAACGGTAAAAGAGTCTTATCTGTATCTGCCACAGGATCATTTTCACAAAGGGTATTTGAATATGTTGAAAATGTAGATGATCAAGTTGATAAAATGCGACTAACATTACCTGAAGAATTCCAAATTGAAAGAATATACGATGAGTCGATATACGTATCCAGTAAATTTGGAGAATTAATTAAAAGCTTTGCATTAGCAACTTTTTTTGTATTAAGTCTCAGTTTCTTTTTTTTAGGAATAAGGCCAGGAATAATAGTAACTGCTATTTTGCCATTTTCAGTATCTTTGGTTTTGCTTGGTTGCAGATTAATAGATTTACCTCTTCACCAAACATCTATTACCGGAATAATTATTGCCTTAGGGCTCTTAATTGACAATGGGATAATAGTTGTTGAAGATTATAAATATAGAAGATCAATTGGACTTTCAATTAGAGAGTCTATCAATCAAACATTGGTTCATATATCAACACCTTTATTAGCTGCAACAGCAACTACTGTTTTTGCGTTTATGCCTATAGTCACTGGAGAGGGCTCCAGTATTGAATTTGTTGGCGGCATGGCGTTGACTGTAATAATGTCAATTATTTCATCATTAGTATTAGCATTAATAATGGTTCCTGTCTTGATGAGCTATATGGAGCGCATACCTTATTTTGCAAATATTAATGTCCATGAAGAAGGATATAAAAACCAGAAGATTCTTAAAAAATATAGAAAATTTCTTACCTGGGCTTTTGATGTACCCAGGCGAGCAATATTGATTTCAATCTGTTTACCATTATTAGGATTTTTAATATTTGGTTCTATTCCGAAAGATTTCTTTCCTGCAAATGATAGGGATATGTTTCGAATTCATATAGAACTTCCAACAAATTCGTCTTCAACAAAGACTCTTGAAAAAGTTCAAGAAATAAGAAATCAGGTAATTGATAGTAATCTTATTGAATTAGATAAAGACTATTGGTTTATTGGAAGATGGATGCCTAGAGTGCTCATGAATATTGTAGGCGGAGAGGAGAAAAATGGTGGCAATAATCATGCACAGGCAGTTTTCTTTGCAAAAGATTACTATGAAATGATTGAAAATTTACCAAAACTTTCAAAGATGTTGGTTGCTCAAAATTCAGATTTGATTATTTTTGTAGATAGTTTTCAAACCGGACCACCAGTATTTTCTGATATTCAATATTCTATTATTGGAGACGATGAAAACGTTTTGAGGGCTATTGGCTCTGAATTAGAATTAATTATTAATGATGCACCAGATGTGAGTCATACAAAGTCCTTAGCAGGCTATTCAAATACTAATATAGAATTTGAATTTAATAGTTCTAATGTTTCCCTTTCTGGAAAGAATACTGAGCTATTAGTTAATGAGTTATATGCAGAAAATAATGGAATTGTTGTAAGCTCAATGCTTGACTCAAATAAAGAAATACCAATAAGAGTTAAAGGTATAAGAGAGTCCTCAGATATCATAGGCAATACTGGCTATCTTTCTATTCCCTCCAAGGATGGAATTGACTTTATAGGTAATTATGGACAAGCAACAATTAATAAAACTTCCTCATACGTAACAAGACGAAATAGTCAAAGAGTTAATCAAGTAGAAGGATGGATATGGACAGGAACACTTCCACATAAAACTGAACAATATCTAGAAGAAAAATTTAATGAATTTGAAAGCAACTTGCCTCCAGGATATTCAATAATTGTTGGTGGTGAGGCTGAATCTAGGGGCCAATCTCAATCTCAAATATATTCATCTGCAATAATATATCTTTTGTTAATTACTTTTGGTTTAGTCTTTGCACTTAACTCTTTCAGGCAAACCTTATTAATCTTATCTGTAGCTATTTTTTCTATAGGACTTTCTTTCTTAGGGTTAAAACTTGGTCAGCAGAATTATGGATTTATTGGTACAGTTGGTGCTCTAGGTTTAATAGGTCTTTCAATCAATGACTCTATTATTGTCTTATCACATATAAAAGAAAAAGCTAATCAAGTTTCAATGACAAAATCTGATTTAATTGAGGTTGTTATAAGATCAACTAGACATATCATAACTACTTCACTTACAACTTTAGGTGGATTCTTGCCGCTTATATTTGCCAATATCTTTTTTAGGCCACTAGCATGGGCAATGAGTATAGGAGTTTTGGGAGCAACAATGACGGCTTTGTTGTATATTCCTGCTATGTTTATTTTGTTGAAAAAGATTAAGACATAGAACAATCTTCTGAACAGAAACTGTCCCCATTTTTTTTAACTACTAAAGATTCGTGAACAAAAGTTCCACAAGCAGAACAACTTAACATTTGCTCAGATCTTTTATTTCGTTTTGAAGGCAAAACTTTTGTTAGGTATATTCTAGCGAGCCCAATAATGAAAAAAATTAAAAAAGGCAAAATTAATTTTAGTATCACTAATCTTATTCTTTTCTAGTTGGTTTTGTATTGTTTAAGAAATTCCATGACCAGTTTCTTCGACTAGACTTTTGGATGGACTCTTGATCAGGATAATTTATATTGATTACAACCTTCAAATCTTCTAGTAGGCTGGTATATCCAAGAGCTTCATAACTAACTTCTAATATTTTAAGCGCTCTGTAGTTTTCACTAGAATTTGGAATATTTTCTATAACATAGTTAGCTCTTCTTATTGCAGCAACATATGCATCAATTGTAAGGTAATAATCTGCTGCAGCCAGCTCACTTTTTGCAATCATATTTCTAAGATATACATTTCTTTGCTTTGCATATGGGGCATATTGGCTATCTGGAAATCTTGTCAAAAATTCAGTTAGTTCTGCAAATGACTCTTTTGCTCCTGAAATATCTCTGTTTGATAAATCAGTATCTGAAACTCTTGTTAAAAACTCTCTATCTCTCGTATAACTTGAAAGACCTTTCATAAAATATGCATAGTCAATATTTGGATGTCTTGGATGAAGGCGAATAAATTTTTCAGCTGCTGAATGAGATGCTTCAGTTTCTGAATTCATAAAATGAGCATATATTAATTCAACTTGTGCTTGTTCAGCATATTTCCCAAAAGGGTATCTACTTTCTATTGCCTCTAAAGATTCGATTGCACCGTAGAAATTTTTTGCATTCATTCTCTTTTGTGCTTGATCGTAGTATATTTTTTCTGGTTGCTCAATTTCAGGACCATCGGAATTACATCCAGATATCACAAAAGCTATTAAAAAGAGCAAAATGCTATGTTTATTATTTTTATTTTTCATTAAGATTGCTTATTTTACCTGCATAATTACATTTTGTTCTTTAAAAACATAAAATTAGAACAATTTTTTTTTGATAAGTTCATATGGAAATAGTAAAAAAAGTATCTAAAGAATTATCAGGAATGAGACTTGATAAGGTTTCTTCAATGATTTTTGGAGATTATTCTAGAACCCAACTTAAAAAATGGATTCTTGAGGGAAGAATCTTATTAAATAATGAGTTGGCGTCTCCCAGAGAAACAGTTTCAACCAATGATGAGATTGAAATAAACCCCATCTCAGAAATAAAAACGTCTTGGGATCCTGA
The DNA here is from genome assembly GCA_902558095.1 of uncultured SAR86 cluster bacterium. Lineage (GTDB taxonomy): Bacteria > Pseudomonadota > Gammaproteobacteria > Magnimaribacterales > D2472 > SAR86A. The sequence goes on along the minus strand of CACECP010000002.1, from coordinate 64,269 downwards.
AGATATTAATTTCGATATCATAAAAGAAGAAAAAGAATATCTAATTGTTAATAAGCCAAGTAATTTAATAATGCATCCTGGGGCTGGATGCGATCAAGGCACTCTTGCAAATGGACTTCTTTTTAGATATCCAGAATTAAAAAATATCCCTAGAGCTGGGATAGTGCACAGATTAGACAAAGATACTTCAGGTATAGTTATAGTAGCTAAAACTGAAAAATTTAGAAATTACTTTGTACACTTGCTTCAAGAAAGAAAAGTTAAAAAAAATTATAAAGCAATTGTGGTAGGAAAAATAATTGGAAGTTTTGAGATTGATGAACCCATAGGTAGAGATATAAAAAATAGAACGAAAATGTCGGTAAGGCCTGATGGAAAAGAAGCATATTCATTTGTAAAATTAGAAGATAGTTATCAAAATTATTCCTTGTTGGATATTTCAATTAAAACAGGTAGAACTCACCAAATAAGAGTTCACCTAAGCAGCAAGAAGCTTCCTATTATTGGAGACAAAACATATAACCCCTCAAAGCATATTGCAAAAGATACACCAAATGATTTAGTTGACGTAATTAGAAATTTTCCAAGACAAGCTCTTCATTCTTCTCAACTGTCATTTGAGCACCCTAACTCCAATGAAGTGCTTACTTTTAATGCGCCAATGCATGAGGATATGAAAAATTTAATTGATAGTTTCAAAAAACATATTTAAAAATATAAAAAAAACTTGTTTTTATAAGTAAGAATAATGTATAAACCTCACTCTTAGGTATTTATTATGAAGTTAGCCGGAAATGATATTTTAATCCAATCGCTTATTAATGAGGGCGTTGAATATATTTTTGGGTATCCTGGAGGAGCTGCTCTTCATATCTATGATTCAATTTTCAAACAAAAAGAGATGCAGCATATTCTTGTTAGACATGAACAGGGTGCAACTCATGCAGCTGATGGGTATGCAAGAGCAACGGGAAAACCGGGGGTAGTTATGGTTACATCAGGACCAGGTGCAACAAACGCCATTACAGGAATAGCTACTGCATTTATGGATTCAATACCCATGATTGTAATATCCGGCCAAGTACAAAGTCATTTAATTGGAACTGATGCTTTTCAGGAAACAGACATGATTGGAATTTCAAGACCTATTGTAAAACATAGTTTCACGGTAGATCATCAGAGTAATATTGCTCAAATAGTAAAAGAGGCTTTTCATATAGCAACATCCGGCAGACAAGGCCCGGTAGTAATAGATATTCCCAAAGACCTAACTAATCCGGATGATTTATTTGATTATGAATATCCTAAAGAGGTCAATATTAGATCTTATAACCCACCCCTAGATCCTGAACTTTCACAAATTGAGAGAGTTGTCGAAGCAATATTAAATGCTAATCAACCAGTAATATATGCTGGTGGTGGTACTATTTCTAGTAACGCCTCTAAAGAGTTGATAGAGCTTAATAGTTATATAAACTTTCCAGTTACAAATACTCTCATGGGTCTAGGAGTTTATCCAGCAACTGATGATAAGTTTCTGGGAATGCTCGGTATGCATGGAACTTTTCAAGCTAATATGGCGATGCATAATGCTGATTTAATATTAGCTATTGGAGCAAGATTTGATGATAGAATTACTAATACACCAGATAAATTTGCACCTAATGCACAAATCGTTCACTTTGATGTTGATCATTCATCTGTATCTAAAATCATAGAAGCTGATATTGCTGTTTTTGGACAAGTTAAGAATTCTCTTCAAGCAATTAACTCATTAATCAAAGAAAGATTAAACGATATAGATAACTCCAAAATCCAAAAATGGCACTCTCAAATTGCTGAATGGAAAAATAATCATGGCCTTAATCATGATCTTTATAAAGATAAATCAGATAGCAAACCAATACTACCTCAGGCAGTTGTTCAACATATATATCATGCATCCAAAGGTAATGCATTTGTTACTTCTGATGTTGGTCAACATCAAATGTTTGCTGCACAGTATTATCATTTTGATGAACCAAGAAAATGGATAAATTCTGGGGGTCTTGGAACAATGGGATTCGGACTGCCTTCAGCTATGGGAGTGAAGCTTGCATACCCTGATGAAGAAGTCGTTTGTATAACTGGAGAGGGAAGTATTCAAATGTGTATTCAGGAGTTATCAACCTGTTCACAATACAAACTACCAATTAAGATATTTAATATAAATAACCTATCTTTAGGAATGGTTAAACAATGGCAGGACATGAATTATGATGGGAGGCATTCATCAATAAGTTATGAGGACTCATTACCAGACTTTAAAAGCTTGGTTGAATCATATGGTCACATTGGAATAAAGATTACAAAAAATTCTGAACTAAGAGATGGAATTGAAAAAGCCTTTTCAATCAAAGACAAGCTAGTTTTTGTTGATGTTTACGTAGATCCAAATGAACATGTATATCCTATGTTAGTTGCACCTAATGGGAGTTTGAAAGATATGTGGTTATCAAAAGGTAATAAAACATGATTGAAAGACAGCTAACTTTAATTATGGAAAATAAACCTGGTGCATTAGCAAGAGTAGTTGGTTTATTTCATCAAAGAGGATATAACATTGATAGCTTGCATGTAGATCCTATAGATGATTTTACTCAATATAAATTCATTGAAGATGAATTAAGTATTAAGTTTTCTAAAGGTGAAGTTTCTCGACTCATAATCAAAACTACAGTAGGGGACGCTCTTATGAGACAAATTCTAAGACAAATAAATAAATTAATTGAAGTAATTGCTGTTAGCGATAATGAGAGCACATATTTAAAGGGGATCTTAAGAGATGAAAATTTATTATGATGATGATGCCAATATAGAACTCATCAAAAATCTTAAAGTAACAATTATAGGGTATGGATCTCAAGGACATGCTCATGCAAACAATCTTAAAGATTCTGGAGTAGACGTAACTGTTGGTTTAAGAGAAGGCTCATCTTCATGGGGTAAAGCTTCTGAAGCTGGTTTAAATGTAAAGACTGTTGAAGAATCAATTTCAAATGCTGACTTGATTATGATACTTGCGCCAGATGAGTTCCAAAAAGGAATATTTGAAAAAAATATTAGACCAAATTTGAAACCAGATGCAATTCTTGCTTTTGCTCACGGGTTTAACATTCATTTTAAAAAGATTATTGCTGAAGAAACTAACAGTGTAATTATGATTGCACCTAAAGGCCCAGGCCACACTGTAAGAAGCACGTATTTAAAAGGCGGAGGCGTTCCATCTTTAATAGCTATTTACCATGACTCGCTAGATAATGAAGACTACTCGGCAAAAGATATTGCATTATCTTATGCAAAAGCAAATGGAGGAACTAGAGCAGGTGTTTTAGAAACCTCATTTAAAGAAGAAACTGAAACAGATCTATTTGGTGAACAAGCAGTTTTATGCGGAGGTATGACAGCATTAATTAAGGCTGGTTTTGAAACTTTAGTTGAAGCTGGTTATAGTCCTGAAATGGCATATTTTGAATGCTTACATGAAACAAAGTTGATCACAGATCTTATTCAAGAGGGAGGTATTGCTAATATGCATTACTCCATTTCAAACACAGCCGAATATGGTGATTATTTAAGTGGCCCCAAGGTTATTACGGATGATACAAAAGTTGCTATGAAAAAGATTCTAGATAATATTCAATCTGGTAATTTTGCTGACGAGTTTTTGGATGATTGTCGCCAAAGCAATGATGGATCAGGTGGACCATTTATGAAAAGTAAAAGAGAATCTACTAAAAATCATCCAATCGAAAAGGTTGGAAAAGAGCTTAGATCTAAGATGAAATTCCTCAATAGCGAAAAACTAGTAGATAAAGAAAAAAATTAATTAAAATTATTAAATAAAAGCCTTTCTCTTTGTACATATCTCCGTTAGAATACGCTTCCCGTCCTTTGAGACGGTTGTTCTTTAAAATATTTGGTTACTCGTGTGGGTGTTCAAAATACGAGATAAAATTTAGATTTTTTATTTAAAAATCAACAAACATGATATTAATTGAAGAGTTTGATCATGGCTCAGATTGAACGCTGGCGGTAGGCTTAACACATGCAAGTCGTGCGAGAAAGTATCTTCGGATATGAGTAGAGCGGCGGACGGGTGAGTAACGCGTAGGAATCTACCTAGTAGAAGGGGATAGCCCGGGGAAACTCGGATTAATACCGTATACCTCCTTTGGGAGAAAGAGGGCCTCTCTTGATGCTCTCGCTATTAGATGAGCCTGCGTAAGATTAGCTTGTTGGTGAGGTAATGGCTCACCAAGGCTACGATCTTTAGCTGGTCTGAGAGGACGATCAGCCACATTGGGACTGAGACACGGCCCAGACTCCTACGGGAGGCAGCAGTGGGGAATATTGGACAATGGGCGCAAGCCTGATCCAGCCATACCGCGTGTGTGAAGAAGGCTCTAGGGTTGTAAAGCACTTTAAGCAGGGAGAAAAAGTTATAAGTTAATACCTTATAACCGTGATGTTACCTGCAGAATAAGCACCGGCTAATTCCGTGCCAGCAGCCGCGGTAATACGGAAGGTGCAAGCGTTAATCGGAATTACTGGGCGTAAAGCGCGCGTAGGTGGTTTGTTAAGTTGGATGTGAAAGCCCTGGGCTCAACCTAGGAACTGCATCCAAAACTAACTCACTAGAGTACGATAGAGGGAGGTAGAATTCATAGTGTAGCGGTGGAATGCGTAGATATTATGAAGAATACCAGTGGCGAAGGCGGCCTCCTGGATCTGTACTGACACTGAGGTGCGAAAGCGTGGGTAGCGAACAGGATTAGATACCCTGGTAGTCCACGCCGTAAACGATGACAACTAGCTGTTGGGAGACAATGTCTTTCAGTGGCGCAGCTAACGTTTTAAGTTGTCCGCCTGGGGAGTACGGCCGCAAGGCTAAAACTCAAATGAATTGACGGGGACCCGCACAAGCGGTGGAGCATGTGGTTTAATTCGATGCAACGCGAAAAACCTTACCTACTCTTGACATACTTGGAAGCTCTTGTAATGAGAGTGTGCCTTTTGGAACCAAGATACAGGTGCTGCATGGCTGTCGTCAGCTCGTGTCGTGAGATGTTCCGTTAAGTCGGATAACGAGCGCAACCCTTACCCTTATTTGCCAGCGATTCGGTCGGGAACTATAAGGGGACTGCCGGTGATAAACCGGAGGAAGGTGAGGACGACGTCAAGTCATCATGGCCCTTACGAGTAGGGCTACACACGTGCTACAATGGGGAATACAGACGGACGCTAAGCCGCGAGGTGGTGCTAATCCTAGAAAATTCTTCGTAGTCCGGATTGGAGTCTGCAACTCGACTCCATGAAGTCGGAATCGCTAGTAATCGCGAATCAGCATGTCGCGGTGAATACGTTCTCGGGTCTTGTACACACCGCCCGTCACACCATGGAAGTGGATTGCACCAGAAGTAGATAGTCTAACCTTCGGGAGGGCGTTTACCACGGTGTGCTTCATGACTGGGGTGAAGTCGTAACAAGGTAGCCGTAGGGGAACCTGTGGCTGGATCACCTCCTTAACGAAATAGTGTTTTTAACATCCACACGAGTAATCAAATATTTAAGACTATTGTTCTGTAAAATAAATGGTATGTAATTTTCTAGTGTATACATTATGTATACATGAGATCACTGCAAATTAAAAAAGTAGTTAATATATTTTATTAAGTACTCTCAAAAAAATTAAATAACCTTTTTAAGGTTATATGATCAAGTAAAGGAAGAGCACAAGGCGGATGCCTTGGCAGCATAAGGCGATGAAGGACGTAGTAACCTGCGATAAGCCTCGGGAAGTTGGTAAACAAATTTTGATCCGAGGATCTCCGAATGGGAAAACCCAATATACATAAGTATATTATCTTATACTGAATACATAGGTATAAGAGGCAAACCTAGGGAACTGAAACATCTAAGTACCTAGAGGAAAAGAAATCAATTGAGATTCCGGTAGTAGCGGCGAGCGAAACCGGAACAGCCCTTAAGCTTATTTTAGTTCAGCAAAATATTCTGGAAAGTTTAGCCATAGTAGGTGATAGCCCTGTATGTGAAAGACTAATATAAGTGAAATCGAGTAGGTCGGGACACGTGAAATCTTGACTGAATATGGGGGGACCATCCTCCAAGGCTAAATACTCTATGCTGACCGATAGTGAACCAGTACCGTGAGGGAAAGGCGAAAAGAACCCCGGCGAGGGGAGTGAAATAGAACCTGAAATCTTGTGCTTACAAGCAGTCGGAGCAGACTTGTTCTGTGACGGCGTACCTTTTGTATAATGGGTCAACGACTTAATTTTAGTAGCAAGCTTAACCAATTAGGGTAGGCGTAGGGAAACCGAGTCTTAATAGGGCGTTCAGTTGCTGGAATTAGACCCGAAACCGGGTGATCTATCCATGGCCAGTGTGAAGGTCGAGTAACATCGACTGGAGGCGCGAACCCACTTATGTTGAAAAATGAGGGGATGAGCTGTGGATAGGAGTGAAAGGCTAATCAAACCCGGAGATAGCTGGTTCTCTTCGAAAACTATTTAGGTAGTGCCTCGTGTATTACCATAGGGGGTAGAGCACTGTTTCGGCTAGGGGGTCATCCCGACTTACCAAACCGATGCAAACTCCGAATACCTATGAGTATGAGCACGGGAGACAGACTGCGGGTGCTAACGTCCGTAGTCGAGAGGGAAACAACCCAGACTGTCAGCTAAGGTCCCTAATTATGATTAAGTGGGAAACAATGTGGGAAGGCACAAACAGCTAGGAGGTTGGCTTAGAAGCAGCCACCCTTTAAAGAAAGCGTAATAGCTCACTAGTCGAGTCGGCCTGCGTGGAAGATATAACGGGGCTAAATCATAAACCGAAGCTACAGATCTTGTTTCAAGATGGTAGAAGAGCGTTCTGTAAGCCACTGAAGGTAAGCTGTGAGGCGAACTGGAGGTATCAGAAGTGCGAATGTTGACATGAGTAACGATCAAAGAGGTGAAAAACCTCTTCGCCGAAAAACCAAGGGTTCCTGTCCAACGCTAATCGAGGCAGGTTGAGTCGGCCCCTAAGACGAGGGCGAAAGCCGTAGTCGATGGGAAACAGGTTAATATTCCTGTACTTTTTATAATTGCGATGGGGTGACGGAGAAGGTTAAGTCAGCACGGCGACGGTTGTCCGTGTTTAAGATTGTAGGCCGATGTCTTAGGTAAATCCGGGACGTTAAAGCTGAGAATTTATGACGACCACTTACTAAGTGGGAAGTGGCTGATACCATGCTTCCAGGAAAAACCTCTAAGCTTCAAATTATAAGAAACCGTACCCTAAACCGACACAGGTGGTTAGGTCGAGTAGACCAAGGTGTTTGAGAGAACTATGGTGAAGGAACTAGGCAAAATAGCACCGTAACTTCGGGAGAAGGTGCGCCGCGATTGGTGACGAGACTTGCTCTCTAAGCTGAACGTGGTCGAAGATACCAGGTGGCTGCGACTGTTTATTAAAAACATAGCACTCTGCAAACTCGTAAGAGGACGTATAGGGTGTGACGCCTGCCCGGTGCCGGAAGGTTAATTGATGGGGTTAGCTTATGCGAAGCTCTTGATCGAAGCCCCGGTAAACGGCGGCCGTAACTATAACGGTCCTAAGGTAGCGAAATTCCTTGTCGGGTAAGTTCCGACCTGCACGAATGGCGTAACGATGGCCACACTGTCTCCACCATAGACTCAGTGAAATTGAAATCGCTGTTAAGATGCAGTGTACCCGCAGCTAGACGGAAAGACCCCGTGCACCTTTACTACAGGTTCACACTGGACTTTGACTTTATTTGTGTAGGATAGGTGGGAGACTTTGAAGCTGAGACGCTAGTCTTAGTGGAGTCGTCCTTGAAATACCACCCTTGTAAAATTGAAGTTCTAACCTAGGTCCATTATCTGGATCAGGGACAGTGTGTGCTGGGTAGTTTGACTGGGGCGGTCTCCTCCCAAAGAGTAACGGAGGAGTACGAAGGTATCCTTATCACGGTCGGACATCGTGAGGTAAGTATAAAGGCAAAAGGATGCTTGACTGCGAGATCGACGGATCGAGCAGGTAGGAAACTAGGTCTTAGTGATCCGGTGGTTCTGAATGGAAGGGCCATCGCTCAACGGATAAAAGGTACGCCGGGGATAACAGGCTGATACCGCCCAAGAGTTCATATCGACGGCGGTGTTTGGCACCTCGATGTCGGCTCATCACATCCTGGGGCTGGAGCAGGTCCCAAGGGTATGGCTGTTCGCCATTTAAAGTGGTACGCGAGCTGGGTTTAGAACGTCGTGAGACAGTTCGGTCCCTATCTGCTGTGGGCGTTTGGAGATTTGAGGGAAGCTGATCCTAGTACGAGAGGACCGGATTGGACGAACCTCTGGTGTTCCGGTTGTCACGCCAGTGGCATTGCCGGGTAGCTATGTTCGGAAAGGATAACCGCTGAAAGCATATAAGCGGGAAGCCTCTCCCAAGATTATATCTCCCAGAGACTTTATGTCTCCTAAAGAGTTGTCATAGACTATGACGTTGATAGGCAAGATGTGTAAGCGTTGTGAGGCGTTGAGCTAACTTGTACTAATAACTCGTGAGGCTTGATCATGTAACCTTAAGAAGGTCTACATAACAAATAAATAAATTTACTTTTCAGTGATTGTAAAAATTACATACCAGTTTGCCTGATGACAATAGCAACTTGGAACCACCTGATCCCATTTCGAACTCAGAAGTGAAACGAGTTAACGCCAATGGTAGTGCAGGGTCTCCCTGTGTGAGAGTAGGAAATCGTCAGGCTTTTTATTTTAGGCTCTTAGTAAAAAATACTAAGAGCCTTTTTTTATGGCTAAGATATAATTATGGAATGATAGTAGGACTTACAGGTGGAATAGGATCTGGAAAATCTTCAGCTGCTAATTTTTTTATTGAACTTGGAATAGATGTAATTGATGCGGATGAAGTTTCTAAGAACATCTTAGATTCTAACTTACAGGCAAAAGATAAATTTTTAGACGCTTTCGGCAAAGAGTTTCTTGATAATAATAATATTGATCGAAGCTTACTAAGGTCAGAAATATTTAAAGATGAACAAAAGAAAACTCTTTTAGAATCAATTATTCACCCACTAGTTAGAGAACAAATTTTAAAATTTATTGAGAACTCTAAAAGCATATATAAAATTATTATGGTACCTCTTATTTTTGAAACGAAATCACAAAGTTTTTATGACAAAATAATTGTTATAGATTGTGAAGAAAAGATACAAATCAATAGAGCAAGCAAAAGAGATAACAAATCTAGAGATAACATAATCAATATTATGAATGCGCAAGCATCAAGACAAGATAGAAACTCAATTGCAGATATAATAATTATGAATAATGATTCACTCGAAGATTTAAAAAAAGAAGTTATAAAAACTCATCAAAAACTCCTTGGTATAAATATAAATGAATAAATGCCCTAGGTGTAATAAACCCACAGCTACAGATAAGAGTAATGAGCATAGGCCATTCTGTTCAGCCAAATGTAAGCTAATAGATTTTGGTTCTTGGGCAAATGAAGAAAACGTTATATCAAGACCAGTAAAATCTGAGGATTTTTACGAAGATTAATAGCATTCAAAGCTAGTAATTTAAATTATTTTCCACTCCCCGCTTTCGATTAAAGATAATGCTTTTTTATATTTTAATTCCTTTGTTTCTTGACCATTAGTTATTTTTACAATTTCATTTCTTCCATATTTTGGCTCATCCCTAGTAACAGTTTGAGGGCTTTGTTCTTGGGGAATGGGAGAAGGCTGATTTGTTTGTAGTTCTTCAGTTTCTATTTCAGGTTTTTCTAATACCATCTCTTGTTTTTCTTGATCTCTTTTTAAACCTTCTAATATTTCTTCAGATGCAAATTCAATAACAAATAATATTCTAACTGTCTCGCTATCAATTTCATCCAGCATTGATTCAAACATTGAGTAAGCTTCTTGTTTGAATTCATTTTTTGGATTCTTTTGAGCGTAGGCTCTTAAACCTATACTTCCTCTTAAATGATCTACCTCAGCCAAATGCTCCTTCCAATGCACATCCAGAACTTGCAGCATAATTTGTTTTTCCAGTATTAGTCTATTTGATTCAAGACTTTGATATTTCTCTTTATACATTTTTTTAGCTTTTTCAATTACTAGATCTGCGATTGATTCTGGTAGTAATTTTTTATCATCACGAATGAGAGATTCTATGTTAGTTTCAAGATTGTAATTTTCTTTTAAATAAACATCTAAATCTTTACTCTTCCATTGTGATTCAATAGATTCTTCAGGAATATATATATTTGAAATTCTTTTAAACTCTTGGCTAATTAAATCATTTATTGTTTCACTAATATCACTTTCTTCAAGTAATTGATTTCTTAATGAATAAATAGCCTGTCTCTGATCATTAGATACATCATCATACTCAAGAAGATTTTTTCTAGCATCAAAATTTCTACTTTCAATTCTTTTTTGAGCATTTTGTATACCCCTTGAAAGCATTCTGTGTTCAATATGATCATCTCCCATACCAATTCTTTCAAACAATCCTCTCCTGTTATCTGATATAAATAACCTCAAAAGATCATCTTCAAGAGAAAGAAAAAATCTTGAATATCCTGGATCTCCTTGTCTTCCCGATCTTCCTCTAAGCTGATTATCAATTCTGCGAGATTCATGTCTCTCTGTTCCAAGAATATGAAGACCTCCAGACTTTAAAACAGTTTCATTGTTTTTTACCCATTCATCTTTATCTTGATCTTCTTTTTTACCCCCTAAAACAATATCAGTTCCTCTTCCCGCCATATTGGTTGCTATGGTAACCATACCTGGCTTACCAGCATTAGCTATAACCTCTGCTTCTTTTTCATGATGTTTAGCATTCAAAATTTGATGAGGGATTTTTTTTACTTTCAGAAACTCTGAAACCTCTTCAGAAGATTCAACCGAGACTGTTCCGACTAATATTGGAGCACTCTTATTCCTTAGAGATTCTATCTCATCTACTAAGGCTTTATATTTTGCTTTTTTAGTTAAGAAGACTAAATCATTATGATCATTTCGAATCATGGGAACATTTGTAGGAATAATAATTACATCAAGTCCATATATTTGATTAAATTCAACAGCTTCAGTATCTGCTGTACCTGTCATTCCCGAAAGATTTTTGAACAGCCTAAAGAAATTTTGAAAGGTTGTTGAAGCTAAAGTTTGAGACTCTCGTTGTATTGGAACATTTTCTTTACATTCTAATGCCTGATGAACACCTTCGCTCATTCTTCTTCCAGGCATAGTTCTTCCAGTATGCTCATCTATTAAAAGTACTTCATTATTTCTGACTAAATAATGAACATTTTTTTGAAATAAAAAATGTGCTCTTAAGGTTGCTTGGACAAATTTCATTATTTGTAGATTAGAAACAGAATATAGGCCTTCTGAATCTCCTAACATTTCTGATTCCTCAAGAAGTTCCTCAACCAAAACATATCCGTCATCAGTTAGTTCAACACTTCTATTTTTTTCATCTATAAGATAATGACCTCTCTCCTCATCTAATAAAGGCTCTTCTTCTGTTCCTTCTCTCAATTGCTGGGTAAGTTTAGGAACAAACTTTCTAATCTTTCTATATAAATCTGAACTTTCAGAAGAGGGGCCTGAAATTATTAATGGTGTCCTTGCTTCATCAATTAAAATTGAGTCAACCTCATCAACAATTGCAAAATCAAGAGAGCACTGAACTCTTTCCTGAACAGAGTGAGCCATATTATCTCTAAGATAATCAAAACCAAGCTCATTATTAGTTGCATAGATAATATCGCATTTATATGATGCAATTTTTTCTTGAATCATTTGGTTTGAATTTACTACGCCGACTGTAAGGCCTAAAAATTCATATATTGGCCGCATCCATTCAGCATCTCTTTTTGCTAAATAATCGTTTACTGTAACTAAAATAGCTTTATTTCCAATCACCGAGTTAAGGTATGCAGGGAGAGTTGCTACCAAGGTTTTGCCTTCTCCTGTTTTCATTTCAGCAATATTTCCTTCAGCAAGAGAAATACCACCAAGCATCTGAGAATCAAAATGCCTTAAACCTAATGTTCTTTTACTAGCCTCCCTAACAGCAGCAAAAGCAAGTGGAAGAATGGAATAAATGTTTTTGTCATTGTCTTTATAAGTTCTACTTAAATCATTTTTAAGGTCTTTAAAATATGAATCAGATTTTTTGGAGAGGTCTTCCTCAAGATTATTTGCAGCACTTACATGCAACATCATTTTTTTCAGTATTCTGTCGTTACTTGAACCGAAGATGTTAGAAAATAAATTTAGCATTTTAAAATAACAAAGTAATTACAATAAAGTAGTTACTCAATGTCTCCAAATGGAGGTCTAACATATGAAATTGGGGCATTTTCAGAATTTTCAAATTCAACAGTTTCATAAGCATCATCATCTTCAATGATTTTTCTCAACAATTTATTATTTAATTCATGACCTGATTTATATCCTGAGAACTCACCAATTAAATTACCTCCTAATAAATAAAGGTCTCCAATTGCATCTAACATTTTATGTTTTACTATTTCATCGTTAAACCTAAGACCCTCATCATTTATAATCTTATCTTCTCCAAAAACAATCGCATTTGAAACGCTAGCACCTAATGCTAAGTTTTTTGACTGCAACATCTCTTTTTCACTCATAGAACCAAATGTTCTTGCTCTACACACTTCTTTAACAAAAGAAGTTGACGAAAAATCTATAATAGATTCTGATGGTAGTTGTTTGTGAACAGGATGGTCAAAACTTACCTTAAATGATACCTTAAAGCCGTTGAAAGGTTTAATTGTTGCATAAGCATCATCACGAGTGACAGTCACTTCTTTTTTTACCTTAATAAACTTTTTCAAAGCATTTTGATCTTCAAGTCCAGCTGATTGAATAAGAAAAACAAAAGGGCTAGAACTTCCGTCCATTATTGGAACTTCAGGACCATCAACTTTTATTAAGCAATTATCTACACCCAAGCCAGCAATCGCAGATAAAAGGTGCTCAATTGTTGAAATTTTTACATCATCTTTTACCAGAGCTGTAGATAGACTTGTGTCACCAACATTTTCAGCAATTGCTGGAATAATAAGCTCTTTATCAATATCTGTTCTAATAAAATTTATACCAGTATTAACATCTGATGGTATTAGCTCCATATTAATATTTTTTCCTGTATGGAGGCCAATTCCAACTGCTTTAATTGAATTTCTTAAAGTTCTTTGTTTTAACATTTATATTAATAATTTAAAAAGCATTTTAGCATTTTCTTTGCCTTACAACTTCTGAAAGTATTATCCCAGTTGCAACCGAAACATTAAAGCTTTTGAAATTTTTATTATCATTTAACTTGATTAATGAATTACAGTTTTCTAATGTTTTTTTTCTAATACCAAACTCCTCAGAGCCCATAATAATTGCACATGATTCTTTAAAATCATAATTTGTATAACTCTCCTTAGCATGTTCGCTTAAACCAAATATTTTTATATTCAGTTCTTTTAGATATTTAATGCAATTTATTAAGTTAGAAATATGAAAAATTTTAACAACCTCTGCACCACCTGCAGAAACACTGTGCGCGACATCATTAAGAGGAGCACAATGATGTTTATTAATTATTAAAGCATCTACTTCAAGAACAGCTGCCGACCTAATACAAGCTCCAAGATTTCTAGGATCAATGATGTTATCCAATATTAGAATTGAATATTCTTTTTTTTCAAATTTATCTAAATAGTTCTTTAAGTCCTTAAAGTTCATTATTTCTTCATCAATAATTAAAGCTTCAGGTTCCTTTTTTAATTTCTTTGATATTTCAAAATTTATACCATTTTTTTCAGATAACCTTATTAAATTATTTAACCTTTTATCATCTCTTGTAGATGGTAAGAAGAGTTTTTTTATTTTATATGGATTATTTTGAATAATACTTTCAATACTATGGAAACCAACTCTTCGATCCTTATTTTTCATCAATTTTTAGGTATTAATATAATTTTCCTTTCTTCTGGCACTACATTTGCGAGTTGTACTTTTATTTTTTGTCCAATTCTATATGATTTACCAGTATTTCTGCCTTTGAGTATATTTGCTTGAGCATCAAAAATATACCTATCTCTTCTAAGATCTGAAACGTGCAGTAGGCCAGATATATAATAATTATCAATCTCACAAAATAATCCAAATTCTGTAACACCAACCACAAATGAAGCAAATTCATCCCCAATAAATTTTTTAAGCTGATAACAGATGAGTTGTTGGTTAACTTGCCTAGAGGATATTTCTGCTCTTTTCTCAAGTGATGTCAATTCACTCAAATTCTCTTCAAGGTTTTCTTGCTTAAAATCACTATTAGAATTATTTAAGATATTTTTGATCATTCTATGAACCAATAAATCAGGATATCTTCTTATTGGTGAGGTGAAATGAGAATATTCCTTTAACTGCAAACCAAAATGTCCTATTTGTTTTGAGGAATATTGGGCTCTCTTCAGCGATTGTAATATCAAAATATTAAGAAGCTTATTGTTTTCATCTTTATTTGCATGTCTTATCAAAGAGTTAATTAAATTTAATATATTTTCATTTTTTTTATTTGAATGACCTTTTAAAGAAAAGAAATTTTTTAAGTTTTCAATTTTTAAAGATTCAGGCTCTTCATGAACCCTATATACACCAAATCCATAATGCTTCTTTAAGAATTTGGCAGCGCAAATGTTTGCTGCAATCATTGATTCTTCTATCATTTGATGCGCAAACAATCTTTCAGGGATACCCATATCTAGAATTATTCCAGCATCATCAATATTTATATAAGGCTCAGTTGATTCTATTTCTAATGCATTCCTTTGTGCTTTATTTTGCAAAAGTATATTTGTAAGTTTTTTTAAGGACTCTATAGAATCAAGTATATTTGGTTCTTTGATTTTCTGGTTTTCAATTTCATAATAAGTAAACCTTTTAAAAGATCTTATTTGAGCTTCAAAAAATTTATATGAGTTTATCTCTCCATTCAAATTAAAAATAATTTCACAAATTAAAACATTTCTGATCTCATTAGGAACCAATGAACAAATATTATTTGAAATGATCTCAGGAAGCATTGGAATAACAGTTCTAGGAAAATATATTGATGTTCCTCTTCTAAAAGCTTCTGTGTCCAATTCTGTGTTGGGTAAAACAACAGATGCAACATCAGCTATAGCAACCTTAAGGGTGTAAGAGGATTTATTTGCACTACAAAATACGGCATCATCAAAATCTTTAGCGTCTTCTCCATCAATGGTAACAAAAGGAATATGAGTTAAGTCTTTTCTATTAAGATCATCTTTAATATCTAAATTATTTAACTCATCTTTTATTAACGAATTCCATTCATTAGAAATACCCTGCTCTTTAATAATCTGATTTATAGCAATTTCCAAATAGTTCATGAAATAGAGTTTAGATTAAATTTCATAAAAAAGGGCTCATATAGAGCCCTTAATTAAGTTTTATTTATCTTAGAAATTAAGATTAAACTTTAAACCATAGTTTCTACCAGGCAAAGGAACCTCATCTTTAACAAAAGAAGCATGGTTTCTTGCTACCTCATCAAGTAGATTATTAGCAAAAAGTGATACTTTCAAATCACCATCACCAACACTAAATGATTTGGTAAGTCTTGTGTTAAGCATTTGATAGGAATCAGTCGCTGTTTCACCTTCACCAAAATCATTTTGCTTTTCAACATCCTTAAGAGTCATTTTAAAAAGCAGATCTTCTTGTTTATAAGATAAAGAATATATATTTCTTGCTGGATTTATTCTAGGTACATAATGCCCATCCGAGAATTTAGCATTAACTACATCTCTTCCAAAAGATAATGATAATTCGCCAGAACCCATGTCAAAGGTTTTTCCAAGCTCAAATTCATAACCATCAAATTCTGCATCTTCTTGCATATAATTTGCATGAATTAAGTTGCCATGACCATGGTCATCGTGTTCATCTTCATCGTGATGCTCGTCTTCTTCGTGATGATCATCTTCATCTTCATGATGTTCATCCTCATCGTGATGCTCATCTTCTTCATCTATGAGTGCGATATAGTTATCCACATCAGTGACATAGAAACTCGCATAACCATAGAAATCGCCATTATCAAAATTAAAAGTAATATCAAAGTTATTTGAAGTTTCACTATTTAGGTTTGGGTTTCCAACTTCAAACCTACCAGTCGCCATATGAGGCCCATTCATAAATAATTCAATTGAAGAAGGAAGCCTCTCTACACTTGCATATCCAACACTTACACCAAGTGAATCACTTAAATCTGTGCCTAGAGTAACTGCAAAGCTGCTTGTTGAATCGTCTATAGTGTAATAATCAACATCTCCATGATCCTCATCTGTAACACTGCCGGATCTTTCAATTTGATCTAATCTATATCCAAAATCAAGATCAAACATACCCATTTCTTTACTTAAGTAGTAGCCAATTGTAAATTCCTCACTGTTAGCAGGATTCATAAATGCCTCTTCACCAACAATTGAGTTATCTTCATCTACAATGTTAACTACAACTTTTTGAGTAGAGCTATCATTAGAAATATCAAAAGCTGCTGTATATTCAACAGCTTGATTTGAAAAGACTGTTGGAGCATGTTCATCACCATGCTCATCACCATGGTCATCGCCGTGGTCCTCTCCATGATCGTCATGGCCTTCTTCTTCATGAGCTTCAGTTAAAGAATAATCTGAATCACGATATGAAAAATCAATTTTATTGACTAAATTTCCATTTACATTATATGAACCCTTGATTGAGAATGTTTCAGAATCAGTTGTTGAAAAGATTCTTTCTTCACCATGTTCATCATGACCCTCATGATCTTCATCATCACCATGCTCATCTCCATGCTCATCTCCATGCTCATCACCATGCTCATCTCCATGGAAAGGAATACCATAAACACTCTCAAGATTATCAATTCCGAAACCAATAAAGCCCCAATTGGTAACTTTTGATATACCAAATTTCGTTGCCTCGACTGCAAAATCAGAATTATTTATAAAGCCCATATCTTCTTCGTGATGCTCATCATGGTGCTCTTCCTCATCATGATCTTCTTCCTCATGATGCTCTTCTTCTTCATGAATAACGGCACCATCTGGAACATCATAATTACCAAAGTCAGTGTTCTTATAACCAAAGCTTATATTGAAACCAGCAATATTGTTTTTGAAGCTTATAGATTCAGAATTACCATCATTAACGGATTGATCTTCATAACCGACTTTGAGCTCAGGCATTTCGAAGTCATTTGCAGATATCAGATCATCAACAACATTAATGATTCCTCCAATAGTACCATTTGCATAAAGTAATGATGAGGGCCCTTTAATAATTTCAACTTGGCCTATGTCATTTAAATCAACATCGTTTAAATGATCTACACCAAGACCTGATACATCACGGTTAACCATTCCATTTTTTAGAATTTTTACTCTCGGCCCAGACATACCTCTAATGATAGGCTGACCTACTGCAGCGCCATAATCAGCAATAGATACTCCCAAATATTCGTCAATGGCATCACCCAGGCTTGTTGTGGCTGCTTCTGTGAATTCACTGCCATCAATAATATAAAGGGGATTATTGATTTCAGAGGTATCAATAAAAGCTGAAGTAACTACAACTTCTTCTACTTCATCCTGAGATGCAACATTTACCGAATGAAATGCAATTAATACAATAATTGCGTTAAAAAATTTTTTCATATTTCCTCCTTAATGAAAAATTAGTTAATAAAAAGAATTAACTAATTTAGAGGAGGCGCTCTAGATAAATTTGACTTTAATTTAAAACTAACAAATCTTGAAATAAGATTTGTCTTAAAAGAACTTTCTAAAAAAACATTTGTTGGTTTTATTTTAGATTTTTGAATTTCAACATTTTCTTCACAAGCTTGACACTCAGATGTGTATTCTTCGGTTGAACTAAAATGATCATGATGGTCAGCGAAGCCATGCAAAGAAATGCTTGCTAAAAATATAAAAGAATATATTAAATATTTTTTATTCATGAATTAGCGATACTAGAGTAATTTTATTTTTTTTCAAGTTATTTATCCCAATGCTTCAAGGAAGAGTTCTTCCCATTCTTCTTGGGATGGTAATCTAGGAGTTGTAAGATTGCTGGGATCTTCTTTAGCATGAGCAACAAGACTTGGAATTAAATCTTCAGTTACTCCCATTTCTTTTAGATTATTGGGTATGCCAATGGTTTGATTTAACTTTTCAATTTCATTTGCTAAATCTATTGATTCATCTTGTCCCATTGCTCTTGCGATCCTTGAGTATTTATTTCCAACACAATCTTTATTAAATCGAAGCACTGCTGGCAATAGAACCGCATTTAAAGTTCCATGATGAAGCCTTAACTCTTGATTAGCTCCTAGAGCATGACTCATTGAATGAACTGCTCCAAGACCTTTTTGAAAAGCCATAGCACCCTCTGTAGATGCCATCATCATACCCCATCTTGCTTCTTTATCTTGCCCATCTTTATATGCCCTTATAAGACTTTCTTCCTTAATAATTTTTTCAATACCGTCTATACCTACTGCTTCTGCCGGAGGATCATTAATAGGAGATAAAATAGCTTCTATACAATGTGTTAGTGCATCCATTCCTGCCCCAGCTGTAAGAACCGGAGGCAAACCTAAAGTAAGCTCTGGATCGCAAATAGCAGCTTTTGGCATTAAATGTGGACTTGCATAGATCAATTTTCTTCCATCGTTCATTGTAATCAATGATCCTATGGATACTTCGCTTCCTGTCCCTGAGGTTGTTGGAATAGCTATCATAGGAACTGTCTCTGTTATTTTTCCATAACCACCTTCATTTACTGAATAATTTAAAAGACTACCTTGATGATTTGCCATAATTGCAACTGCCTTAGCCAAATCTATACTTGATCCACCTCCAAATCCAATAACACCATCACAGTTATTGGTTTTGTATAGTTCTAAAGCTTCATTTACTGCATTTTCAGTTGGATTTGCAGGAGTTTCTTCATAATATATTGAGGAAAAATCATTAGAAATAAGATTTCTAATTTTATCAGTCATACCTATTGAGGACAGACCAGGGTCAGTGCAAATTAGAGGATTTTTTATACCATATGTTTTTAAGACTTCTGGAAGTTTGCCGATAGCACCGTTTTCAAAATAAGGCCTGTTAAAATAATTTAATTGCATAATTTCTAAATAATTCTATATGTCTTTCGTCTTCACCAATTATAGATTATATTAATAAATATATGACCAATTCAAAAAAGTATTTAGTTTTATTCACATTGTTTTTTCTTTGCTTTAATCTTGTATTAACTGCAAAACCTTTTGAATCTACCTACAAACCTTTACCCTCGGTTAATGTATTAATTAAAAATGCAAACATTTATGATGGAGAAGGAAATGAGCTATTACAAACAGATCTTTTAATTAAGGATAGAAAGATAGAAGCTATTGGAAAGGATTTACCTGTAACAAATGACTTTGAAGTTATTGATGCATCTGGTAAGTGGGTAACTCCAGGAATCATAGATATTCATTCTCATATGGGCGTTTATCCAGCACCTGGTGTTCGAACTAGCTCTGATGGTAATGAAGCAACCAGTCCAGTTACAGCAGATGTGTGGGCCGAACATTCCATGTGGGTTCAAGACCCTCAATACACTCTCGCACTAAGTGGTGGTGTTACTGCTTTTCATGTATTGCCAGGTTCTGCAAACCTAATTGGGGGCAGAGGCGTGACAGTTAAAAATTTGCAAAGAAATACAATTAATTCAATGAAATTTCCCGATGCACCTCACTCATTAAAAATGGCATGTGGCGAAAATCCAAAAAGAGTATACGGAAATAGACAGCAAGCACCCTCAACAAGAATGGGAAATATTGCTGGTTATAGAAAAGCATGGATTGAAGCTGAGGCATATTTAAACCGATTGAATGAGTATGAGTCTAAATCAGATGAAGCAAAAGAAATGGGTTATAAGCCTACAAGAGATTTAGAGCTTGATACATTGGCTGGTGTTTTAAGAGGTGAAATTTTAGTTCACAATCATTGTTATAGAGCTGACGAGATGGCATCCATGATAGATGTTGCTAAAGAGTTCAATTATAAAATCACTGCATTTCATCACGGTGTTGAAGCATATAAAATCGCAGATCTATTAGCAGAAAATAATATTTGTGGTGCTCTTTGGGCAGATTGGTGGGGTTTCAAACACGAAGCATATGATATGGTTCAAGCCAACATAGCAATTGTAGATCAAGCAAGAGGCGGAACAGGTTGTGCTATTGTTCATTCTGATGATGCAATAGGCATTCAACACCTTAATCAAGAAGCTGCAAAAGCATTATCAGCTGGAATAAGAGCAGGCTATGATATTTCAAAAGCAAGAGCAATGAATTGGATAACAAGCAATCCTGCAAAAGCGGCGGGCATATACGATCAAACTGGTTCATTAAAAGTAGGCAAAAATGCTGATGTGGTAATTTGGTCTAAAAATCCATTTAGTGTTTATGCTCTTGCAGAAACAGTTTTTATTGATGGTGGTCTCGCATACGATAGGAAGTCTGGCTTTTATCCTTCAAGTGATTTTGATGTTGGTATTATAAACTCAAATAAAAATAGGCTTGAGGAGTAGAAGATGTTTATAAAAATTTTTAAAACATTTTTGTGCTTCTTCTATGTCGGCGCTTTATATTCTGAAACCATACTTATTAAAAATGCTACTATTTATGATGGTGTTAAAAATATTCCTTTCGAAGGAAATATTCTTATTGAAAACGAAACTATAAAGCAAGTTTCTTCAACCAATATGCAAGCAGATTTTGTAATTGATGCTTCAGGCATGATAGTTACTCCTGGAATAATTGGAACGGATACTAATATTGGTATCGTTGAAATTGGAGCTCTAAGTGTTACAAGAGACGATTCGTCCGAAATTTATAGTATCGGATTTAGTATCCATGATGCTTTCAATCCAAAATCTACGTTGATACCTTGGAACAGATCCAATGGCGTAACATCAGCTTTGAGCTTACCTCAAGGAACCTCTAGCCCAATTGGAGGTCTAGGATCATATTTTCTTCTTGATGGTGAGTTTGATATAACAAGCAACAAAGATATGGTAATGATTGGAAGTGTTGGAGGTAGCAGCAATGAATCTAGAGCTGAGACTTATGCAATTATGGATGATTTACTTTCTTTTGCATCATCAATAAATATAAGAGATTTATCTTCTGATGCTGATATTGCAGAGTTGATAGAAGCTTCACCAATTGCTGAGTTTATGGAACTACATCCAAGAGATGTTAAGGCTCTTTTTAAATTGACTAACGACAACTTGCCATTAATTATTAGTACACATAGGGCTTCAGATATTCTTAAATTAATTGAATTAAAAGAAAAATATAATCTAAATTTAATTATCAAAGGCGCACAAGATGCTTCATTAGTTGCATCTAAAATCGCTGAAAGTAATACCCCATTGATTATTAATCCAATAAATAACATACCCGGTTCTTTTGATGAACTTGCTTCCAATATCCAAATGGCATCAAGGCTTGAAAGAGAAGGTATAGATTTAATGTTTAATACTCCAAGAAGTCATAATTTTCATTTAGTAAGGCAGGGGGCAGGAGTAGCAGTTGCAAACGGTATGTCATACGAAGCTGCTATAAGCGCTATAACCTCCACACCAGCAAAAGTTTTTAATATTGAACAACGTGGTGAAATTAAGACAGGTTATTTCGCAGATATAGTAATATGGGATGCTGACCCGTTAGAGCCATCATCAATGCCCGAGTATGTTTTCATAAATGGTAAAAGTATTGATTTAACTTCAAGATCTTCAAGATTAAGAGATAGGTACACATCTCAACCCGAGAAACCTAATACTTACAGAGATTAATTATCTTTATTTCTTACGACCCAATACAAAAGGGCGATGAAGATTAAATTACCAATTATATAAACGCTAAGGTCCATTTATTATGAATAGATTACTATTAAAGCTATCACTAAAGAAACATAAATAGCTATATAGATATATTGACCAATCCTAAAATCTTTTTTTAGCGCCTCATCCTTATCATTTTTCTTATCAATATTCATTTTTTTTAATGTCCTCTAAAGTATAAACTGGTAAGCCTAATTTTAATAACTCTTCCTCTTTTTCTTTAAAAACTTTCTTATATTTATAAAAAGGTAGTTTAGGGAATAAATGGTGCATGCCATGATAATTTTGAAAACACCATATCCAGGTCATAGGATAATCAAACCATTTTCTTGTCCTTATAATATTCGTATCACCAAACTTTTCATTGCTTTGATGTGGCATATGAACAAGATAGTCAAAAAATATTCCTAGTAACATGACTGCAAATAATAAAGGGAACACATAGCTAATCAAAAAGTGATACCAAGGAAGATTAAAGACATTTGTTAAAACAACTAGCAATACTATTGGGAGAATAGACTCCAATGTGCCAATTCTCATTTTGATTTTTGCTACCTTATCATTTTTAAGTTTTTCATTTCTAACATAGAAATAATCTTTGATAAGCAAGATAAAAAAGCCTCTTGCCATAATTGAAAGCCAATTTGAGCCTTTAATTATATAATCTGGATCAAGTTCTTTATCATTTGCATATTTGTGATGCTCAAGATGACTCCAAGTATGCTGTGTGTAGCTATGCAAATAGAAGGCCGCACTTAAGAAGCCAATAACTGGATTTAGAAATCTAAACTTTTTAACAGTTCCTGAAATATTTTGATGGCTTGCCTCATGCAAAGGGGTATACATAACATACATAAAATAACTAGTAATTATTAAATGGGGTAGTAAATGAATTTGATTTCTTGCATATAAAAATTGCATTGAAATAATAACGAAAGCTGAAACTATAAAGGTTAAAATTGTAGGCCAAGAAATGCCTGATATATTAAATTTTACTGCAGTTAAGATACTTTGATAATCTTTATTGCTGGCATAATTCATTTCAACATCTTATATCAAATGGAGCCACCTGTCAGATTCGAACTGACGACCTGATGATTACAAATCAACTGCTCTAGCCAACTGAGCTAAGGTGGCAACGAAAGGTATTATATACAAATTATTCTTTTGGGAAAGAGCATCCTGTTCCACCAATACCACAATAGCCATTTGGATTCTTGGCGAGATATTGTTGATGGTACTCTTCTGCTAAAAAGTAATTTTTTATAACATCGATTTCTGTTGTAATTTTATGAAAATTATTTTTTTCTAATTCCTTTTGATAAATCTCCATTGATTCTTTTGCAAGATTAAGATCATTATTATCGGAGGTATATATTACTGATCGGTATTGTGTTCCGATATCATTACCTTGTCTCATTCCCTGAGTTGGATCATGACATTCCCAAAAAACTTTTAAAATATCTATCAAATTGATAATAGCAGGATCATATATCACTTTTACAACTTCAGCATGATTTGTATTTTTGTAACAAACATCTTCATAAGTTGGATTGTCAGTCTCACCGCCTGAGTAGCCTACTGATGTCAGGTAAACTCCCTTCAAGTCCCAAAATTTCTTTTCTACTCCCCAAAAGCAACCTGCTCCAAGCACAACCTCTTTTAAGTTGTTAGGTAGATCGCCTTCTAATGAAATATTTTTTATATGGTGAATCATTTTAATAAATTCCTTTTATACTTATTTGCCCGCTTTTATAAACCTCAATCCCATTATCTGTTTCTATTAATGCATTACCTAAATCATCTATACCTACAAAAATAGCATTTTTTTTGCGCTTATCATCATATATTTCAATCTTTTGATTAATATGCATACAGCTATTTAGCCATTCTTCTTTCCAATCATTATCCTTTTCATCAAATGCCTTAATTAAATTATTAATTATCTCAACAATTAAATCATTTCTTTGATCTTGAAGATTAAATTCTGATAAGTCTCCCCACCATGACTTCTTATTTTTTAAACTTAAATTGATACCAATACCTATAATTGTTTTAATTTTGTTCTCATAATGCTCTTTTTCAACTAATATTCCACCAACTTTTTTGTTTTTATATAGAATATCATTGGGCCATTTAAGAGATACATTTACAGCACTATTAACATTTTTTATAGAATTTTTACATATAACTCCAGTTATCAGGCTTGTTGGTTCAAAGGAGATTAGATTTTCAGTACATAAAGTCATATAAATATTTTGTGAATTTGGGCTATACCACTTATTTCCTCTTCTACCTCTGCCTTTAAACTGCTCTTCAGCTATGATTATGTCAAACTCACTATTAATGTTTCTTCTTTTTGCTTCATCATTAGTTGAATCAATTTCTTCAAAAATATCAACATTAACCCTGTTTTTGGGTAAATTATCATAAATTTTTTTGAAATTAAGTTTATTCAATGTAAGAAATTAGTTGACTTAAGCTAATTCTAGAACAAAAATAGCTACCTTTAAATGGAGAGGTGGGTGAGTGGTTAATACCAGCAGACTGTAAATCTGCCGCTTCGGCTACGTAGGTTCGAATCCTACCCTCTCCACCATTAATTTTTTGATAAAACTGGTGTTAAAAATATCTTGTAAAAAAGGTTGAGTTTATAGCTTTTTAGAGGGATAATACGCCACCAAAAATAGGATGCACGTGAACGGGCTCATATAGCTCAGCGGTAGAGCACTTGCTTGGTAAGTAAGAGGTCACCGGTTCAAGTCCGGTTATGAGCTCCATTTATAAATTTTAGAGAGGCATAAAAATGGCTAGAGAAAAATTCGAGAGAACCTTACCCCACGTAAATGTGGGAACTGTTGGTCACGTTGACCACGGTAAAACAACACTTACAGCAGCATTAACTAAAGTTGCAGCTGAATCTTTTGGTGGCGAGGCTACTGATTTTGCAAATATTGATAATGCTCCAGAAGAAAGAGAAAGAGGTATAACAATTGCTACTTCTCATGTTGAGTATGTTTCCACAGCAAGACATTATGCACACGTAGATTGTCCAGGTCACGCCGATTATGTTAAAAACATGATTACCGGTGCTGCACAAATGGATGGCGCAATCCTAGTTGTTAGTGCTGCTGATGGACCTATGCCACAAACAAGAGAGCATATCTTATTAGCAAGACAAGTTGGAGTTCCATATATTGTTGTATATATGAATAAAGCTGATCAAAATGATGATCCTGAAATGCTTGAATTGGTCGAAATGGAAATTAGAGAACTTTTAAATGAGTATGATTTTCCTGGTGACGATACTCCAATAGTTGTTGGTAGTGCATTAAAAGCACTCGAAGGAGATACCTCTGATATTGGTGTTCCTTCTGTACAGAAGCTAATTGAAACTTTGGATTCATACGTACCAGAACCAGAAAGACCTGTTGATGGTAATTTCTTAATGCCTATTGAAGATGTATTTACAATTTCTGGAAGAGGAACTGTAGTAACTGGAAGAATTGAAACAGGAATTGTTAATACTGGAGATCCATTAGAGATTGTTGGAATTAAAGAAACAACAGAAACTACATGTACTGGTGTTGAAATGTTCAGAAAATCACTTGATGAAGGTCGAGCTGGTGAAAATTGCGGTATTCTTCTTAGAGGTGTTGAAAGAGACGCTGTTGAAAGAGGACAAGTATTGGCTAAACCAAAGTCTATTTCACCTCATACTAAATTTGAAGCTGAAATTTATGTATTGAGCAAGGACGAAGGCGGAAGACATACACCATTTATGAATAATTACAGACCTCAGTTTTATTTTAGAACAACTGATGTAACTGGTGCTTGTGAATTACCTGAAGGCACCGAGATGGTTATGCCTGGTGATAATATCAAAATGGTTGTTTCATTAATTGCTCCAATTGCAATGGACGAAGGATTAAAATTTGCAATTAGAGAAGGTGGAAGAACAGTAGGTGCTGGCGTAGTATCAAAGATAATAGAGTAATTTAAGATTATTCAGCCGAGGCATTATGTCTCGGCTTACTTGTCTTTGAAGAATATGAAAATAAGTTTTAGGCCAGTGGCTCAATTGGTAGAGCATCGGTCTCCAAAACCGGGGGTTGGGGGTTCGAGTCCCTCCTGGCCTGCCAATTAGAGGGAGCTGGTAGAGAGTTGAAATATGAATAAAGGATCTACTTCAAAAACTCTTAATAACTTTAAATGGTTATTAGCAATATTAGTATTTGCTGCTGCAGTTTTTGGAAATAGTTATTTTGTTGAAGTTGCTTTTTTATACAGAGTTTTAGGGGTTTTATTATTATTTTTAGTTGGACTTTGGCTAATTTCGATTACAGATTTTGGATCTAATGCATTAAAGCTTATGAAAGAATCTAGGACTGAGATTAGAAAGGTTGTATGGCCTACTAGAATGGAGACAACACAGACGTTTATGATTGTTTTCGGATCGATAATTATCTTATGTTTATTTTTTTGGGGACTTGAGTCTCTATTAAGTTTTTTAACAAGTTTGGTACTGGGTTAATTTATGGATTGGTATGTAATACAAGCATATTCTGGATATGAGCAAAAAGTAAAAGTTGCTTTGGAAGAAAGAATTGAGCTAAATAGTCTTTCTGAAAAATTTGGAGAAATTTTAATACCAACTGAACAAATTGTTGAATTAAAAGGCGGAGCTAAGAAAACTACTGAAAGAAAATTTTTTCCAGGATATATTTTGATACAAATGAATTTAGAGGATGACTCTTGGCAATTAGTTCAATCAACTCCAAGAGTTTCTGGTTTTGTTGGAGGCACAAAGGAAAGACCTCTTCCCATTTCAGAAGATGATGTAAATAGCATACTTAATAGAATAGAAGTTGGTGAGGATGCGCCTGCTCCAAAAACAATTTATGAGCCTGGTGAGGTCATTAGAGTATGTGATGGCCCTTTCAATGATTTTAATGGCGTTGTAGAAAATGTTGATTACGAAAGAAATATGGTTAAAGTTTCCGTTCAAATCCTTGGTAGAGCTACTCCGGTAGAATTGGATTTCATGCAAATAGAGAAAACATAATGGCAAAAAAAATAGTTAATGTTTTAAAATTACAAATTCCTGCAGGTGGTGCTAATCCTAGCCCTCCTGTTGGACCAGCGTTAGGCCAAGTTGGTTTAAATATTATGGATTTCTGTAATGCATTTAATTCTGCTACTCAAGAGTCAGAAAAAGGCATGCCTTTACCTGTAGTAATAAATGTTTATGAAGATAAATCATTTGATTTTGTTGTTAAAACTCCACCTGCTGCAGTCTTGATAAGGAAAGCTCTCAATATCACAAAGGGAAGTGGAGAGCCAAATAGAGAGAAGGTTGGAAAATTAACAAGGGCTCAGCTCGAAGATATAGCCAAGACAAAAGAGCCTGATTTAAATGCTAATGATATTGATGCTGCAGTAAAAATTATTGCTGGTACTGCCAGAAGTATGGGAGTTGAAACAGATATATGAGCAAGTTAACAAAAAAAGAAAAAATTATTCAAGAAAAACTTGATCCAAATTTGTCTTACTCTGTCGATGAGGCTATGGAAATCTTACAATCTGTAAAATCAGAAAAATTTGACGAATCTGTTGATATATCAGTTAAGCTTGGAGTGGATCCAAATAAATCTGATCAGAATGTTAGAGGGGCTGTAACTTTACCTAATAGTTTAGGTAAAGAGGTTGTTGTAGCAGTATTTGCTGATGGAGATAATGCTTCTGCTGCAGAAAAAGCTGGTGCAGATTTCGTTGGAATGGATGATTTAGCAGAGAAATTTACAAAAGAAGAAATAAGTGTCGATGTTGTTATTTCAACTAATGCGGCGATGAAAGTTGTCGGTAAATTAGGGCAGGTATTAGGACCAAAAGGATTAATGCCTAATCCAAAAACTGGAACAGTTTCTGATGATGTTGTTAGCGCAATAAAAAATGTTAAAGCAGGACAAGTAAGATTTAGAACAGATAAGAATGGAATTATTCATGGATGTATTGGAAAGGTTAGCTTTAAAGCTAGCAAAATAAAAGCTAATGCATCTGCATTATTAGAAGAATTAAAAAAATTAAAACCAGCATCTGCCAAGGGCGTTTTTATTGGCAGCATATCTATTAATAGCACAATGGGCCCAGGTGTAAAAATAAATTCTGGTGAGCTGATATAAGTTTTAGTTTTGTAGAAATACAAAACTAGATAGTTGCGTTTACGCAGCCGTCAAAGACCGTAGGTGTCGAAAGACTTAATTGCCTACGTAGGTGGTGTTCAAATTGTAATTTTACAATTTGTCGCCGAATAGCCGAAAGGCTTTAATTGGAGAATTGCTGTGGCATTATCTAAAAGTGAAAAAGAAAATATAGTAAAAGAAGTTAAAGAGGTTGCATCAAATGCATCTTCCCTTGTTATTTCTGATGCTAGAGGACTAAAAGTGTCTGAGCTTTCTGAAATCAGAAACAAAGCACATGAGTCAGGTATTCACATTCAAGTTATTAAAAACTCTTTAGCTAAACTAGCTTTTGAGGGAACTGATTTTGGATGTTCTGATGAGGTGCTATTTGGACCTTCATTATTTGCCTTTTCTTTTGAAGAGCCAGGTGCAGCAGCTAAATTGCTTAAAACTTATGCTAAAAATTTTGAAGATTTAGATATCAAGGCTTTAGTAGTTGAAGGGCAATTGTTAGATGGAAGTCAAATTGATATTTTGGCCAAGCTTCCATCTAAAGATGAAGCATATGGTCTTATAGCTAATGTTTTACAAGCTCCTGTTAGCAAATTTGCTACTTTATTAAATGAAGTTCCAAGTAAGCTTGCAAGAGTATTATCAGCAGTTCGAGACAATAAAGAGGCGTCAGCCTAAAATTATAAGGAGAATAAAATGGCAACTAGTAAAGATGATATCTTAAAAGCTATAGAGGAAATGTCTGTTATGGAATTAGTAGACCTTATCTCAGATATAGAAGAAAAATTTGGTGTGACTGCAGCAGCCGCTGTAGCAGCAGCACCAGCAGCAGGTGGGGGTGATGATGCTCCTGCAGCTGAAGAAAAAACTGAATTTGATGTTGTATTATCAGCAGCAGGTGATCAGAAAGTTCAGGTCATTAAGGCCGTAAGGTCAATAACTGGCTTAGGACTTAAAGAAGCAAAAGATATGGTTGATGGAGCCCCTAGTACCTTAAAAGAAGGTGTTAAAAAAGAAGAGGCAGAAGCAATGTTAGCTCAGCTTACAGAAGCAGGAGCAACAGGCGAACTTAAATAACAACTATATAAAATAAACAGGGCGCATTTATGTCATACAGCTATACAGAAAAGAAAAGAATAAGAAAAAACTTTGGTACCTTTGCAAAAGTAATGGACTTGCCAAATCTCGTTGAGACACAAACAAAATCTTATGCCGAATTTATACAAGCTGATGTGGCTCCTGATGCACGAAAGAAACAAGGTTTAGAAGAAGTATTCCAATCACTGTTTCCTATTAAAAGTGTTTCAGGAAATGCAGCCTTAGAATATGTTTCATATGAGTTGGGTAAAAATACCTATGATGTTCAAGAATGCCTGATTCAAGGATTAACTTATTCAGCACCATTAAGAATAAAAGTAAAGTTAGTTTTATTTGACAGAGACTCAAATTTCAAAGAAGTAAAAGATATTAAAGAAGGTGAAGTATTTATGGGAGAAGTTCCTCTAATGACCGATGATGCATCTTTTATTATCAATGGAACTGAAAGAGTTGTTGTATCGCAGTTACACAGATCTCCAGGTGTTTTTTACGATCATGATAAAGGCAAAACCCATTCCTCAGGAAAAGTTTTATATTCTGCAAGAATTATTCCATACAGGGGATCTTGGCTTGATTTTGAATTTGATCCAAAAGATATTCTATTTAGCAGAATTGATAGAAGGAGAAAAATACCTGCAACTATAATGCTAAGAGCTTTAGGAATGAGCACAGAAGAAATCATTTCAGAGTTTTATGAAACAGATATATATAAAATTGAAAAGGACTCTGTCAAAGTTGCACTAATACCTGAAAGATTAAGAGGAGAGACTCTATCTGTAGATATTAAAGTAAAAAGTAAGATTTATGTCGAAGCTGGTAAAAGAGTTACAGCAAGGCATATAAAAGAACTTACAAATTCAAAGGCAAGTGAAATTTCTCTATCTCAAGAATTTTTAATTGGAAAAGTTATAGCAGAAGATATTTACTTGGATGCGGAAGAAGAACAAATTGATAAAGAAACAGGTGAGATAAAGAATAAGAAAAGCCCAGAACCTTTTTTGAAGGCAAATACAGAAATTGATGAAACTATTTTAGAGCAAATAAAAGAGAGTGGAATAACAGAAATAAAATGTCTTTATATTAATGAGTTAGTAAAAGGACCATACATATCTAACACTTTAAGAGTTGATCCAACGTCAAATAGATTAGAGGCCTTGGTTGAGATATATAGAATGATGAGACCTGGAGAGCCTCCAACAAAAGATTCTGCTGAGACTTTATTTAACAACTTGTTTTTTAATGAAGAGAGATATGATCTTTCTGAAGTTGGTAGAATGAAATTTAATAGAAGACTTAAGTTAGATCCTAAAACTGAAGATCCTCATATACTAGATAAAAATGACATTATTGAGGTAATGAAAGGTATTGTTAATATAAGAGATGGTCATGATATTGTTGATGACATTGATCATTTAGGAAATAGAAGAGTAAGATCAGTTGGTGAAATGACTGCCAATCAATTTAGAGTGGGCCTTATAAGAGTAGAAAGAGCTGTAAGAGAAAGACTTAGCATGGCTGAAGCAGATGAGCTAGGCCCTCAAGACTTAATAAATGCAAAACCCGTTACAGCTGCAATCAAAGAATTTTTTGGATCGAGCCAATTGTCTCAGTTTATGGATCAAAATAATCCACTATCAGAAATCACTCATAAAAGAAGAGTCTCAGCTTTAGGTCCTGGGGGCCTTACTAGAGAAAGAGCTGGTTTTGAAGTTAGAGATGTCCATCCAACACATTATGGAAGAGTCTGCCCAATTGAGACACCTGAGGGACCAAATATTGGATTAATAAATTCTTTTGCGTCATATTCAAGGACAAACCAGTATGGTTTTATTGAAACACCATATAGAAAAGTTTTAAATGGAAAGGTTACTAACGAAATTATTTATTTATCAGCTATTGATGAGGCTGAGCATGTTATAGCACAAGCAAATGTTGTATTAGATAAAAATAATAGATTTGTTGATGATCTTGTTGCAGTGAGGCATGCAAATGAATTTGAGTTGATGTCTCCAGATAGAATTGATCTTATGGATGTATCTCCTCAGCAAGTTGTATCTATTGCAGCATCATTAATACCTTTTCTTGAACATGACGATGCTAATAGAGCACTAATGGGTTCAAATATGCAACGTCAAGCAGTTCCAGTCCTTAAAGCAGAAAAGCCGCTTGTTGGAACTGGTTTAGAAACAGTGGTGGCAAGAGACTCAGGTGTTTGTATTGTTGCTAAAAACTCTGGAGTGGTTGAGAGTGTAGATGCTTCGAGAATTGTTGTTCGTGTTACTGATAAAAAATCTAAGACAGCTTCAGATGTATACAATTTAATTAAATATACTAGATCTAATCAAAATACATGTATCAATCAACGACCAATCGTTAAAGTTGGAGATGTAGTAAAAGCTGACGATATATTAGCAGATGGGCCTTCAGTTGATAATGGAGAGCTAGCTCTAGGACAAAATATTCGAATAGCATTTATGCCATGGAATGGTTATAACTTCGAAGACTCTATTTTAATATCTGAAAAGGTTGCTAGAGAGGATCGATTCACATCTATACATATTCAAGAAATAGTTTGTATTGCGAGAGATACAAAACTTGGTTCTGAAGAAATTACTGCTGATATACCAAATGTTGGTGAAGGCTCGTTAAATAAGTTAGACGATTGCGGAATTGTCTATGTTGGTGCTGAAGTTGAACCAGGCGATATTCTTGTCGGTAAAATTACACCAAAGGGTGAAACTCAGCTTTCACCGGAAGAAAAACTATTAAGAGCTATTTTTGGAGAAAAAGCATCCGATGTAAAAGATACGTCCCAAAGATCAAGTTCTAAAGGTACTGTCATTGGTGTAGAAGTATTTACCAGAGATGGTGTTGAAAAGGATGAAAGAACACTTTCTATTGAACAAGATCACCTAGATCAATCAAAAAAAGATTCAGATGATGAAGCTGCTGTTGTAGAGCAGGCAACAAAAACAAGACTTTGTGAATTACTAAAATCTAAAAAAGCAGTTAAAGGCAATGGTATTAAGAAAGGAGAGGTTCTTGCAATTGAAAAATTAGAATCTCTAAAATTGAATGATATCTTTTCTATCAGAACTGATTCACAAAATCTTAATGACACGATAGAAGAAACAGAGACTTTATATAAAGCTTATATTAAAGATATCAAAACAAGATTTGAAGATAAAAAATCTAAAATTATTAGAGGCCATGATTTAGCACCTGGCGTAATTAAAATTGTAAAAGTTTACTTGGCTATTAAGAGAAGAATACAGCCGGGAGATAAAATGGCTGGAAGGCATGGAAACAAAGGTGTTATATCAGAAATCATGCCTGTTGAAGATATGCCTTATGACACTGAAGGTAATCCTGTAGATATTGTCTTGAATCCTCTAGGAGTGCCATCAAGAATGAATGTTGGTCAGGTTCTTGAAACCCATATGGGTTCTGCAGCTAAAGGTATAGGCAAAAAAATTGATAGTATGATTAAAGAAAATGCAAAGCCTTCGGAATTAAAGACTTACTTAGATAAACTTTACAATACAAATGCCGCAAATAAAGAGGATATAAACTCATTTAATAATTCGGAAATTATGGAACTAGCAGAGAATCTTAGAGACGGTCTTCCAATTGCTACTCCTGTGTTTGATGGCGCAAAAGAAAGTGAAGTAAAAGATCTTTTAAAACTAGCAGATATGCCTGAGTCTGGTCAAATTACATTATTTGATGGAAGAACAGGTCAAAAGTTTGATAGGCCTGTAACAGTTGGATATATGTATATGATCAAACTTAACCATTTAGTAGATGACAAGATGCATGCAAGATCTACTGGATCATATAGCTTAGTTACTCAACAGCCATTAGGAGGTAAAGCTCAGTTTGGTGGTCAAAGGTTTGGTG
The DNA here is from genome assembly GCA_902558095.1 of uncultured SAR86 cluster bacterium. GTDB lineage: Bacteria > Pseudomonadota > Gammaproteobacteria > Magnimaribacterales > D2472 > SAR86A. Next base: position 30,954 of record CACECP010000002.1, on the reverse strand, counting down.
AAATGGAAGTTTGGGCCTTAGAGGCATATGGTGCATCTTATACACTTCAAGAAATGTTAACTGTAAAGTCAGATGATGTTTCTGGAAGAACAAAGATGTATAAAAATATTGTCGATGGAAGCTTTGAAATGGACGCAAACGTTCCAGAATCATTCAATGTTCTTAGTAAAGAGATTAAGTCATTGGGTATTAACATAGAATTAGATTTAGATAACTAGGAGAAAAAATTGAAAGATTTATTAAATTCTTTAAAGACTGGTCAAGAAGATTTCACAACAATCTCTGCAGGTTTAGCATCTCCTCAGGTTATTAAATCATGGTCATTTGGAGAAGTTAAAAAACCTGAGACTATTAACTATAGAACATTTAAACCAGAAAGAGATGGTTTATTTTGTGCAAAAATTTTCGGTCCTGTAAAAGATTACGAATGCATATGTGGCAAATACAAGAGAATGAAGCATCGAGGCGTTGTTTGTGAAAAATGTGGTGTTGAAGTAACTTTAGCAAAAGTTAGAAGAGAAAGAATGGGACATATTGATCTTGCTGCTCCAGTTGCTCATATATGGTTTTTAAAATCATTGCCTTCAAGAATAGGCTTGCTTCTAAATGTTACTTTAAGAGAAATAGAAAGGGTCCTTTATTTTGAAAGTTATATTGTTACCGATCCTGGCTTAACTGAGCTAGAAAAGGGCGAAATATTAACCGAAGAAGAATGGGTAGAAAAATATGAAGAGTTTGGAGATGAATTTACAGCTGGAATGGGCGCTGAAGCTGTTCAGGTTCTATTAGAAGAGCTTGATATTGATGATGAAATAAGAGTAATAAGAGAAGAAATTCCTGAAACAAATTCAGAAACTAAGCTTAAAAAATTATCAAAAAGACTAAAGTTGCTTGAAGCTTTTAAAGACTCAGGTAACAAACCTGAATGGATGGTAATGAATGTCTTGCCTGTATTACCACCAGACTTAAGACCTTTAGTGCCTCTTGAGGGTGGGAGGTTTGCTACTTCTGATCTCAACGATTTATATAGAAGAGTTATAAACAGGAATAACAGATTAAAAAGATTATTAGAGCTTAATGCACCTGAAATAATAGTTAGAAATGAAAAAAGGATGCTCCAAGAATCTGTTGATGCTCTATTAGATAATGGTAGAAGAGGAAGGGTTATTACAGGCACGAATAAAAGACCACTTAAATCATTAGCTGACATGATTAAGGGAAAAGGAGGTAGATTTAGACAAAATCTTTTAGGTAAACGTGTTGATTATTCAGGAAGATCTGTAATTGTTGCCGGTCCGAACCTTAAATTACATCAATGTGGACTCCCAAAAAAAATGGCTCTAGAGCTTTTTAAGCCTTTTGTTTATGGAAAACTTGAGAACAGGGAGCTTGCAACAACAATTAAAGCTGCAAAAAAATTAGTTGAAAGAGAAACTCCTGAGGTTTGGGAAGTTTTAGAGGAAGTAATCAGGGAGCATCCTGTATTGCTTAACAGAGCTCCAACTCTTCATCGGCTTGGACTTCAAGCATTTGAACCAAAATTGATTGAAGGTAAAGCAATACAACTTCATCCATTGGTTTGCGTTGCATTCAATGCTGATTTTGATGGAGATCAAATGGCAGTTCATGTCCCGCTAACGCTTGAAGCGCAATTAGAGGCAAGAGCGTTAATGATGTCAACAAATAATATATTATCGCCAGCAGATGGTGCTCCAATTATAAACCCAACTCAAGATGTTGTTTTAGGTCTATATTATATGACCAGAGATAATGCTAATTCCTCAGGTGGTGGCAGAGTCTTTAGTAATGCTGATGAGGTATTGAGAGCATATGAAACAGAAAATTTAGAAATACATTCTCCTATTAAAGTTAGAATCGAACATGCAGATGGTGAAACCACATTAGAAGATTCAACAGTTGGAAGGACTTTAATATGGAGAATAACTCCAGTTGAGGTTGGATTTGAAAATATTAATGATGTTTTAAATAAGAAGTCTGTATCCAAGTTAATTGATATTTCTTATAGAAAAGCTGGATTAAAGAAAACAGTTATTTTTGCCGATCAGTTGATGTACTTAGGCTTTGATTTTTCAACAAGATCTGGATCTTCAATTGGGGTAAATGATTTTGTCATACCAGAAGAGAAAGCAAAAATTATTGATTCTTCAGAAAGAGAAGTTAAGGCTATAGAAAAACAATTTGATTCTGGTCTTGTTACAAGAGGTGAAAGATATAACAAAGTAATTGATATCTGGTCAAGAGCAAATGAACAAGTTGCTAAAGCTATGATGGAAAAAATAAGTACTGAGAGTGCAAAAACACCTGAAGGTGAGAATATAGAGCAATCTTCATTTAATTCTGTTTATATTTATGCTGATTCTGGAGCTAGAGGATCACCAGCACAAATAAGACAGCTTTCTGGAATGAGAGGATTAATGTCAAAACCTGATGGTTCTATTATTGAAACTCCAATAACTGCAAACTTTAGGGAAGGGCTTTCAGTATTACAATATTTCATTTCAACTCACGGCGCCAGAAAAGGCTTAGCTGATACAGCTCTTAAAACGGCTAATTCTGGTTATTTGACTAGAAGGTTATGTGATGTATCAATGGACTCAGTCATAAATATTGATGATTGTGGTACCGAGGATTCAATAGTAGTTACTTCTATCATTGATGGGGGTGAAATTATTCAAGCTTTAACAGACAGAATCCTGGGAAGAGTAATTGCTGAACCAATATTTGATGCAGAAGGAAAAGAACTATTTCCTGTAAATACAATGCTAGATGAAGATGCCTTGGATGTTATTGACGAACTTAATTTATCCAGTCTTAAAATTAGATCTCCAATGACATGTAATGCTCCTGTCGGAGTATGTTCTATGTGTTACGGAAGAGATTTGGCAAGAGGCCATCTTGTTCACAGAGGAGAGGCAGTTGGTGTTGTAGCTGCGCAATCTATTGGTGAGCCAGGTACTCAGTTGACAATGAGAACATTTCATATCGGTGGTGCTGCCTCAAGCTCATCCGAAGACAATGCCATCTTTAATAAGAGTGCAGGGGCTGTAAGTTTTTCTGAAGATATAAAAACTGTAACCAATAAAGATAAATTAGAAGTTGTTGTATCAAGAAATGCTATGTGCTCTATATCAGATATTAATGGAAAGATTGTTGAACAATATAAAGTTCCTTATGGAGCCGTACTAGAAGTAGCTAATGCTTCTGATTTAGAAGATGGAGTTAAGATAGCTTCATGGGATCCATATACTAGACCTATAATTTCTGAGACCTCTGGAAAAATTAAATTTTCTGATATAGAAGATGGAGTTACTGTAAGAGAACAATTAGATCCACTAACTGGATTATCAAGCATCGAAATAATTGAAGTTGCTGATAGAACATCAGCTGGAAGAGACATGACCCCAACAATTGAGATTGTTGACTCTAAAGGTAAACCAGTTTTAGTAGGTGAATTCAAACAGCCTGCTGTTTATCCTTTACCTGCAGGAGGACTTGTTAATTTAGTAAACGGACAAAAAATTACTGCTGGTGAGGTTATAGCAAGAATGCCATTGGTTGCGTCTAAGACAAAGGATATCACTGGTGGTCTACCCAGAGTGGCTGATTTATTTGAAGCAAGAAAGCCAAAAGATGCCGCTGTATTAGCTGAAGAGTCCGGTGTTATTTCTTTCGGCAAGGAGACTAAAGGTAAAGTCAGACTAGTCATTACACCTGAGGGAGCTTCCAAGAAATCTGATAATAGAGAAATGCTCATACCTAAACATAGAACATTAAATGTTTTTGAAGGTGAGAGAGTTAACAAAGGAGACATTATTTCTGAAGGTCCTTTAAGTCCGCATGATATTTTGAGATTAAAGGGTATTCCTGAGTTAACGAATTTTATTGTTAATGAAATTCAGGATGTTTACAGACTTCAAGGTGTTTCTATAAATGATAAACATATTGAAACGATATTAAGGCAGATGCTAAGAAAGGCTCTAATTCTTGATGGTGGTGACACAAGATTTATTCAAGGTGACCAAGTTAGTTATGCTGAGCTTGTAGATGAAAATAATAAAGCTGAAGCTGAAGGCAAAACTCCAGCAGAGTATGAAAGAGTTTTACTAGGTATTACAAAAGCATCATTAGCAACAGATTCATTTATATCAGCTGCATCATTCCAAGAAACAACAAGAGTTCTAACAGAAGCTGCAGTGACTGGAAAAAAAGACCATCTTAGAGGGCTTAAAGAAAACGTTGTTGTTGGAAGATTAATTCCTGCAGGAACAGGGATGGAATTCCATGATCGGTTAAGAAGTAAAAAAATGGGTGAATTTGATGAACAAATTTTATCTGATGACGATATAGAAGCAGCATTAAGACAAGAGCTTCAAGAAAATGATGAAGAATAATGTTGACCATTAACGATCTGCTCTATAAAATCGCCGCCTATAAAGAAAATTAATATGGCAACAGTTAATCAATTAATTAAAAAATCAAGAAAACCTAAGGTTAAGAAAACTGATGTACCTGCATTAAATGCATGTCCACAAAGAAGAGGTGTCTGCACTCGTGTCTATACTACCACTCCAAAGAAGCCAAATTCTGCATTAAGAAAGGTTTGTAGGGTTAGATTGACCAGTGGATATGAAGTTACTTCATATATTGGTGGTGAAGGCCATAATCTTCAAGAACATTCATTGGTATTAATAAGAGGCGGTAGAGTAAAAGATTTGCCCGGAGTTAGATATCATACTGTAAGGGGTACTTTGGATACTTCTGGTGTAGCTGGAAGAAAACAAAGAAGATCTAAATACGGCGCTAAAAAAGGTAAATAAATATGCCAAGAAGACGAAGTCCTGAAAAAAGAAAAGTATTACCTGATCCTAAATATAAAGACGTGATATTAGCAAAATTTATGAATAATCTAATGAAAGATGGTAAGAAGTCTGTTGCAGAAAAAATTGTCTATGGTGCTTTTGATCAAATTGTTAAAGTCTCTAAAGAAGACCCACTCGATATATTTATGAAAGCTTTGGAGGAAGTTAGTCCTGTTGTTGAAGTTAAATCAAGAAGGGTTGGCGGAGCAAATTATCAAGTCCCAGTTGAAATTAGACCTTCTAGAAGACAAGCTTTAGCAATGAGATGGATTGTTGAGGCTGCTAGAAAGAGAAGTGAAAAATCTATGGACCTTAGATTGGCTGGTGAACTTCAAGACGCCTCACAAAAAAAAGGTTCTGCTTTCAGAAAGAGAGAAGATGTCCATAAAATGGCGGAAGCAAACAAGGCTTTTTCTCATTTCAGATTTTAATAATTTATAAAAGATAACTATGTCAAGAGATACTATATTAAATAAATATCGAAATGTTGGTATATGTGCTCATGTGGATGCTGGTAAAACAACAACAACTGAAAGAGTATTATTTTATACAGGCCTTTCTCATAAAATAGGTGAGGTTCATGATGGTGCAGCTGTTATGGATTGGATGGAGCAAGAACAAGAAAGAGGAATAACAATTACTTCTGCAGCTACAACCTGTTTTTGGAGTGGAATGGAGCAACAATTTTCACAACACAGAATTAATATTATTGATACTCCTGGCCACGTTGATTTTACTATTGAGGTAGAACGTTCATTAAGAGTTTTGGATGGAGCTGTTGTAGTTTTTTGTGGAACATCTGGAGTTGAGCCTCAATCTGAAACTGTATGGCGTCAAGCTAATCGCTATGAAGTCCCTAGAATTGTTTTTGTAAACAAAATGGATAGAGCTGGAGCAAATTTTGAAAAGGTTGTAGATCAAATAAAGAATAGACTTCAAGCAAATGTAATCCCTATTCAATACAACATTGGCACTGAAGAAGATTTTAAAGGTGTTGTAGACCTTATAAACATGAGAGCTATATATTGGAACGAAGAAGATCAAGGTCTAACGTTTGATTCTAAGGACATTCCAGAAGAGTTAATGGATAAATGTACAAAATTAAGAGAAGAAATGCTTGAAGCTGCTGCAGAAGCTAATGAAGAGCTTATGGAGGCATACCTTGAATCAGGCGAACTATCCGTTGATCAAATTAAAGAGGGTCTTAGAATAAGATCATTAGCAAATGAAGTTATTCTTGCATTATGCGGATCAGCTTTTAAGAATAAAGGAGTTCAGGCTGTTCTTGATGCTGTGATAGATTTTCTTCCTGCACCTGACGAAGTAAAAGCCATTGAAGGCGTTATACCAAACAATAGTGATGAGGAAGAGGAATCTGATTCAAGATCTTCCTCTGATGATGAACCTTTCTCAGCACTTGCATTTAAAATAGCAACAGATCCTTTTGTAGGAACATTGACATTTATTAGAGTATATTCTGGAGTTCTTAGCGTTGGCGATAGTGTAATGAACACAACCCGTTCAAAAAAAGAAAGAGTTGGAAGAATGGTGCAAATGCACTCTAATAACCGAGAAGAGATTAAAGAAGTAAGAGCTGGTGATATAGCTGCATGTATAGGCCTGAAGGATATTACTACTGGTGATACTTTATCTGATGCAAATAAACCAATTGTTCTTGAAAGAATGGATTTTCCTGAACCTGTAATATCTGTAGCTGTTGAACCTAAATCCAAACAGGATCAAGAAAAAATGTCTCTTGCTCTTGGAAAATTAGCTCAAGAGGATCCATCTTTCAGAGTTGCTAGTGATGAAGAGTCTGGCCAAACAATTATTTCTGGAATGGGTGAACTTCATTTAGATGTTCTTGTTGATAGAATGAAAAGAGAGTTCTCTGTTGAAGCAAACATAGGAAAGCCACAAGTTGCTTATAGAGAAACTATTAAAGAAGAAGTTGAAGTTGAAGGTAAATTTGTAAGACAAAGTGGGGGTAAAGGACAGTACGGACATGTATGGTTAAAATTAGAGCCTCTTGGTTTAGATGACGAGTATGAATTTGTTGATAAAATAGTTGGTGGAGTTATTCCAAAAGAATATATCCCAGCTGTAAACAAGGGTATTCAAGAACAAATGCAAAATGGTGTGATTGCTGGCTATCCACTACTTGCTTTGAGAGCAACCTTATATGATGGTTCTTTTCATGATGTAGACTCAAATGAAATGGCTTTTAAGATTGCAGGTTCAATGGCATTAAAAGAAGGTGCAACAAAGGCTAAGCCTGCACTTTTAGAACCAGTTATGAAGGTTGTTGTTGTTACTCCAGAAGAGCATATGGGAGATGTTGTTGGAGATTTAAACAGAAGAAGGGGGATAATATTAGGAATGGAAGATATTACTTCAGGCAAAGAGGTGTCTTCAGAAGTTCCACTTGCAGAAATGTTTGGTTATGCCACCGATTTAAGATCGCAAACTCAAGGAAGAGCTACTTTTACCATGGAATTTACTAAATACGGTGAAGTTCCTAAAAATATTGCTGAAGAGCTAAAAACTTCATAAAAAATTATATTTATAAAACTGTTGAATAAAGTTGACAGTTCTGCTCTAAGAAGCTTAGAATACGCCACATTTTGCGATTTGTAGAATGTAAAATAAATTTTTTTTATAGGTAAAAAATAGGGAAATGGAGAACCAATCAATCAGAATTAGGCTAAAAGCTTTTGATTATAGATTAATTGATGCTTCGGCAAAATTAATCGTAGAAACAGTTAAAAAAACTGGTGCAGTAATTAATGGACCAATACCTTTACCAGTAAAAAAAGAAAGAACAACCGTATTAATCTCACCGCATAAGGATAAGGATGCTAGAGATCAATATGAGATTGTTACATATAAAAGATTAATGGACATTGTCAAACCGACTGATAAGACGGTTGATGCTTTAATGAAACTTGATTTATCCTCTGGGGTAGATGTTCAAATAAGCTTAGGACAATAATTTTAACGCGAATGCGGCCATAGAGGGTTTATAGCCCCGTAAAAGGAGAAAAAATTGAGCATAGGCTTAATAGGTAAAAAATCAGGAATGTCACGTCTTTTTCTTGAGGATGGTGAGTCTATTCCAGTTACTGCAGTTTCAGTTTGTGGCAATTTCGTAGCTGATATCAGGACCAGTGACAAGAATGGTTATAATGCCCTCGTAGTCTCAAAAACAAAGAAACATAACAATCTCAAAAAAGCACAAAAAGAATTTTTTAAGAAAATAGACATTAATCCTGGTTCTCTTGCTGAATTTAAATTAGATGATAATCAGGTGACACATGAAATTGGAGAACACCTAACTGCTGACATATTTGAAGTAGGGCAACACGTAGATGTCACCGGTATATCAAAAGGTAAAGGCTATGCTGGTGTTATAAAAAGACACAATTTTGCAATGCAAGATGCTACACATGGTAACTCTCTTGCTCACAGAGCTCATGGATCTATAGGACAATGCCAAACACCTGGTAGAGTTTGGAAAGGTAAAAAAATGTCAGGCCACATGGGCAATCAACAAAAGACTATTCAAGGTCTAAAGATTGTTGATATGGATATAGAAAATAATGTGATATACATTAAAGGAGCAATTCCTGGCTTTAATGGTTCTGAAGTAAAAATAAAACCTTCAATTAAGAAATCATGAAAATAGAACTCTTATCAAATACAAAAAATAAAGATATTTCAATATCTAGTGATGTTTTTAGCAAGGAATTTAATGAGTCGTTAATCCATCAAGCTGTTGTAAGTTTTATGGCTTCGTCAAGGCAAGGTGGCGCAAAACAAAAGAATAGATCAGAAGTTAGAGGTGGCGGTAAAAAACCTTATAGACAAAAAGGCACTGGAAGAGCAAGAGCTGGAACTATTCGAAGTCCTTTATGGAGAGGCGGTGGAGTAACTTTTGCTTCAAGACCTAGAGATTTTAGTAAGAAAATTAATAAAAAAATGTATAGAGCTGCTATAAAATCTATTTTTTCTGAACTTGTTCGTCAAAATAGGCTTGTTGCAATTGAGAAACCTGTACTTGAAAAACCAAAAACAAAAGAAATAGCTAGCTTTTTAAAGGAATTCTCTCTTAGTAAAGTTTTAATAATCACAGAAGAACTAGATATTAACTTATACCTCTCAGCAAGAAATATTCCAAATGTTGAAGTTATAACTGTTAGAGAAATAAACCCTATTAATCTTTTAAAGCCACAAAAAGTTGCAGCAACTAGTGAAGCATTGAAGCAAATTGAGGATTGGATAAATGGGTAACGAGAAGCTATATACCTTGATTAAGGCTCCAATAATTACCGAGCAGACAGCAAGTCTTGGTGAAAATCTTAAGCAAGTTGTATTTAAAGTAGATTTATCAGCTAATAAAAGAGAAATAAAAAAAGCTGTTGAAGAATTATTTAAAGTAGAAGTTCTTAAAGTAACTACATCTGTAGTTAAAGGTAAAACAAAAAGGAATAGGTTTGGAATCTATAAGAAATCAAATTATAAAAAAGCTTTTGTATCAATTAGTGATGATTCTGAAATCCAGTTTGAGGGTATTAACTAATGGCTATTATAAAATCTAAACCAACATCTCCAGGCAGAAGAGGTTTAATTTCGGTTAAGTCTGATTTATATAAAGGTAAACCTCATAAATCACTTATTGAGTCTAAGTCTAGAAATGGTGGAAGAAATAACAATGGCAGAATAACCGTAAGGCATCAAGGCGGAGGCCATAAACAACACTACAGAATTATTGATTTTAAAAGAAATAAGTTTGATATACCTGCTACTGTGGAAAGAATTGAGTATGATCCAAATAGATCAGCCCATATTGCTTTATTAAAATATCTTGATGGGGAAAGAAGATATATTATTGCTCCCTCAAAATTAAAAGCTGGAGATGAAGTCATTTCTGCTGATAATTGTGAAATTAAGGTTGGGAATTCAATGAAGTTGAAAGACATTCCATTGGGTACGAATGTTCATTGTGTAGAGTTAAAACCAATGAAAGGCGCTCAAATAGCCAGAAGCGCAGGAACATCAGCTAGATTAGTTGCAAAAGAAGGTATATATGCAACTCTTAGACTTCAATCTGGTGAGACTAGGAAGGTGTTATGGGAGTGCAGAGCAACACTTGGCACGGTGTCTAATCAAGAAAATAATTTAAAATCTTTAGGAAAAGCTGGTGCAAAACGTTGGAGAGGAGTAAGACCAACCGTAAGGGGGGTTGCTATGAATCCAGTCGACCATCCTCATGGAGGTGGAGAAGGCAGAACCTCTGGTGGAAGGCATCCATCTACTCCTTGGGGAGTTCCTACTAAGGGCTATAAAACAAGAAAAAATCAAAGGACTGATGATTTGATTGTCAGAAGAAGAGGTAAAAAATAATATGCCTAGATCATTAAAAAAAGGACCTTTTGTAGATTTATCATTATCAAAGAAAGTTGATGAAGCAAATGCAAATAATGATAAAAAACCTATCAAAACATGGTCAAGAAGATCAATGATTATTCCATCTATGGTGGGATTAACAATATCTGTTCACAATGGAAGACAACATGTACCGATTTTTATTAATGAAGACATGGTTGGTCATAAGCTTGGTGAATTTGCTATAACTAGAACTTTTAAAATGCACTCAGGGGATAGGAAGGCTTAATCATGGAAACAAGAGCATATTTAAAAGGTACAAGATTGTCACCTCAAAAAGCTGCCTTAGTAGCAGATCAAATTAGAGGTAAAAAGATTGATGAAGCAATGGACTTTTTAACTTTTAATAAGCAAAAAGGTTCAGCAGTTATTAAAAAATTGTTGGAGTCTGCAATTGCAAATGCTGAGAATAATAATAATTCAGATATAGATAAGCTATCTGTTAAGTCTATTATTGTTAATCAAGGTATGAGACTAAAAAGAATGAAACCAAGAGCAAGAGGAAGAGCAGATAGAATTATAAAACCAACATGTCATATTGAAATAATTTTGATAGAGGGAGACAAATAATGGGACAAAAAGTTAACCCAAATGGCTTTAGATTAGGTGTTTCCAAGAAACAAAATGCAAACTGGTATGCTAAAGGAAAAGATTTCTCTAAAAATCTAATTGAAGATCTCAAAGTTAGAAATCATTTAGGTACGAAACTTAAAAATTCTTCTATAAGCAAAATTGAGCTAGAAAGAACAGCCGATACATTTATTGTTAATATTCACACCGCAAGACCAGGCATAATTATTGGAAAACGCGGTGAAGAAATCGAAAATTTAAAGAAGGCTGTTGAAAAAATTGTTAAAGGACCCTCGCAAATTAATATAAAGGAAGTAAAAAAACCCGATTTAGATGCAACTATCCTTGCTGAGGGTGTTGCACAACAACTTGAAAAAAGAGTTATGTTCAGACGTGCCATGAAAAGAACAGTTCAAAGCGCATTAAGACAGAGTGCTAAAGGGGTTAGGATTGAAGTCTCTGGAAGGTTAAATGGTGCTGAAATTGCAAGAACAGAGTGGTATAGAGAAGGTAGGGTGCCATTACACACACTAAGAGCAGACATTGATTATGGAACTGCTGAAGCTTTAACTACTTATGGGATTATAGGCGTAAAAGTATGGGTATACAGAGGTGAAATAACCGAAGATCCTTACAAAAACAATGGAGCTAATTAAGAAAGATGTTACAACCTAAGCAAACAAAATTTAGGAAGATGCATAAAGGCCGTAATAGAGGTCTAGCACAGAATGGCAATACCATTGCTTTTGGTAGATTTGGTCTTGTTGCATCTGATAGAGGCAGAATTACCGCAAGGCAAATTGAAGCAGCTAGAAGAGCCATGACTAGATATATTAAAAGAGGTGGAAATATCTGGATTAGAATCTTTCCTGATAAGCCTATTACTAAGAAACCATTAGAAGTAAGAATGGGTAAGGGTAAAGGTAATGTTGAATACTGGGTGGCGTTAGTTCAGCCAGGAAAAGTAATGTTTGAGATGGCTGGGGTAGATGAAGAACTTGCTAGAGAAGCATTTAGATTAGCATCTGCAAAGCTACCTATAAAAACACATTTTATTAAAAAGGATCTTTAATGAATAAAGAATTAGTAGATTTGAGGAAGAAAAACCTAGAACAGTTAAATGCTGAACTTTTGTCTGCTAGGGAGTCTCAATTTGGGCTTCGAATTAAACATAAAACTGGTCAATTAAATGAGACTAGTGAATTAAGAAAGATTAGAAAAAAAATAGCAATGATAAAAACAATCATCAATGAAGTTAATTTAAAGGATAAAGAGTAATGGATACAACCAACCCAAGGATTCTAACAGGCATTGTAACTAGTAATAAGGCTGATAAGACTGTGACTGTAAAAATAGAAAGAAAGGTTAAACATCCTTTATATGGAAAAGTTATTAAACGAGCAACTAAGGTGCATGCTCATGATGAAAATAATACCGCATCTATTGGAGATGTCGTTTCTGTAAAAGAGTGCAGACCTTTATCAAAAACTAAGACTTGGACTTTAGTATCTGATTCATCAAATAAATCTTCTGAAAAAAATATGGAGAAAGAATAATGATACAAATGCAATCCCTATTAAAGATAGCTGATAATAGTGGAGCTAGGAGTGTTATGTGTATTAAGGTTCTTGGTGGATCAAAAAGAAGATATGCGAACATTGGTGATGTTATTAAAGTTGCTATCCGTGAGGCAATTCCTACAGGTAAAGTAAAAAAAGGTCAGGTTGTTGACGCTCTTATTGTCAGAACAAAAAAAGGAGTTAGAAGAAGAGATGGTTCTTTAATTAAATTCGATGAAAATGCAGCTGTTCTCATAAATGCACAGAAAGCTCCAATTGGTACGAGGGTTTTTGGACCAGTTACTAGAGAATTAAGAGATGGTAAACATATGAAGATATTATCACTTGCACCCGAGGTTATATAAGATGAAAAATCTACCAATCTCAACAAAACTTAGATCAGGCGATGAGGTTATTGTTATTGCAGGAAAGGATATTGGGAAAAAGGGCACATTAAGAGAAATACAAAAACATAAGAATAAAGGAATTGTTACTGGAATAAATATGGTAAAGAAGCATACTAAACCAAACCCAGAAATGGGCATTACCGGCGGTGTTGTTGAGCAGGAAGCTGCAATTGAATTATCGAATTTAGCAATATGGAATCCAAAAAAGAAGTCTAAAGATAAGATTTCATATTCAACCAATAAAGATGGAAAAAAAATTAGATTATATAAGTCAGATGGAGCTGAGATTAAATAATGGCTAATTTAAGAGAAAAATACAATAAAGAACTTCGCCCTGCCTTAAAAGAAGAGTTAGGTATAGAAAATATTATGGCTGTTCCAAAAATAACTAAGATTGTAATTAATATGGGTGTTGGCGAGGCTGCAAATGATAAGAAGCACCTTGAATCAGCATTGCAAAATTTAACAGTTATAGCTGGTCAAAAACCAGTTGTTACCAAAGCAAGGCAATCTGTTGCAAGTTTTAAAATTAGAGAAGGCTGGCCTTTGGGTTGCAAAGTTACTCTTAGAGGAAACAAAATGTATGACTTTATTGAGAGGTTAATAATAATTGCAATTCCAAGGGAGAGAGATTTTAGAGGTTTAAATCCAAAATCCTTCGATCAGCAGGGTAACTATAATTTTGGCATAAAAGAACAAATAATTTTTCCTGAAATTAATTATGACAATATTGACAACATTAGAGGTATGGATGTGTGCATAAATACAACAGCATCATCTCAAGATCATGCAAAAGCTCTTTTAAGGGCTTTTAATTTTCCATTTAAAGAAAGGTAAGACTATGGCAAAGAAATCAATGATAGCAAGAGAAGTCAAAAGAATTAAAACTGTTGCAAAGTATGCTGCTAAAAGAGCTGCCCTTAAAAATATTATGAATGATCAAAATCTATCGAGTGAAGAAAGGTATGAGGCGCGAATTAAGTTTCAAAAACTTCCAAGAAATGCTAGCCCCTCAAGAGTAGTTAGAAGATGTCAGGTAACAGGAAGACCTCATGCGGTTTATAGAAAGTTTGGTTTAAGCCGAATTAAATTGAGAGAGGCTGCAATGAGAGGAGATATACCTGGTTTAGTTAAATCAAGTTGGTAATATTATGAGTTTTCAAGATCCAATAGCAGACTGTTTAACAAGAATTAGAAACGGATTGATGCGCAGTAAAAATAATGTTCTTGTTCCATATTCAAAATTAAAACATGATTTAGTCAATGTTTTAATTAATGAGGGTTATCTTAAATCATGCAAGAAAACATCTATGGATAACAAGCCGATGATTGAAGTTGAACTTAAGTATCATAATGAATTGCCTGTTATTAAAGAGCTAAAAAGAATAAGCAAGCCAAGTTTAAGAAAATACTCTAGCGCATCTGATTTTGATTCAGTTAAGGGCGGTCTGGGTGCATATATTATTTCCACAAATCAAGGCTTAATGACAGATAAGGATGCTAAAGCTAAAAATGTTGGTGGTGAAATTTTGTGTGAGGTATTTTAATGTCTAGAGTAGCAAAAAATCCTATTACTATTCCTGATACGGCTTCCGTAACTGTCGATAATAATATTGTGAAAGTTAAAGGCACAAAGGGAGAATTAGAATTTAATATGCATTCTCTAGTATCTCTTGAGATAAATGAGAACGTCATAACTGTTAACTATGATGAAGAAAATCAACAATCTATTGCTTTAGCTGGTACAACTAGATCTATTGTTAATAATATGGTTATTGGAGTTACTGAAGGTTTTGAAAAAAAATTAGAGTTAATTGGTGTTGGTTATAGAGCAAAAGCCTCAGGCAAGTTATTAGAATTAACTTTAGGCTTTTCACACCCAATTAAATATCAATTGCCTGATGAGGTTGAAGTCGAAACTCCATCACAGACAGAAGTTGTTTTAAAGAGCTACAATAAACAAATTTTAGGTCAGGCTGCAGCAGAGATTAGAGCTTTTAGACCGCCTGAGCCATATAAAGGTAAAGGCGTAAGATATTCAGATGAGCAAGTTAAAAGAAAAGAAGCCAAGAAAGCAGCTGGGGCAGGTGCATAATGAGTATTAAAAATTTATCAAGATTAAGACGGGCAAAGAAAACTAGATCTAATATTAGAAACCAAGAGTCTCCAAGGTTGACAGTTTATAGATCTTCTAAACATTTTTATGCTCAAATTTTTGATAGCCTCGGTTCTAAAGTTATTGTTTCGGCATCTACCACCGAAAAAGATTTAAAGATTAAATCCAACAATTTAGATGGGGTTACAAAAATTGGTAAAAAAGTTGCTGAAAGAGCGCTTGAAAGTGGCATCAAGAAAGTTGTTTTTGATAGATCTGGTTATAAATATCATGGCCGAATTAAAGCTTTGGCTGATTCAGCAAGAGAAGCAGGACTGGAGTTTTAACTAAATGAAAGATAATAATGCAATGAATAATCAGCAAGTAGATGCACTTGAGGAAAAGTTAGTTCAAGTAAATAGGGTTGCTAAAGTAGTAAAGGGTGGAAGAATTTTTGGTTTTACAGCTTTAACAGTAGTTGGCGATGGAAATGGCAGAGTTGGTTTTGGAAGAGGTAAGGCAAAAGAAGTTCCTATTGCTATTCAAAAAGCTATGGAAAATGCAAGAAGAAGTATGGTTGAAGTAGATCTTAACAATACAACACTTTGGTATCCAATTAAAGCCAAGCATGGTTCAGCTAATGTATATATGCAACCAGCCTCTGAAGGTACTGGTATTATTGCAGGCGGAGCAATGAGAGCTGTTTTAGAACTTGCAGGTGTTCAAAATGTTCTTGCTAAATGTTATGGGTCTACCAACCCAGTCAATGTTGTTAGAGCAACGATTAATGCATTAAGTGCTATGGAATCACCAGAAACCGTTGCACTAAGAAGAGGCAAAAAGGTAGAAGAAATATCATGAGCAAGAATCAAGTTATAAAAATAAAGCTTGTCAAAAGCGGTATTGGAAGAATGCAGAATCATAAGTTATGCATCAAGGGCCTTGGATTTAAAAAAGTTAATCAGATAGTAGAGGTTGAAGACACACCAAGTAACAGAGGAATGATTAATAAAATCTCAGACATGCTAGAGATGGTGGATAGTTAAAATGAGCGAAGAATTAAAAAATATAATGAATCTCAACTCAATATCAGATATAGGCTCTGTAAAGAAAAGAAAGAGAGTTGGAAGAGGAATGGGCTCTGGTTATGGAAAGACCTCAGGAAGGGGTCACAAGGGTCAGAAATCTAGATCAGGTGGTAATATAAGACTCGGTTTTGAGGGTGGTCAAATGCCATTACAAATGAGATTGCCAAAATTTGGCTTTTCATCAAGAGTTAATAATCACTCTAAAGAGGTTAATATTAAAAATTTAAATGGAATCGATCTAGTTAACCTTGAAACCTTGAAAGAGAATAAATTAATTAGTAAATCTGTTAAAAAAGTAAAAATATTTGGTAATACAGGACTTGATTCAAAAATAACTGTAGAAGGTATATCAGTTACTAAGGGTGCAAAAGAATTAATCGAAAAGGCTGGTGGAAAAGTAGTTGATGTAATTCAAAAGAAAGAACCAAAAAAAACTGATGAAATTGATAAAGGTGATAAAAGCTAATGAGTAATCCAGGAAACATGAGCGATCTTTGGAAGCGGTTACGTTTCGTTCTCTTTGCCATTCTTGTATATAGAATTGGTACTCATATTCCTATACCCGGAATTAATCCTGACCAAATTGCAGTATTTTTTGAAGATCAGACTGAAAATAGAACAATACTTGAAATGTTTAATTTATTTTCTGGTGGTGCTTTGGAAAGAATGAGTATCTTTGCTTTGAATGTTGTTCCATATATTTCTGCTGCAATCATTATGCAGCTTTTTTCTAATTCTATTCCATACCTTCAAGAACTAAAAAAAGATGGCCAAGCTGGAAGAAACAAAATTACACAATATACAAGATATGGAACAGCATTATTAGCATTCATCCAAGCATCTGCGTTGGCAGCAACATTATCAGCTCAAGAAGAATTTACTACTGTTTCAGGCGCTTTATTTTTTGTACCTGCTGTATTTTCAATTGTTGCAGGAACAATGTTTTTGATGTGGTTGGGAGAACAGGTTTCTGAAAGAGGAATTGGTAATGGTATCTCTATTATCATTGCTACAAGCATACTTACTGGAATTCCTGGTGCCATAGGGCAAGCGTTAACATTATCAAGCAAAGGAGAATTGAGCGTCCTTGTTTTACTTGGGATTGGATTACTTTCAATGGCAATTATTGCAGTAGTTGTATATGTGGAACGAGGTCAAAGAAGAATCACTGTTAATTATGCTCAAAGACAACAAGGAAGAAGGCTTATGCAGGCCCAAACAAGCCATCTACCTTTTAAAGTGAATATGGCTGGAGTTATTCCCGCAATTTTTGCAAGTACTTTTCTTTTATTTCCTTCTTCTATATCAGCATGGTTTGGAGAAAATGATTCCTCAGGTTTTCTTGCAAGTTTCTCATTAGCACTGGAACCAGGACAACCTTTATATATTATAGTTTTTGCAGGGTTAATAATTAGTTTCTGCTTTATCTGGCTAGCTTTAACGTTTAATACAAAAGATGTTTCTGACAATCTCAAAAGATCGGGCGCATACATTGCAGGCATTAGACCAGGAGAGCAAACAGCAAATTATGTCGATTCAGTTTTAGCAAGATTAACTGTTTTTGGAGCAATATATCTAACGTTAATTTGTTTGCTTCCGTTGGCACTTATAAATTTTGCTGGAGTTTCTCCTTCAATCGCAGTTGGAGGAACATCGGTTTTGATTATAGTGGTAGTTTTGATGGATTTTATGTCTCAAGTTCAGTCTCATATGATGTCATCTCAATATGCTTCGTTAATGAAAAAAGCTAATTTAAAAAATTATAAAAGATAATATGAAAGTTAAAGCATCAGTTAAAAAAATATGTAGAAATTGCAAAATTGTAAGAAGAAATGGGGTCTTATTTGTAATTTGTAAAACTGACCCAAAACATAAACAAAGGCAAGGTTAAATTATGGCTAGAATTGCAGGAGTAAACATACCAGAGAACAAACATGTTGAGATCTCGCTTACTCATATTTTTGGTATTGGTAGAAAAACAGCACAAAATATATGCAAGGCATTGAAGATAGATTTCACAAGAAAAATTTCAGACCTTAGTGAAGAAGAAATTGAAGCCATTAGAAATGCAGTATCAGAACATGTTGTTGAAGGAGATCTAAGAAGAAACATAAGTACAAATATTAAACGTTTAATGGATTTAGCAAGCTATAGAGGAATAAGACATAGAAGAAAATTACCAACAAGAGGTCAAAATACTAAAAATAATGCAAGAACAAGAAAGGGCCCTAAAAAGCCAATGAGAGGATAATAATGGCAACAAAAGGAAAGAAAAATAAAAAAATTGTTACTGATGGAGTGGCACACATTCACTCATCCTTCAATAATACTATTGTTACCATCACGGATAAGCAAGGAAATACAATATGTTGGGCAACCTCTGGAGGTTCTGGTTTTAAGGGATCTAGAAAGAGTACTCCTTTTGCTGCTCAAATAGCAGCAGATAAGGCTGGGAATGCAGCTAAAGAATTTGGCATGATTAATTTAGATGTAAAAGTCAAAGGCCCTGGAGGGGGAAGAGAGTCAGCTATAAGATCATTAAATTCATGTGGTCTTAAGATAAAAAGTATTACAGACGTAACACCGCTTCCTCATAATGGGTGCAGACCATCTAAGAAAAGAAGAGTATAACGGAGAATTATATGGCTAGATACAGAGGACCATCACTAAGACTATCAAGAAGAGAAGGAACTGATTTACTTTTAAAAAGTGGAGTAAGAGCAATTGAATCTAAATGCAATATGGATACTGTGCCAGGTGATCATGGTGCAAGGCGAGGAAGGCTTTCAGATTATGGTTTACAGCTCAGAGAAAAACAAAAAGTGAGAAGAATTTATGGAGTTTTAGAAAAACAATTTAGAAATTATTATAAAAAGGCTGCTTCCTCAAAAGGAAATACGGGCGAGAATTTACTTACATTACTTGAAAAAAGATTAGATAACGTCGTTTATAGAATGGGTTTCGGTTCTACTAGGGCAGAAGCGAGACAAATGGTTTCACATAAGGCCTTTATGGTTAATGGTAAAGTAGTTAACATTCCTTCATTTCAAGTTCAGGTTGGTGATGAAATAGAGGTAAGAGACTCAAAAAAAGGTCATTTAAGAATAGCATCAGCTTTAAAGATAGCTGAGACTAGAGAAGAATGTGATTGGATTGAGGTTGATACTAAAAATTTTAAAGGGGTATTTAAATCCGTTCCAGATAGAACAGACTTGAGTACAGAAATTAATGAAAATCTCATAGTTGAGCTTTACTCAAAATAATTTAAAAAAGGCGGAGAAAATTATGCAAACATCAGTAATAGACTTATTAGTACCAACTGAAATACAGGTTGATGACGTATCACCAACTTTATCAAAAATTACCCTTGAGCCTTTAGAGAGAGGTTTTGGACATACTCTGGGCAATGCTTTAAGAAGAATATTGCTTTCTTCTATGCCAGGTGCAGCAGTGACAGATGTTTCAATTGATGGAATTTCTCATGAATACAGTACTATTGAAGGGATAAGGGAAGATGTAATTAATATATTACTTAACATAAAGGATATGCCTATTAATCTAATAGAGGGTGATACTGCAGAGATTACACTTGACGTTACTGGACCTTGTGATGTGCTAGCCTCATCTTTTGATGTTCCTGGCAATGTTGAGTTAGTGAATCAAGACTTTCACATTGCCACAATTGTAGACAAAGTTAATCTAAAAATGACACTAACTGTAAAAACAGGAAGAGGCTATGAGCCTGCTGATTTAAGAGAAGATGATGACAGGGTAGTAGGCGCTCTCAAAGTAGATGCTTCTTTTAGTCCTGTTAGAAGAGTTTCTTATACTGTGGATAATGCAAGATCTGGAAAGAGAACTGATTTAGATAAACTTGTTGTTGAATTAGAAACTGATGGCACTCTCGATCCAAAAATGGCCATTGAGCACAGCGCAACAATTCTTCAACAGCAATTAGGTGCTTTTGTAGACTTAGATGCTATAGCTGAACAAGAGGCTAAAAAAGATCAAAACGATTTTGATCCAATCCTACTTAGATCTATTGAAGAGTTAGAACTTACAGTGAGATCAACAAATTGTCTAAAGGCTGAAAGTATATTCCTTATTGGAGATTTAATACACAGATCTGAGTTTGATTTGCTCAAGACTCCTAATCTAGGAAAAAAATCATTAAATGAAATAAAAGATGTTTTAGCGTCTAAGAACCTTTCATTAGGTATGAATGTAGAAAACTGGCCTCCAGTAGGATAAAAAATGAGACATAAGAAATCAGGTAGAAAACTTAATAGAAATTCCTCTCATAGAAAAGCGCTATTTAAAAATTTAGCCATAGCTTTAATAGAGAATAATATTATAAAAACAACTCTACCAAAAGCAAAAGAATTAAGAAGATTTATTGAACCACTAATTACAATAGGAAAGACTGATACAGTGGCTAACCGAAGACGTGTATTTAGTAAATTAAGATCTGATTCTGCAGTTGCAAAACTTTTTACTGATGTTTCTGTGAATGCTAAAGATAGAAATGGTGGTTATACAAGAATTATTAAAGCTGGATTTAGGCCTGGTGATAAGGCCGATATGGCTTACATAGAATTAGTTGATAGAGTCCTTGAAGGATCAGAAGATTCTCCCAAGCCTGAATTAAAAGAAGAAGAATCCGCAGCTTAGCCTATTAATTGTTTCAAGAACTGTCCCGTATACGAGTCTTTGTTTTTAACAACATCCTCTGGAGTTCCTTCAGCCACAATCGTGCCTCCATCAGAACCTCCTTCTGGACCTAAATCTATTATCCAATCTGCTGTTTTTATTACATCAAGATTATGTTCAATAACAACAACTGTGTTACCTTGTTTTTTTAATCTATCTAAAACATTTAGGAGTAATTCAATGTCTGCAAAGTGCAATCCTGTTGTAGGTTCATCTAGTATAAATAATGTTTTACCTGTGCTTCTTTTTGATAACTCTTTAGCTAACTTTATTCTTTGGGCTTCGCCGCCTGACAATGTCAAAGCTGACTGACCAAGCGTAATATATCCAAGCCCAACGTCATTTAATGTATTTAATTTCTTTTTGATTGAAGGGTGCGCCTCAAAAAAATCTAAAGCATCTTCAACAGTCATATCTAGAATATCACTTATGTTTTTATCTTTAAATTTAATTTCTAAAGTTTGTTCATTGTACCTTTTGCCATTACAAACATCACATTTCACATAAACATCTGCAAGAAAATGCATTTCAACTTTAATCATTCCATCACCTTGACATGCCTCACATCTTCCACCTTTAACATTAAAGCTAAACCTTCCAGGTTTATAACCTCTGGATCGAGCCTCAACAGTTTGAGATAGAAGATCTCTTATATATGAAAAAAGTCCCGTATATGTTGCAGGATTTGATCTAGGAGTTCTTCCAATGGGCGATTGATCAATACTAATAACTTTATCAAGATGATCTAAGCCATCAATTTTATCGCATTTGATTTCTTTTGAGAGTTTTGATTTATTCAGAATAAAAGAGCTTATAGGTAAAAGAGTTTGATTAATTAGTGTTGACTTGCCTGAGCCTGAAACTCCTGTGATACATGTAAAAAGACCAACAGGTATGTCTACAGATATCTTCTTTAAGTTATTTTCATAAGCATCAATAATCCTTATCATTTCATCTTTAAATTTTGTTCTTTTTTGTGGTATTTTGATTTGTTTTTTACCTGATAAGTATTTAGCAGTTATTGAATTTTTATTTTGTAAAATTGCATCTATATTACCTTGAGCACATATTTCTCCTCCATGTTTCCCTGCGCCAGGACCAATATCAATAATATGATCTGCAGATCTTATTGCTTCTTCATCATGCTCAACAACAATTACGGTATTCCCAAGATTTTTTAAATTATTAAGAGTTTTAATCAATTTTGCATTATCTCTTTGATGAAGACCTATAGAGGGCTCATCAAGAACATAAGTAACACCAACTAATCCTGAACCAATTTGACTAGCCAACCTAATTCTTTGTGCCTCTCCACCTGATAAAGTTTCAGCACTTCTATCAAGGGTAAGGTAATTTAAACCAACATCTTCCAGAAAGCTAAGCCTGTCTTTAATTTCTTTCAATATTTTTTCAGCGATTTTTTCTTTAGAGCCTTTAAGTTTCATTCCTTCTATAAATTTAAGCGAATCACTAATTTTCATTGACGTTATATTATGAATTTGAGTTTCTTTGATAAAAACATTTCTTGCATAAGTATTAAGCCTTGACCCATCACACTCATCACAAGTGCTTTCAGACATTAATTTTGCAAGCTCATTTCTAATATATTCTGAGTCTGTTTCTTTAAATCTCCTTTCAGTAGATGGGATTACTCCTTCAAATCGATGTTTTCTTATTATTCTACTTCCACTTCTAAATCTATGAGAAAAATCAATTTTTTCTTTTGAACCCCATAAGATAATGTCTTTAATTTTTTGAGGATAGTCCTTCCATTTTGTTGTTAAAGTAAAATCAAAATGGTTACTGAGACATCTTAATTGATAGTAATAAAATCTATTTCTTCTAGTCCAACCTTTAATTGCACCATTGGCAATTGAAACATCATCATCTTGTATTAACTGTTTTTCATTAAAAAATTGGATAACTCCCAATCCATCACATCTAGAACAAGCTCCATGAGGGTTATTGAAAGAGAACATTCTTGGTTCTAATTCAGGTATTGAATATCCACATTGTGAACAAGAAAAACTTGAAGAAAATAAATACAAACATTTTGATTCAATATTCTCAATCTCAACCAATCCATCAGACAGCATGAGTGATGTCTCAACAGATTCAGATATTCTTGATCGAATATCATCACCTGGTTTAATTACAAGTCTATCAATTACAGCTGAAATATTATGTTTCTTATTCTTTTCTAAATCTGGAAATTCTTCTATTGGATATACAATCCCATCAACTTTTACTCTAACGTAACCGCTTTTTCGTAATTCTTCATATATTCCTAAATGTTCTCCTTTTTTATCCCTTACAACTGGTGACATAATCATAATCTTTGAATTCACCTTTAGTTTTAAAATCTCATCACATATTTCAGATACAGTTTTAGCTCTTAATTCTTCATTATGATCTGGACATTTTGGCGAACCTATTCTTGAATACAACAATCTTAAATAATCATATATTTCTGTAACTGTTCCAACTGTTGATCTTGGATTATGTGATGTTGCTTTTTGCTCTATTGAGATAGCTGGAGATAGACCTTCAATTTGATCTACATCTGGTTTTTCCATCATTGATAAAAATCTTCTCGCGTAGGTAGACAAAGATTCAACATATCTTCTTTGACCTTCAGCATATAAGGTATCGAAAGCAAGAGATGATTTACCTGATCCAGATAAGCCGGTAATAACAATTATTTTATCTCTTGGAATTTCTAGATCTACATTTTTTAGATTATGTGTTCTTGCGCCTTTTATAAAAATACTGTCCATATGAAATAAAAATTCGTGATGAAAAAATTAAATTAGGTTAAACTTCTACATATTATAAGAGGTAATTATGAGCAGAGGAGTAAATAAAGTAATTTTAGTTGGTAATCTTGGACAAAAACCAGAGATGAGATATACAGCTACCCAAACAGCAGTAGCAAATCTTTCAATAGCCACAACTGAGTCATGGAAGGATAAAGAAAGTGGCGAAAATAGGGATAAGACTGAATGGCATAGAGTAGTATTTTTTGGGAATCTAGCAGAGATAGCTGAAAAATATTTAGATAAAGGCTCTAGTGTTTATATTGAAGGAAAGATTCAAACTAGAAAGTGGCAGGACAAAGAAGGTAAAGATCGTTGGACAACTGAGGTTCTTGGAAACCAATTAACAATGTTAGGTTCTAGAAATTCTTCTGACTCATCAGAAGAAGTAAGCAATTCATCAGATACCCCGTTTCCAGAAGACGACAGCGGACCAGGATTAACCGATGATGACATCCCTTTTTAAAAATAAGTTTTGTTAAAAGAATATGCAACGATTTTGCTTGAAGAAATCGATTCAGTATTAATACTTAAGTTAAATAGACCTGAAAAACTAAATGCATTTAATATGCAAATGTTGGATGACATGCTTGATGCAATTGATTATGCAAATACAAACGATAATATTAAATCACTTGTTATAACAGGATCCGGAAGAGCTTTTTGCGCTGGGGCAGATCTATCATTTGGAGAAAAGACCTTTGATAAGAGTTTTGATACAAATGAAAAATATGATTCAGAATTTATGAGAGATGCTGGCGGAATTCTTAATTTGAAAATTTATAATTCATTAAAACCAGTTATTGCTGCATGTAATGGAGATGCTGTTGGTATCGGCGCAACGATGCAATTACCAGCAGATATAAGGATTGCTTCAAAAAATTCTAGATTTGGTTTTGTTTTTGCAAAGCGTGGCATTGTTCCAGATGGTTGTGCAAGTTGGTTTTTACCAAAAATTATTGGAATACCAATGGCCTTAGAATTATGTTATTCAGGAAAAATTATTAATTCTACTGAAGCACAAAGAATTGGCTTAGTTAATTATTTGGTTGACGATGATGATTTAATGATTAAAGCAATTGAAATTTCAAATATGCTCTGCGATTCAACTGCTCCAATATCAGTTGCAATGACAAGACATATGTTGTGGTCATTGTCAGCTGAAGATAATCCTGAAAATGCCCATATCATTGAGAGCAAGCTAATCAATTCTAGGGGAGCATCTGATGATGCTAAAGAAGGAGTAATGTCTTTTTTAGAAAAAAGAAGTGCTAATTTTAAAAATAAAATATCTTCAGATTTACCAAATGATTTTCCTTGGAGAGAATCTCAATTTAAAGAATAAAAACTATTTATGCTTTTTGATGAATATAAGCTGAAAAATTTAACTCTTAGAAATAGAGTTTTAATGGCTCCAATGACAAGAAATCAATCACCTGGAGGTATCCCAACAGAAAAAGTTGTCTCTTATTATTCTAGACGAGCAAAAGCAGAAGTAGGTATGATAATTACCGAGGGAATTGAAGTGAGTCATAAAGCTTCAAGCGCTTACCCAGATGTGCCAAGATTAGACAGTGCAGACGCTAGAGAGGGTTGGAAAAAAGTTGTTGCTGGAATCAAAGATAATAATGGTGCTGTAATAGCTCAACTTTGGCATTGTGGTGGATTTAGAAAGCTTGGCATGCAGCCAAATCCAGAAGTTCCTGGTTATACAGCATCCGGACTTGTAAAACCTGGAAAAAAAGTTGCACATGAAATGACCACGGATGACATAAAAGAAACTATTGATGCATATGCTTCAGATGCCAAAATATGCCAAGATCTTGGGTTCGATGGAGTTGAAATTCATGGAGCACATGGATATCTTATAGATAATTTTTTTTGGGGTGAGACTAATATTCGTGAAGATTTATATGGCGGCTCAATTGAAAAACGTTCTCAGTTTGTTTCTGATATTGTAAAAGCAATTAGAGAAAATGTTGATGATGAATTTATAGTTGGTTTGAGATTCTCTCAATGGAAGCAGCATGACTTTGATGCAAAATTAGCTCAAACACCAGATGATCTAAAAAAAGTTCTTCTTCCGCCAGTTGAGGCAGGCTTAGACTATCTTCATTCAAGCATGAGAAGATTTTGGGAGAGTGA
Source organism: uncultured SAR86 cluster bacterium (assembly GCA_902558095.1). GTDB lineage: Bacteria > Pseudomonadota > Gammaproteobacteria > Magnimaribacterales > D2472 > SAR86A. The sequence goes on along the minus strand of CACECP010000002.1, from coordinate 5,239 downwards.
ATTTGATAGTTCTGAAGAGAATTTGGCTTATTGGACGAAGAAAATTTCAAACATACCAACTGTAGGAGTTGGAAGTGTTGGACTAGATTCTGATTTCATTGACATGACTGCTCCAGCAAACCCTACAAGTATTGATAGAGCTATAGAAGATATTTCAACTGGAAAATATGATCTAATAGCTGTAGGAAGAGCTCTATTATCTGATTATGAATGGGTTTTAAAAATGAAAGAGGGAAGACTCAGCGATATTATTCCTTACACTAAAGAAGCTCTATTAAAGTTATATTAATATTTGCTAATTATAAGACTTGCATTAGTTCCACCAAAGCCAAAGGAATTAGTAAGAATATTTTCTAATTGAACTTCCCTTGTATTAGTAACTATATCAATCCCTTTTGCCTCATCACAAACAGATTCAATGTTAATTGAAGGAGCTACAAAATTCTCATTAATCATCATAATGGAATATATGGCCTCATGTGCACCTGTTGCTCCAAGGGAATGACCTGTCATCGATTTAGTAGAACTAATCATAGGTTTGTCAGCATTAAACAGTTCCTTAATTGCATTTAACTCAGCTATATCTCCAACAGGAGTGCTAGTTCCATGAGTATTTATATAATCAATTTTGACCTTAGACTGTTTCATTGCACCTTCCATGCATCTCATGGCACCTTCACCTGATGGCGCAACCATATCGTAACCATCTGAATTTGCAAAATAACCTGATAGTTTTGCCAGAATCTTTGCTCCTCTTTTTTTTGCATGCTCTTCTTCTTCAAGTATTATCATTCCTGCTCCGCCTGAAATAACGAAACCATCTCTATTAGTATCATATGGTCTAGATGCTGATGATGGGTTTGAGTTAAAGTTTGAGGATAACGCTCCCATTGCATCAAACAAACATGATGAACTCCAATGCTCATCATCACTACCCCCAGCAATCACAATATCTTGTTGGCCATTTTTGATGAGATCAGCCGCATGACCTATACAATGAGCACTTGTTGCACATGCGGAAGAGATAGAATAATTAACTCCTTTTAACTTAAGTGCTGTGGAAATGATAGCTGATATTGAGCTGGACATGCTTTTTGTTACCCCATAAGGACCAATTCTCTTAGGTCCTTTTTCTCTAGCGATATCACCACTACTTACCATCACCCTGGTTGAAGCTCCTCCCGAGCCAGCAACAATACCAATTTTTGGTGAATCCAAATCTTTTTCTTCAATACCTGCCATTTTGAGAGCATCTTTTGTAGCAAGGTAGGCATAACCAGAAGATTCACCCATAAATCTTAATAGTTTTCTATCAATATAATCTGAGAGATTAATATTAATCGATCCAGAGATGCAGCTTCTAAAACCCATTTCAGAATATGTTTCATTAAAGGTAATACCTGATTTACCTTCTTGAAGATTTACAAGAACATCATTATAGTCATTACCTATACACGACTTAATTCCAACTCCTGTTATAACTACATTTTTCATTAAAATTTACTAGGATCTCTAAATAAGCCTACTTTAAGCTTCTCAGCAGTGTAGATTTTTCTATCATCAACGTACATTTCACCATCTGCAAGGCCAACTATAGCATCTCTATTTATAATTCTTTTAATATTAATTTTATATAAAACTTTTTTTGAAGTAGGTAAAACTTGTCCAAAAAACTTTATATTTTCAGCTCCTAACGCTCTTCCAATGCCAGGCAAGCCTGTCCAAAGAAGATAAAAACCTAAAAGTTGCCACATAGCATCTAAGCCAAGGCATCCAGGCATAACTGGATCATCTTTAAAATGATATTTAAAAAACCATAAATCAGGATTTATGTTGAGTGTTGCTTCAATTGAGCCTTTTTTATATGTACCAGAATCATTATCAATTCTATTAATCTCATCAAACATCAACATTTGATCTGATGGAAGTTTTCCGTCACCATCTTTTGTAAATAACTTACCATTTGAGCAAGCTATGAGTTCATCTTTTGAATAGTAATTTTTTGGAATAAAACTCATTTGTCCCTATTTAATGCAGTATCTGCTAATTCTATCATTTCTTTTCTAATATCAAGATTCTTAATTTTTTTTGCATATTCAATTGCTTTAATATGATATTTCTCTGCTAATTGCTTTGTTTTTTTGATTCCCTCCAAGCTTTTTATAAGTTCTAAATCTTTACTCTTTAGATCTCTTGATACTCCAAGCAAATCTTTGAGGCGCTTTTTTTCTCTAGTGTTTGCATTTTTATATGAGTAAAAGAAAGGGTATGTTACTTTTCCTTCTTTAATATCTTGAAATACAGGCTTTCCAATTTTTTTACTATCAGAGTAATCTAGAAGGTCGTCTATAATTTGAAAAAGTATACCAAGGTTTTTTGCACATTCACTTACATTGTAATTAAATGCCTTGTTTTCATTTGCAATAATTGCACCAGTTTTGGCAGCTGCCTCAAATAATCGCCCAGTTTTGAAGTAACTAATTTTTTTAAGCTTGTTTAAAGTTATATTTACATTATTTATTGCATCAAGCTGTACCAATTCTCCTTGAGCTATATCATTGGTTGTGCTTGCAAGCTCTTTAAGTATCTTTTTATTTCCAATATCTACAAGATAGATAAAAGCTTTTGAGTAAATATAATCACCAATTAGAACTCCATGTGCGTTTGTCCATACATTGTTTACTGATCGAATACCTCTTCTGGTTGGAGATTCATCCACAACATCATCATGTATTAGAGTAGCAGTGTGAAGTAACTCAATAACAGAAGCCAACTTAATTTTTTCCTTATTTTTTGTTCTTGAAGATGTTGTTAAGCATAGCTTAGCCCTAATCTTTTTCCCATTTGATTTAAAAATATACTTATAAAGACCAGAAATAGTATTTTCTTTACTAAAATCTCTTTTAATTAATGCCTCAACACTTCGTAACTCTTTTGAAATTTTTGTATTTCTATTCATATCATATAGTTAATTTTAGTTATGCAAAATTTCAGTTAAGTATTGATAAATTTCTCATTAAAGCGTATATTTTGCGGGCTCAAAGGGATTATATTATGTATGCAGTTATAGAAACAGGTGGAAAACAACATAAAGTAGAAAAAGGCATGGTTTTATCTGTTGATCTTCTTAAAGATGATGTTGGAAAAAAAATTACTTTTGACAATGTTTTGTTATATGTTGATGGTAAAAATGTAGAAGTAGGACAACCTTATCTTAGTAATGTTAAGGTAACTGCCGAGATAAAAGATACCATAAAGGGTGAAAAGATTTCTATATTACGCTTTAGAAGAAGAAAGCATAGCATGAGAAAATCTGGACATAGAGCAAAGCATTCTAAAGTAGAAATAAAAAACATAAAATTAGAGAGTAAGTAATGGCACATAAGAAAGCAGGTGGTTCTAGCAAGAACGGAAGAGATTCGAACTCCAAAAGACTTGGTGTAAAGCGTTTTGGTGGTCAGATAGTCAAGGCTGGAGAAATTCTTATCCGTCAACGTGGAACTAATACCCATCCTGGATTAAATGTTGGCATTGGCAAGGATGATACTCTATTTGCAAAAGCATCAGGCATGGTTCAATTTTCCTACAAAGGACCAAAAAAAAGAAAAACAGCAAACGTTATTCCACAATAACAATCTAAAATGAATTTTATTGACGAGGCCTATCTCGAAATTAAGGCAGGAGATGGCGGGTCTGGAGCATCTAGTTTCCGTAGAGAAAAATATATACCTTTTGGCGGACCGGACGGTGGAGATGGTGGAAAAGGTGGTGATATATACTTTAAAGTAAATACAAATTCAAACACATTAATAGACTTTCAAAATAAAAAGATATTTAATGCAAAAAATGGCGAACGTGGTGCTGGCAAAAATAAATTTGGAGCTGCTGGCGAAGATCTAATTATAGAAGTGCCTCTAGGAACTGTAATATATGATAATAATACTCAAGAAGAGTTAATAGACTGCACAGATAAAATTGGAATTTATCTCATTGCAAAGGGCGGAGATGGTGGCTTGGGAAATGCTAAATTTAAATCAAGCACCAACCAGGCGCCTAGAAAATTTACTCCAGGTTTTGAGGGCGAAGCCAGGTCAATAAGGCTCGAGCTTAAATCTCTTGCAGATGTTGGATTGGTTGGATTTCCTAATGCTGGTAAATCAACTTTTTTAAATAAAGTATCATCTGCAAAACCAAAGATTGGTAATTATCCATTTACAACCTTAAGGCCTCATCTTGGAACTATAAAAGGGAATGAATCTAGTTATGTTATTGCTGATATACCAGGACTAATAGAAGGAGCCTCCGATGGAGCAGGCTTAGGAATCAAATTCTTAAAACATATATCTAGAACAGGATTGTTGTTAATATTTGCAGATTTATTCTCATTTGAAAATATTAACCCAATCAAACAGGTTCAATTATTAAAGAATGAGTTAGATTCATTTAAAGACGATCTTACACAAAAGATTTCTTGGATTGTATGCAATAAGATCGATTTATTATCTGATGAAGATATAAGCCAAATTAGAAAAGATTTAGAAAAAGAATTGAAAGTTACTCATGATGAAGTTTTTTTTATTTCAGCAGCAACAGGTGAGGGGACTTCTGAATTATTAAAAAGATTAGAGACTGAGCTTTTGAAAGACAAGCAAAAGTAGATTAATTGATCGCTTTAATGGCTTTTGATAGCCTGCTTTTAGTTCTTGCTGCGCCATTTTTATGAATTACCTTTTTTGAAGCAGCTGAATCTAGAACCTTGGATGCTTTTTGAAAAGATTCAAGCGCTTTATCTTTATCCTGCGATTCAATATCAGCTCTCACTTTTTTTACTGCAGTTCTTACAACAGATCTTTGGGCATGTCTGAGTTTATACTTATCAGTATTTTGTCTTGCCCGCTTTATTGCTTGTTTTGAATTAGCCATATTTATTTAAATTTAGGTCGCTAGTTTAATTATCTTAGTGCTTTATGTCTATTGTTTTCTGAAAAAACGGTAACTAAACAATATAGCCATTATTTTCAATACATATACTAAAACTTATAAACTAGCTCAGCTCCAACGATTTTGCCTTTTGCTAAAGGAGCAAAGGTTCCACCAAAGGATAGGTTAGTGTCCCCACCATGTTTTACTTCATTTGAAAGATTCTTGGCATAAATGCCAACGTTTATTTTTCCATCTGGTGAGTAAATATCATAACCAAAATTTAGAATATCTTGTTTGTTGATATATCCCTGATTAT
>CACECP010000001.1 GCA_902558095.1 uncultured SAR86 cluster bacterium | reverse complement strand
TTTAATATTGGAATAGCAGTTGATACTGACAACGGGTTAATAGTTCCTAATATCAAAGAAGCTGACAATAAAACAATATTAGAAATTTCATCAGAAATTAATGAGCTAGCATCACTTGCTAAGAAAAGACGATTATCTAATGACCATCTTACTGGAACAACTTTTACAATATCTTCTTTAGGTGCTGTTGGAGGTAAATTTTTTACACCAATTATTAATCCTCCTGAAGTTGGTATTTTAGGATTGTCAAAAACCTATGATGCAGTAAAGATTGAAAAAATGAAGTTACAAACTAAAAAACAATTACCTTTATCATTATCTTATGATCATAGAGTTATTAATGGAGTATATGCTCTTAAGTTTTTAACAAAATTAATGCAATACCTTGATGATGTAAAATTTTTAGAAAGCTCCTTCGAATAATTGTTACAATATGCACCTTAATTTTTATTTATAGCAGACATTTATGTTTAATACGTTAGATTGGTTAATCATTGGACTTTATTGTATTGGAATAATTAGTCTTGCCACGTATGTATCAAGAAAAAAATCAGGAACGACAAGGAGTGCTGAAGATTACTTCTTGGCAGGAAGATCTCTTCCATGGTGGGCAATAGGAGCATCTTTAATAGCTGCAAATATTTCTGCTGAACAAATCATTGGTATGTCTGGTCAAGGATGGGTTGTTGGAATGGCTATAGCTGTTTGGGAGCTGACCGCAGCAATTGCTTTGATCGTAATGGCAAAATATTTTCTTCCATTATTTTTAGAAAAAAAGATATATACGATGCCTCAATTTCTAGAACAAAGATTTGATAAAAGAGTTAGTCTTGTTTTGTCTTTCTTTTGGTTAATTGTTTATATCTTTATAAATTTAACCTCTGTTTTATGGTTAGGATCATTAGCAATAAACGCTTTAACTGGACTTGATTTATTTTATGGTTTAGTTTTGCTTGCAATTTTTTCTTTAGCATATTCACTATCTGGTGGTTTGAAAGCAGTTGCCATGACAGATGCTGTACAAGTTATTTTATTAATCTTTGGTGGACTAGCTGTTTCATTTATCGCATTAAATATTATTTCTGATTCTAATGGTGTTATTGAGGGCATGAAAATTGTTATGAAAGATATGCCCGAAAGATTTGATATGATCTTATCACCCGACAACTCCTCATATAGAGATTTACCTGGTGTATGGATATTATTAGGGCTTGGGGTTTGGATTGGTCATTTTTTCTATTGGGGTTTTAATCAATATATTACTCAAAGAGCATTAGCAGCTAAAGACATTAAAGAGGCTCAGAAAGGTGTTATGTTTGCTGCCTATTTAAAATTATTAATGCCAATTGTTATTGTTTTACCTGGAATATGTGCTGCTTTTTTATACCCTAGTCTAGAAAAATCAGATCAAGCATATCCGACAATGATGTCTTTACTACCAAATGGTTTACTTGGTTTAACTTTTGCCGCTCTTATTGCAGCAATAGTATCGTCGCTTGCATCGATGAGTAATAGTATCAGTACAATATTTACAATGGATATTTATAAACATTTTAAGAATGATAATGTGAGCCAATCGAACCTAATCCAGGTTGGACGAATTACAGTAGTGCTTGCTGTACTAATTGCAACTCTTGTTGCTCAACCTCTTTTAGGAAGTTTTGAGTCAATTTTTCAGTACATTCAGAACTTTACAGGTTATTTTTCACCAGGAATTGTAGTTATATTTTTAGTTGCATTGTTTTGGAAAAAAGCAACATCAATGTCCGTCTTGCTTGCAGCATTAATATCATTAATTTCATCTATACTTTTAAGTATTAACTTTCCTGAACTACCATTTATACATAGGATGACAATCGTATTTATCCTTTCAGCCCTAGGATGTGTTGGAACTACTCATTTACAGGGATACAAAGATCAGAAGAAAGCTATAGATTTAAGCACTGTAAACTTTTCAACCTCAAAAGCTTTTAATTTAAATACAATCATTATTGTTTATGCTCTTGTTTGTATTTATGTGGCTTTTGCATAAATTAATATTATGAAAAAATTAATCTCATTATTTCTTTTTAGTTCATTTTTAAACGCTCAGGTTGACTGGTCAGACCCCAATGATTGCAAACTTTCTGATAATTCGGAATTTATTAATATATTGGTTAGTCAAATGTCATTGGAACAGAAAGTTGGTCAAATAATAATGCCGGAAATTAATAGTGTTACGCCTGATGATGCTAAAAAATATCATTTCGGGACTATTTTAAATGGAGGGGGTGGATTTCCTAACCAGAATAAAAATAGTAGTGTTGAAGATTGGAAAAATTTAAGTAAAAGTTACTATGAGGCTTCTACTGAGGTCAATGGCACAAAGATACCTATTTTGTGGGGCACAGATGCTGTTCATGGCCATAATAATGTAATAGGTGCAACAATCTTTCCACACAATATTGCCCTTGGAGCAACAAGAAATCCAGAATTATTAAAAAAAATTGGAAGTGCAGTTGCTAAAGAAGTAGCTTCAACAGGGATAATTTGGACTTTTGCTCCAACAATTGCTGTACCTCAAAATGACTTATGGGGAAGAACATATGAAGGTTATTCTGAAAATCCTGAATTAGTTTCACTTCTTGGTAAAAATTTTATTCTTGGATTGCAAGGAGATGGAGTTTCGTTTCTTGATGAGATGCATATTTTAGCTACTGCAAAACATTTCCTAGGTGATGGAGGTACTGATAATGGAATTGATCAAGGAGACACAATCGTTAATGAAATAACTTTAAAGGATATTCATGGCTTACCATACTACGATGCAATAGATTCATGCGCACTTTCAATCATGGCTAGTTTCAATTCATGGAATGGATTAAAAAGTCATGGAAATAGGTATCTTTTGATGGATATTTTAAAATCTCAAATGAATTTTGAAGGTTTTATAGTTGGTGATTGGAATGGACATGGTCAGATTGAAGGCTGTGAGGATTCAAATTGTCCTGATGCATTTAATTCTGGTGTTGATATTTTTATGGTACCAACTGAGTGGGAGGGATTATATTGGAATACCCTTGAACAAGTTAATTCCGGTGAAATAACTATTGAAAGACTTGATGATGCAGTTAAGAGAATATTAAAAGCTAAATATCATTTAGGTCTTTTTGATGAAAGAGTTCCTCATGAATTTAATCAAAATTTTCTTGGCAATGAATCACACAGGGATATCGCGCGTCAAGCTGTTAGAGAATCATTAGTACTTCTAAAAAACGAAGACTCTGTTCTACCAATGAATCCTTCTAAAAGATTTTTGATTGTTGGTGAACAATCAAAATATATTGAGAATCAAATGGGTGGCTGGACAATTACTTGGCAAGGAAAAACATGGGAAGGAACTGAGATAACTAACGCAGATTTTCCAAATACTCTAAGTATATTTGAGTCTCTCTCAAACCACATCACTAATTCTGGTGGTCATGTAGAATTTTCAAAAGATGGTTCTTATGATCAAATTCCAGATTTTATAATTATGATTTATGGAGAGACTCCTTATGCAGAGGGAGAGGGCGATATTAAAAGTTTAGATTTTAGTTCTTCAAATCTTGAAGTTATAAATAATATGAAAAATTTTTCAGATAAAAAAATACCAATTATTTCTTTATTTATAACTGGAAGACCTTTAATTGTTGATCAAGAATTAGACCTATCAAATGCATTTGTTAGTATTTGGCATCCTGGAACAGCAGTTGAAGGAATTAATGATGTTATTTTTTCCAATAAAAATAACTCTATTAACTATGATTTTACAGGTAAACTTCCTTACTCATGGCCTAGCAGACTATCTATAAACCCTTTGAATGTTGGAGCAAAAAACTATAACCCATTATTTGAATATGGTTATGGACTCTCATATCAGGATTAAGAATTTCAAATGATATACAAATTATTATTAATTGATATTGGTGGTACTAATATGCGTCATGCGATTACATCATCAGATTCAAATGATATCACTAATATATTCAAAACTGCTTTTACTGATATGGGTGAGTTTGAAGAAGAACTTAAAGATTTAATAGATAAGCATAGTATTGATATATTGATAGCATCCGTTGCTGGTCCAAAAGTGAACAATTCTATTTCCATGACTAATCGTAATTATGAATTTGATGCTGATGAAATATCAGAAAAATTTAATTTAAAGGATTGCTATCTTCTCAATGACTGGGAAGCAATAGCGCATAGCTATGATTATATAAAAGATAGTATTGAGCAGATTAAAGAGGGAGCGTCGTTTAATAAAAATACACTTTATTTAGGCCCTGGTACTGGTTTGGGAGCTGCCATATCAATTGATAATAAGACTGTGCTTTCTACCGAAATTGGTAATACCACTAACTCTACAAAGTATTTAATGGAAAATTACAATATTGAGAGTGAAGACCATCTTACTCTGGAAGATGTTATATCAGGAACCGCAATATCTTCTATCTATAAATTAAAAACTGGTTTATCAATTTCCTCTGAAGAAATTCTTGAGAAATATCAAGAAGAAGAACCAATTTCTGTTGAAGTAATAAATAATTTCATTAAATCTTTAGCTTTACTCCTATCGGACTTAGCCCTAACTTTTAACACAGGAAACGGAATACTGCTTGCTGGAAGTTTAATGAGGAGCCTATACCCACTAATAGATAAAGATAATTTCTATAAATTATTTGTAAATAATAAAAAAGAATCTCATATTAATATGCTAGATTTAGTTTCGATAGGCGTAATTACAAAAAAAAGAACTCCCTTATATGGAAATTTAAATTTTTATAAAAAATTAAAAAAATAATTAAAAGTTTAAGAGTTTGTGTATAATTCAACACCATAATGGCAGACAAAAAACAAACAAAGGTTTATTTAATTCCTGAGGGTGAGACTAGAGATAGTCACACATATCACTATACAGCTATTAAAACTAGAAGCTTCACTCTTGAAAATAAGAAAATGAGAATGAAGAAGTTTAATCCAGTTAAAAGAGTTCATGAGTGGTTTGTCGAGGCAAAATTACCGCCTCATAATTAATTCTTTGTAAGTCTTAGCTCTGTAGATGATATATCATCTCTAAAAATAGCTTCCTCAAAACCAGTACATCTTGCTTCAATAATTTCAGGTACTTTGATTTTTTCTAAAGAAATAAATTTTTTGTTTACTTTTCTTCCAAACACTAAGAAATTGATATTATGGTCATTAAATCTTTGAATATGATTCATCATGTCCTTGTAACTCTTGTAAAATTTTTCATCAAATACTCTCATCAAAGTATCAGCTCCAATGATAAATACTGAATTGGGAAACATTGCTGCTTTTTCACTGAATCTTCCTGCAGATGTAAGCATCCAACTTTCATCGTTTTGAAATTGATCAATAGTTCTTTTTATTTCATAAAAAGTTAATGGTGGTTTATCAGCATTTCTTGCACATATCTCAAAAGTAGTATGCATGCCTGTCTTTTTTTCTGCTAATTCCTTCATTCTTATGTGGCCCTCATGAAGGGGGTTAAATGAACCAGGAAAAATTAGTTCTGGAGTATTTTTTGTGTTTGAGATGTAACCAACCTGATCATTGAATAATTTTTTCCAGGATTTCTCAGCATTTATTTGGTTAATTATTATTTTTTCTGAAATTTTTGGAAGATCGCATTTTAGACCACATGATTCAGATAATAAATATATAACACAACCAGTTATTAGTTCCTCTTCCATTTCTCTAGTTCTAGCACCTTTTTCCAGATAACATTCAAGATATTTTGTATAGTCGTGACTTTGAACAACTATAAAAAATTTATGATCGCCTTTTTTTTCATATGTTGTGGATAGGTTTGCTGTTATCGAGATGCCTAAGAGATATTTTGATTTTGATTTTGAAGCAATTTTTGTAGATTTTTTATATGCATTTGCTGCCATACTTAAACAAGTATCTAAGGAGCAATATTTATCTGGCACAGTGTTTAAGAATTCATTCATGGACTCTTTAGAGTAGGGGATGTTTGATTCAAGTATAGTATTGCTAGCACCAGGGACTTGCAGTAATGATGATATTGCATTAGTACCACCCCCGCTGGAAACAATAACCAGTTTGAATGGCGAAGAATGAATTTGTTTAACTATGTTTTGGTATTTATTCAATTAAATTAAATATATTTTGTTATGTTATTTTAACCTAATTATCATTTTTCATTGTTAGAATAAATATATGAATATAATAAAAAATGGTATTTTTACTATATTTCTTTTTTTTGTAATTGAGATTAGTTCAAGCGATATTAAAAAAGTAACTTATGCAGCATGGGATAAGCCAGATGTTGAACTATATTATAAATTACCTAATGAAATTAATAATAATACTAAATTAATATTTGTAATTCATGGTGCATCACGAGATGTTAAAAGATATCTTGAAGCATGGTTAGAACAATCAAAAGACAAAAATGTAATTCTAGTTGCTCCATTTTTTTCAAAAGATAGTTTTCAATACTATAATACTCTTGGATTAGCTTCCTCTTCTGGAAAAACTTTTAAAAATTCAAAAACAAAATTAACTAATTCAATATCATCTTTCTTTACTTTTTTTAAAAGTAAATATGATCTAAAAACTGAAACATATCGTATATTTGGTTTTTCTGGTGGCTCACAGTTTGTTCATAGATATATGATGTATGGCACAGATGAAAGAGTTGAACTGGCTGCAATTGGAAGTGCTGGTTGGTATACATTTCTAAATAATGAGCCTTTTCCTTTTGGAATAACTAATATGCCTGTTGATAAAAATCGCTTAGACTGGTTTTTGTCTAAAGAAGTTTTATTTATCGTAGGTAAAAATGATAATGATCCAAATCATTCTTCATTAAATTCTAATTATGGTGCAAAAAAACAGGGTGCTCATAGACATCAACGTGGAGAAAGTTATTTTAATAATTTAATTAATTATGCTGAAATAAATGAAATGCCTTTTAGATGGCGTTTTAGATCGGTTGAAGGTCTTGATCACAATATTGAAGAAATGACAAAAAATGCAGCTCCATTTTTGTTATCTGGATTAGAGTACTAAAACTAAATCGTATTTTTTTCTATAAATTCACTCGCTTTTTTAAAGATTAGCCTTTTTCTATCACTATTCATTTTTTCTAAAGATTTTGTCATAACTGCAAGACGAGGGTTTGATGCAAAAAATTTAAGATTTTTATCAACAAAGCTCCAATATAGCCCATCAACAACATCACACCAATCACCTTTTTTATAGTTTGACATTCTTAACATGTAACTAGATGCACAAATATATGGTTTTGTTGAAAATATACCTCCATCAGCATAAGAGCCCATTCCGTATACATTCGGAACCATGACCCAATCATAAGAGTCTATGTACATTTCCATAAACCATTTATACATTTCATTGGGATTGATACCGCTCAAGTTCATTAAATTTGAAATAATCATAAGTCTATTTATATGATGAGTGTATGCGCATTCTCTTGACTCATTGATTGCATCATCTAAGGGAGGTATACCAGTTGTTCCTTCATACCAACTATTCTTAAGCTTTTTTTTATGCGACCAATAGTTTAAGTTTTTGTATTGAGGCATATTCTCCCAATAAACTCCTTTTATAAATTCTCTCCATCCTAAAACTTGTCTAATAAAGCCTTCAACTGAATTAATTGGTATTTTATTTTTACTACTATGATATTTTTTCTCAGCTTTTTTTATACATTCTAGCGGATCTAATAAACCAGAATTTAGATATGGTGATAACAAAGAATGAAACATAAAAGTATTCTCTTTATTTATTGCATCTTGAAATGATCCATAATTTTCAAAATATCTTTCAATAAAATCATCTAATAGCTGCTCTGCTTCATGATGAGATGTTGCCCAATTAAAATTTTCAAGATTACCTGGAGATTTTGGAAAACACTCTTCTACATCAACCATAGCATCAAAAGTTATTTTATTTGGTTTTAATTTGATTCTCTCTGGAATAGAAGTTTTTAATTGAGATACACCTTTTCTATTATCTTTATCAAAGTTCCACTTACCGCCAATAGGATTATTGTCCTCATCTATAAAGATCTTATATTTTTTTCTTAACCACCTATAATAATACTCTTGTATCCTTGTTTTTTTACCCGAAGACCAATCAAAATAATCTGACTCAGCTGAAATAAATCTTTTATCTTCTAATATTTCTAAATCAATATTATTTGATTGACAAAAAAACATGAGGTCTTTGTTGGTTTTAAAATCAGACGGTTTCGTTGCAATGATTTTGGTAAATTTATAATCTGATATTAACTCTTTCAAATAACTATTAAGATTAAATTTATAATTTTTGGTTATTTTTTTATGAATAATTTTTTTGTGTTTCTGTTGATTGACAAACCTTCTTAGGCTACTAATCAGAAAAGCAATCTTATGTTTATGATGATTAATTTCATAAAAGGTATCAATTGGCTCATAAAATAGAATATGGTCATCATTTAATACATTGTCTAATGTTGGATTATTTTTTGACAATTGATCTACAAAAATTATTCGTAAAACTTTCATAATTTAATTAATTTAATATTAAATAAGTTTAATATTTATATTCATGTAAAAATAGTCATATTGCATATAATTACTTTATGAAAATTTTTTCTAAATACCTTTTTATAATTTTATTTCTCAATGGATGCTCATCTGAAGCCGATTTAAGTTTTAAAGCAAATTCTTTAATAGCTCCTGATTATAAATTCTCCACCTATCTTATTGAATGCAATCTAAAAGATAATTCAAATTTATTAAGCCTTGAATCATTTCTTTCAAATTTAATAAAGGATAAATTCTATAAGGATAATAAATTTACTCTTAGAGCACATTTTCCCAAGACAAGCTTTGTAGACCAATTTATTTTAGATATACAAAATAATTCAAACGAAGATATCCTTCCTTCACTAATTAATGATTTGAGCATACAAGGGTTTGACAGGATAGCTTCATGTAACTTCAACACCAATAAACTCTTAGGATTATCATTATTTGAAAATAAGATAGACGACAAACTGTTATCCATAGCAACAGAAATTCTTAATTGTAGCTATATTAATGGATCCAATTACGGAGACTTTAAGTTGGCTATAGACAGATTTTTAAATCACATGGCAACATTAAAAATTTCCTATAAAGCTGTTTACTTACAAGATCAAAATGCAACAAATGAATTTATCTGGATTAATAATTTTTATAGTGATGACTATTCAAATGAACTAACCAATTTATGGATAAATACAAATGAAGCACAAGAGATTAAAAATGAGTTTTTAGAAAATGCTCAATGCGCAAAAGCTAATACATATAACTCTTATACAATCAATTAAAAAAATAGGGAGCAATATGCTCCCTTTTTTATTATAATCTTTCGTCTATGCGGGTGTGGTGTTAACGGCTAGCACAATAGCCTTCCAAGCTATTGGTACGGGTTCGAATCCCGTCACCCGCTCCAATTACCTTCTTATAGCATTTCCATTAAAACTTACACCATCAATACTTGGCATACATGAAAATTTTTCATCTACCTGGGCTGGTAAGTCTGTATTGGTAAATAATGCTTGGTCAGAAGCTTTGTCATCATCAGACCCCCAAAGATCTAACCATACAAAATCTGGTTTTGGATCATCTGGCTCAAACATAGGTTCTAATGTTACATACCACCAGTAATCAGAAAAACCCTCAATGGCATTCAAATCTTCTTGATATGCAATAAGGTCGTCTTCAGAATAACCATCATTGTAAGTACAAAAATAGAAAGTGTTTACAAAAGACCCAGAAGTATTCTCCATATTTGGGCTTTTGCCTACTGTCGGCTTGAAAAGATAAACGTTATCAAGGTCGTATTGCATAATTCCATCAATAAGATAATCCCAATTTAGCTGTTGATTTTCAGTCCAGTCATCCCAGCAGTCATCACGACCCTTTTGAGAATCCCATAGCATTACCCAAATGAAATCGTATTCATCATTAGCTACTTTTGGAGATAGAATATTAGCTCCAGTCATGCCCGAGCAATTCATGTTATCTATCATTGAATTCCAGTCATTAATCAACTTTGCTAAATTTTCAGCATTGAAATTTGGCCCAGCAGTATGCCAAACATACTCTACTAAAGATTCAGATTGTGGCTCAGTTTCAACAACCAAATCAGCAACATCTTCATTTTGTGAACAAGCACCAATTAAAAGAATCGATGCAAATAAAAGTGTTAAATTTTTCATAGTTAATTCTTCAAATAATTTATATACTTAATTTATAACACATTTTATAGAAATATGAATTTATTTTATGTATGTATTTTTTCTATAAAAAAAGCAGGCACAACACCTGCTTTTAAGACCTAGGGGATATGAACGTAAAGAGGATATTCAAAGGTCTATACTTATAAGACTAATAGAAAGCTAAAAAGTTCAACATTTTTAATTAAAAAATACAAAATAGAACTAAATATTAAACATGAACCTAATGGAATTTGATATTTAAATTTATTTCTAAATAATAAAAAAAATATGCATCCTGAGAGAGAACCAAGAAAGAGAATCATAGCTAAAGCAAATGGACCAAACCACGCACCTAATGCTCCAAACAATATAAAATCCCCACCTCCAATACCATCTACTTTATAAATGAGCTTAAATACTAAATTGACTATCCATAATGAAAAATACCCTATTAGTAAACCATACAGAGAAAATAAAAAGGGAGATAAATTAAAAAATAATGATATATCAGTAACAAAGATATTAAAAAATGAATTACCTATAAAACCTGAAATTACTAAAATTATATTTATTGAAAAGGGTAAATAGTAAAATTTCCAATCCAGGATAAATAATAGATAAAATAAAAAGAAAATTAATAATAAAAAAAAGGAAAAAACTCCTAAGCCATAAACATAGGCTACACCCATACCAAAAAGTAAGAAAGATATTTCAGTAATTGGATAGAAGGGTGATATTTTTGAATTGCACATTGAGCAACTCCCTCTTTGAAAAAAAAATCCTAGTACAGGTATTAAATTAATTAATTTAATAGTATTTTTGCATTCTGGGCAAAATGATCTAGGGTAAATTATTGAAATCTTCTCAGCTTTGTTTTGAATATTAAATGAAATTCTAAATATTATTGAAGATGCAAAACTGCCTAAAGATAATAATACTAGTGAGTAAATAATTAAGCTTATATATGAATAAGTATCGAAGCTATTTATATAATTAAAATTAAATATATTTTCCAATTTAATCTTTCTTAGTTATATAAAAACAAATAGTCAACAGAACTAAAACTGGAATTGCATAAAGCCCAATTATAATTAATTTATCAATCATTTATATTTCCTGAAGCAAAAGCATCTGGTCTTCTAAAATCTCCGTAACCTGAATATATTTTATTTTTATACATTATGGTTTGAATGCATGTTAATGGTCTTCTTATTCGAATTTCATAACCCATTGCTTCGAGCTCACTTTTGATTTTATCATCAATAGAAAGCTCAATTTCTAAAATATCTGGTTGCCATTGGTGATGAATCCTTTTTGCATATGTTGCTTCCTCTAGATTCATCTCAAAATCTATTATGTTTAAAATTGATTGAAGCACCGCAGATATAATCCTTGAACCACCAGGACTACCAGTTGTAAAAAATAATTCATTATTCTTCATTACAATGGTTGGTGACATAGAGCTCAAAGGTCTTTTACCTGGCGAAATTTTATTAGCCTCAGCGCCCAATAGGCCAAACTGATTAGGTATCCCTGGAGCAGCAGAAAAATCATCCATTTCATTATTCATTAAAATTCCTGTGCCTTTAATTACAACGCCTGAGCCAAAAGTAGAATTTAAAGTATAGGTTGATGAGACTACATTTCCATTTTTATCTGCAACAGAAAAATGAGTAGTTTCATGACTTTCACTATCCATAAACATACCAGGGTGAATATCTTTGGACTTTTTGCTAGAGCCTATGTCAATGCTTTCAAATATTTTTTTTGAGTAGTGATCACTTGTTATTTTATCTACAGGAACATCATAAAAATCTGGATCTCCAAGATACTTTGATCTATCTGCATAAGCATATTTCATCACCTCACTTAGAAGATTTATATATTCAATTGAATTATGCTCAAGTTCCTCTAAGTCATAATTTTCAAGAATGTTAAGCATTTGAATTATATGTACTCCACCAGAAGAAGGCGGTGGCATTGTAATTATTTGATTATCTCTGTACGTAGATATAATTGGATCTCTCCAAACTGGACTATAGTTATTAAGATCATTAATTGAAATTAAGCCACCATTTAATTTCATATCGTCAGCTATTTTCTCAGCGATTTCGCCCTTATAGAATCCATCTTTACCTTCAACGGCAATTATCTTTAAAGTTTTTGCTAAATCTTTCTGAAAAAACTTTTTATTTTTAAAATTTGGAAAATCTGCTTGAAATATATTTCTTGTTTCAGCAAAGAAAGACATCTTTTCGTTATACCTAATTAAGATATCTTCCATATATGGAGTTATGTAAAAACCATTTTCTGCATAAAAAATTGCATCTTCAATAAGATCCTCCCATGGAAGTGATCCAAATTTTTGGTGAACTTCCCATAAGCCTGCAACTGTTCCAGGCACACCGCTTGAAAGATATCCAAAAGTAGAAAGTTTTTCCTTATTAAATGAACCGTCATCATAGAGATACATATCTTGGTGAGATTTAGCAGGAGCTTTTTCCCTATAATCAATTGAATAGGGTTTTTCAGTTTCTTTGTCATACATGACCATGAAACCTCCACCGCCTATATTTCCAGCTCTTGGTAAAACAACTGCTAAAGTAAAGGCTATTGCTATAGAAGCATCGTATGCATTGCCACCCTTATTTAGGATTTTCTCACCAACTGATGTTGCTAAAAAATGCTGAGTTGTAACCATGCCATTTTTGCTATATGCAATTTCTTTTTGCGCTGGCTCATATCCTAAAGTATTGAGATAAGCTATAGGATCAGAAGAAAAGAGATTTAAAGATACAAGAAATAAACAACTTGTAGACAAAACTTTTGTATTAGTTATTATTTTCAAGCGCAACACTTTTTGCCCATTTATAATTAGCTTTACCATTTGGCGCTCTTTGAACTTCTTCAACAAATATCACTTTTTTTGGTAGCTTATAACCTGCAATAAATTCTCTTGTAGATTCAACTAAATCGGCTTCATTTATTTCATTATTTTTTTCAATTGAAACCACAGCAACCACTTTCTGTCCAAATTTTTTATCTTCGATACCTACTACCAAGCAGTCAAAAACTTCATGATTTCTTTTAATTGCTTCTTCAACCTCTTCAGGATATATTTTCTCTCCAGCAGAATTTATACAATTACTTCCTCTTCCAAGCAAAGTAATGGTTCCATCCTCTTCCAGTTTTGCATAATCACCTGGAAAACTGTATCTAATACCATTTACCTCTTTAAAGGTTTCAGCCGATTTTTTTTCATCTTTATAGTATCCAACCGGAACAAGTCCACTTGTTCCAATTAGTCCAACTTTTGTTGATCCTGGCTCAAGAATCTCACCATCATCAGCAATAACTATTACTCCTGGATTTAATGAAAATTTTGCTGTTTTAGGCGGATTGTCCCTAGTTGAAATAGAACTACCCATACCACCTTCGGTTGATCCCATAGTATCCATAAGTTGCATATCATGATGTTTTAATAAGCCATTTTTTACTTCCTCACTCCACATAACACCACTTGAAATAATTACTTTAACGGAACTTAGATCATATGGTTTTCCTTCTACGCTTGCTCTATCAAGAGCATCTAACATAGGTTTTGCAAAAGCATCACCGACAATAACAATATTGGTGGTTTTAGTATCTTCAACTTGAGTCCATAATTGATCTGCATCAAAACCAAGATTTTTTGAAGTGATTGCAGTTCCTCCAAGTAATAAGGGTAAAAATGCACCCAACCACATTCCTGTTCCATGCATTAAAGGACAGCCAACAAGACTCTTTATAAAAGTATTATCTCTTTTAAAATTATGGATTTGCTCTTCTAGATTGTTAATATCTTCTGGTACGTCGTAACCCATTGCCTTTAAAGTTCTAAATAAGAATACAAGAAATTCACCCTGTTTATACATAACTCCCTTAGGCATACCAGTAGTTCCACCTGTATAAAGCATATAAATTGTATTAGGATCTCTATGTATTCTTTCCATCGGATCACAGATATCTAACAAGTCTTCATATTTGATTGCATTATCAAAATGCGATTCTGTTCCGTCTGCTACTTCAATCCATGCTTTGATATTTGGTAACGATTCAGCTATTTCTTTAATCCTCTTGCTATAACATGCATGATAAAAAACAGCTTCAGAATCTGAATTATTTAAAAGGTATATTAACTCTTCAGCTACATATCGATAATTAACATTGATTGGAACACCTCCAATTTTAAAAAATAGCATTTTGTCCAATCAGATATTCATTGGAATTGTTTAGATAAAGACCAGCTTTAGAATTTGCAGATAATCCAGCATTGGTTAACGCAGTAGCAATTTTACTGGACTTTAAATCATAATCTTTCCATGAAACAACTTCATCGCCACTTATTAAAGCATCATTTTCTGGGATGATATCTGATATCATCTCCCATACAGAAGCAAAATCTAAGTTCATTTTATTCCCCCAAAATTTTTATAACATTAATAAGATATACCTAATAATTATAGTATCGTTATAATAATTATTATAAAAGGAAAATATCTTTTTAAACATTATGAAAGATCCAGAAATATTATTTGAAGAAATTACCAATGAAATAACTGCAAAAGGTCAATTATTTGAAACAAGAGAATATGAAGATACTAAAGGCATTACTCATAAAGAATATGTTTCTTTTCCAGATAACCTAAAAGGTTACTTTGATTTTGCAATGCTGCATGCTGAAAAAGAGTTTTTAGTATATGAATCCGAGCGCTTTTTATTTAAAGATGTTGTTGCAAAAGCAGCTCAAGTTGGAAATGCTCTGATTGCTGAAGGAATTACAAAAGGAGACCGTGTTGCTATATGCATGCAGAATAATCCGGAATTCATTTTTGCTTACATGGGAATAGTTGGAATTGGTGCGGTCTGTGTTCCCCTTAATTCATGGTGGGTTCCAGATGAAGTTATATATTCACTAAATCATTCTGAAGCTAAACTTTTATTTGGTGACAAGAAAAGACTTCAAGGACTAGAAAATTTAAAAAACTTAAAAAAGATTATTACTAGCTATACTCCAGATGATAATTTCACATCTTTTAATGATTTTATAAAAGATCACTCAACTGACTGGCCAGATATTGAAATAGCCAGAGATGATCATGCAACTATTTATTACACATCTGGTTCTACGGGAAGACCAAAAGGGGTTTTATCCTCTCAAAGAGGGATTATTTCATCTATGTTTAGTTGGGCCTGTATATCAACTGTTCTGAGTCAAAGAGAAGCTCGTTTGGGTAAAGATAGTTCACCTTTGGCAAGTTCTGAGTCTTGCATTCTTCTGTGTGTACCCTTATTCCATGCAACCGGCAGTCATGTTGCTTTCTTATTGTCTATATTAGTTGGCAGAAAAGTAGTAATGATGAAAAAATGGGATGCAGGAGAGGCGATAAGACTAATTCACGATGAAAAAATAACAGATATAACTGGCGTCCCTACACAAACCTGGGAATTATTAAATCATCCAGATAAAGATAATTATGATTTATCTTCATTAAAAACTCTTGGTGGTGGAGGAGGTCCAAGACCGGCTGAACACGTAAAGTTATTGGATGATAATTTCGAAGGAAGACCAGGTATTGGATATGGATTAACAGAAACAAATGCGTTGGGAACATTGGGAAGTGGTGACGAATATATCAGTCATCCTTCTTCTGCTGGAAGGGTTGTACCTCCATTAACTGAAATTATGATTGTTGACGATGAATGGAATGAACTTGAAGAGGGAAAAATAGGAGAAATAGCAATTAGATCTCAATCAAATATGTTGGGTTATTGGAAAAATGAAGATGCTACATCAGAATGTATGAATAAAGAGGGTTGGTTTAGGTCTGGTGATATGGGTAAATTTGATGGACCTTTTTTATTTATAGTTGATCGCATTAAAGACATGGTTATAAGAGGTGGTGAGAATATAGCCTGTCCTGAGGTTGAGAATGCTATATATGAACATCCAGATGTTCTTGAGGCTTGTGTTTTTGGAATTCCCGATGAGCGTTTGGGTGAAATACTTTGTTCTTCAATATTTTTAAAAAAGGACTCAACGTTAACTGAAGAAGAGTTAGTTAGCTTTTTATCTAATAAACTCGCACAATTTAAAATACCCGCAGTTATTAAATTTTCACCGAAAAAACTACCTTTGGTTGCTTCTGGTAAATTTGATAAACCAACTCTTAGAAAAAATTTTATTTCTCAAAATTAAATTTTTTATTTTTAGCTTTAAAAATTTTGAAAAAAGAGTAAAAATGTCCATTGTTAAACTTAAAAATTTATATTTATGATTTTAATTGTTGAAGACGAACCTGATATTAGAAAAAACCTCAAATATAATATCTCTCGTGAGGGTTTCGATGTCATAACCGCAGGTTCCTTGTCTGAATCTGAAGAAATTGTTAATTCGACCTCGATATCATTAATACTTTTAGATTTAATGCTTCCTGATGGTTCGGGTCTTGATCTCTGCAAAAAATTTAAATCTAATTCAAAAACAGAATCTATTCCAATAATTATTTTAACTGCAAAAGATGATGAGGTTGATAGGGTAGTTGGATTTGAATTAGGTGCAGATGATTATGTTACTAAACCATTTAGTGTAAGAGAGTTGATTCTTCGAATAAAAGCTATTTTAAAAAGAGGGCAAACAAAAAAAGAAGTTGTTGAAGTTGAGCGCCAATTTGGTGATCTAAGTATGGATATTGAATCACATGAAGTATATGTCAATAATGATGAAATAGACTTAACAGCTTTAGAGTTTAGATTGTTGAGACACCTTGTTGATAGAAGAGGAAGAGTTCAATCTAGAGATCAGTTGCTTTCTGATGTTTGGGGTTACAGCGCAGAAATTACAACAAGGACTGTTGATACCCACATAAAACGCCTTAGAGAAAAACTTGGACCAATGGGTAAATATGTTCAAACTATTAGAGGCGTTGGCTATAAATTTTCAAGATCACCGGACTAGATAAATGGGAATAGGATCCCGATTATTTTTAATTATATTCATATCTCTAGGATTAGGTATTTTTGTTTCATACATTATTGCAGAAAGAGATATCACTGATACATTCCAAAAGCATATTATTAATGAGTTACAAAATCAAGCATCTCTTCTTGTAGAGGTTGTTGATGAAGTTAACTCTATTCAAAATCTCAATGAAGCTGATTCTTTAGCTGATAGGCTTGGGAGTGCATCAAATTCTAGAATAACACTTATATTATCTGATGGGAGAGTAATTGGTGACTCAGATGTAGACACTCAAAATATTAATAATTTAGATAATCATATTAATAGACCTGAGGTTCAAGAAGCTTTTAAAAATGGAAGAGGCTGGTCAATTCGTTATAGCGATACCGTAGAACAACAGCAAATGTATTATGCTATTCTAGATAATAATGATGTGAGTCCAAATGTTATTAGAATAGCAGTTCCATATGTAAATGTTGATTCTGCAATAGAAAGTTTAAATCTTTCTATAATTTTAATTGCTTTAGTTGCTTTTATTGTTACATCAATAGCGTCTGGTATAGCTGCAAATTATGCTTACAGAAGTATTGCGGATTTAGCTGATGCAACTTCAAAAATTGCAGATGCAGATGGAAAGGCAAAAAACAAAGACATAAAAGCACTTCCTACTCAGAGGACTGATGAATTTGGCAATGTTGCACAAAGTGTTTCACAAATTTCAGAGGAGCTTAAATCTAAAATCAATTTAATTGCCAAACAAAGAGACCAGTTTGGTTCAGTCTTAGATGATTTAGGAGAGGGTATCATGGTCGCTGATATAAGTGGCAATATCACATATGAAAATGAACAAGTCTCATTAATCTTAAATAAAAATGAATTAGTAGGAAAAAAAATTACAGACTTAGATATAAAATCATTAAATTATTTACTAAAGAGGGCAAAAAAGAAAAAAAGAGCTGACATTGAATTTGAAATCGAGTTAAAAGATAAAAGCACTAGATGGGTTCTTGCAACAATGAATCAATCTAAAACTACAAAAGAATTTATTTTGGTTGTTCACGATATTACTCAACTTAGAAGATTTAGCTCTATGAGAAGAGATTTTATATCAAATGTTTCTCATGAGTTAAGAACGCCTGTAAGTGTTATCATGGCAAATTCTGAAACTCTCGTCGATGGAGCTCTTGAAGACAAAAAACAGGCAAAAGTCTTTGCAAAGGCTATTTTACATAACGCTGAAAGACTTAGCGATATGGTATCTTCATTACTTGATTTATCTAGAATTGATTATGGAGAGCTAAAACTAAATATTGAAGAACTTTCCATAAACGATTGTATTAATAACGCTATAGATTCTCTTAAAAATCTAGGTAAAAGAAAAAATATATCTATAGAGTGTTCTTGCTCTAAAGATAAAATTGTTCTTGCAGATAAAAATGCCCTTGAAAGAATTTTAAATAACTTAATTGAAAATGCTTTTAAGTATTCTGACCCTGAATCAATAATAAATATCTCAACAAGAAAAATAAAAGACTATCTAGAAGTCAGTGTAAAAGATAACGGGAGGGGTGTTCCTGATCAAGAGAAAGATTTTTTATTTGACAGGTTTTATAGAACAGCTGATGCGAGAGCAACTGACGAAAAAGGAAGTGGTCTAGGCCTTGCAATTGTAAAAAATCTTGTAAATAACTTAAATGGTGAGGTTGGAATAAAAAATACATATCCTAATGGGTCAATATTTTGGTTTACTTTGCCTTTAAAAAATTCATAAATTTGAAACAAACTTGAAATAATTTGTAACATTTTTGTTGATTTATTTTTCATCAAATTCAATACCATGTAACGGATATATTTTCTAATACATACATATATTCCTTGGAGGGACATATTATGTTTTTTAAATCTATCAAGAAAACCACATTATTTTTATCTGCTTTTATACTTGTAGCTTGCGGTGGCGGGGGTGATACAAGTATTGCATCACCTGGTGAATTAGGCTCTTTAGGTGATCCTACTGGTGGTGGCGGGTCCGGCGGCGCTGGAAGTAATGTTCGAACTGGAACGTGTCCAGATTCACCTTTTATCACAAATGGATCCCCAGTTGCTGGAAATACTGTTTGTGCAATTCAAGGACCGATTACAAGTGATCTTACTCTAACAGACGACGTCATGTATAGAATGCTTGGAAAAGTTGACGTCGGAGTCGATATGGGTGGTGACGGAACAGACCCTGATGGTGTTTCAGCCACATTAACAATACCTGCTAATGCAGTAATCTTAGGAAAAGTTTCCCAGGATTATCTTGTTGTAAATAGAGGATCAAAAATAATAGCTAATGGTACACAATCAAAACCGATTAGATTTACACATAATACTGCAATTGAAGGAACAGTTGGTGAATTAGAAAGAGGTTTATGGGGCGGTATAGTTATCTTAGGCCAAGCTCCAATAAATAAATGTTCAAATGATGTAAGAGGAACTGCAGCTTGTGAAAAAGTCGTTGAGGGATCAAGCGCATTAATGGGTGGAGCTAATAAGAATGATAATTCAGGTAAATTAAATTTTGTTAGAGTTGAATACGCAGGATATGAGATTTTTCCAGGTAATGAGTTAAACGGAATAACTTTTGGTGGTGTTGGTGACGCCACTGAAGTTGATTTTGTTCAAGTACATAATAATCAAGATGACTGTGTTGAGTTTTTCGGCGGCACTGTAAATGTTAAGCATTTGATTTGTACTAATGCTGGAGATGATAACTTGGATATAGATTGGGGATATCAAGGAAAAATGCAATTTGTAGTTGTTAAACAGTCCTCAGACGCTAGTGATCACGTAGTAGAATCAGATAATACTAATTCAGATAGCTCAGTTGGTTATCTGACAGAACCAAGATCACGCCCTATGGTAGCTAATTTTACATTTTTGGCTCAAGGTGCTGATGAGCCATTAAAATATAAAGAGGGTGTCTCTGGTATATATATAAATGGTATTGTAAAAAATAATGTATCACAAAATCTTATTGAATCTACCAATATTGAAACTATTCAAGATGGAGCTCTAACTCCAAAAATTCAGCATCATTCTGTATTTATGGATGCTGGAGGTGATACATCACCTTTTAAGGCTGACACTGACGCAAGTGGAGTTACAGCTGCTCAATTAGAAGCCTCTATTAAAGAAAGAGCAACAGATTTAGTAATTGGAACAAATACTCTTGTTTCAGGATTCTTTTTAGGCGATAACGAAAGTGCAGTTACTTCTTCTTTTGATGTTACAAAGGTCCAAGGAATGTGTGCAGTTGGACCACAAGCTGCAGGAACACCAACAGACTTATGTCCTACTTATAGTTCGAAAGAAGGACGATATATTGTTGATACTTGGTTTTCTGCCACAAACTATATAGGAGCCTTTTCCCCCGGTTCAGATATAGAAAATAACTGGGCTTCCGGTTGGACACTTGGATTATTTACTGATCCAGAATGTCCAGCTGGTACCCTAGAATCTGAAGTTCTTTTAGGAAGAAAAGTATGTAGTATTTCTGGAGTTGTAACGGAGGATCTTACTCTTGTTGCAGGTAATTACTACAAACTTGATGGCAAAGTTGCTGTTGGAGTCGATATGGGTTCAGATGGGACTAAGTCCGGTGGAGACAGCGCGACATTAACTATTGAACCAGGAGTAACAGTTTTTGGTGAGTCAGGAAATGACTACCTTGTTGTAACAAGAGGCTCTAAATTAAATGCGGTTGGAACGTCATCTGCACCAATAATAATGACTGGAAGACAAGATATTCTTGGAGAAGCAGATATTGTTAATACAAGAGGTTTATGGGGCGGTTTAGTTTTGCTTGGAAAGTCACCAATTAATAAATGTACATATTCAACTGCTGGAACTTCTACTACAGCAGGAGTGAGAGTGGATCCATGTGAGAAAGATGTTGAAGGCTCAGTAGGAGACACCATGGGTGGAGAAATCCCAGATGATAGCAGTGGCACTCTAAAATATCTTAGAGTTCAATATGCAGGTTATGAGGTTTTTCCTGGTAATGAATTAAACGGTATTACTTTTGGTGGTGTTGGTAGTGGAACAGATGTTTCATATATTCAAGTCCATAATAATGCCGATGACTGTGTTGAATTCTTTGGTGGAACTGTTGATGTTAAGTATCTCATTTGCACAGGTGCCGATGATGATAACTTGGATATAGATTGGGGTTATCAAGGAAGACTTCAATATGTAATTGTCCAACAATCCAATGATAAAGGCGATCATATTGTAGAATCTGATAACACAAATGCTGATGCGGCAGTTGGTTATTTAACTGAACCAAGATCAAATGCAGTTGTTTCAAACTTTACTTTTATTTCAAAAGGATTTGATGATGTATTTAAACTAAAAGAAGGTGTTTCAGGTCAATATCTAAACGGTGTAGCCATAGTAAATAATGCTGTTACTGGGAAAACAACTAATTGTATTGAAACAACTTTCTTAGAAACAGTTCAAGCAGGAGCAGTTACACCAACATTCTCAATGAATTCCGTTGCTATGGATTGTCCTGGTTATATCAAAACAGATTCGTCAGCGGGCGGTGCATCAATTGCTCAAGTCGATGCAATTGTAAAAGCTGGTTCCAACAACCTCTATGGCGCTAATTCAGGCGGTGGAACATATGTGAATACACTTACAGGAGTCGTTAATGGTACTGCAGAGTCAGCAGTGACTGTCACAGCAATACCAGATGCATATAATGCAGATAGCTGGTTTACGACACCAACATATATAGGAGCTGTAAGTGGCGCTACTGATACTTGGTATAAAAACTGGACGTTATCTGGAACTATAGAAGTCCAATAAGGTTAACTAAATAAATATTTATTGGAGAGATTAATGAAATCAAAAAAAATAGTAGATTTTCTTAAGTACAACTTTATTATTGGATTCTCACTTTTTTCAACTTTGATCGTATCTCAAGAAATCGAAGAAGTTGTTGTAAGTGGTTCCTTTATTCCAGATGAAAAAAGAGATACATCTGAGATCTCTGCAATCCTTGACTCAAGTGAAATAGAAAGGACTGGTGATGATAATATTGCAGTTGCTTTAACAAGATTAACAGGTTTAAGCCTTGTTAGAGGGAAATATGTTTATGTTAGAGGTCTTGGTGAGAGATATTCTGCTGCAACTTTAAATGGTTCAGGTCTTCCAAGTCCAGAGCCGCTTAAAAGAGTAGTTCCTTTGGATTTGTTTCCAACTCAGCTAATCGAATCGTCAATTGTTCAAAAAAACATACTCTGCAGACATGCCAGGTGAATTTGGAGGAGGTATTATAGAAATTAATACTAAAGCTGTTCCTTCAGAGAGAATTTTAGATTTTTCATTTTCTTCACGATACAATGCCGAAACATCTTTATCAGATGGTCTTTTATACGATGGTGGGAGTGATGATGATCTAGGATATGATGATGGCACAAGAGATTTTCCATCATATGTTCAAAGAGCAATTAATAGTAATCAAAAGCTCGATAGGTCAAATTTCAAAACTTACGAGCTTGCAAATGCAGGTCGAGAGTTTGTTAATTCAGAACTTTGGGTTATTCAAGAAGGTGATGTGCCTTTGGATAACTCGGTAAGTTTCACTTATGGGGATGAACTAGATATAGGCATTGAAGATATTCTTGATGATGAATCTGCAACTATCGGTGTTCTTCTTACAGCTGGCGTAAAAAGCTCATGGGAAACTCAAGAAGGAATCAGACAAACTGGTGATATTCAAGGTCAAGGAGATGGCACTTCAATAGTAATAAGAGGTAATGATAAGACATTTAAATCAACCTCAAATAATGTTACTACCTATCTTATGGCTGTTGCTGGCATTGAAACAGATACAGCAGAACTAAAATATACTGGCATGTATATACATAAAGGTACTAAAGAGGCAAGAACTCTTCAAGGATATGATACCTCTGATTCAGGAAATGTAAGAGAGGATTTTACTGAGTTTTTTGAAAGAGAGCTTACAAATCATCAACTTAATTATAATTATATTTTTCAAAATGATATGGAGCTTGATGTAAGACTTGCTGGTGGTGATGCTTCAAGATATGCACCATATGAAAGAGTTGTCTTCTATGAAGATACTGACGATAGAGGTTTTTGGCAATATGATGTAAACACTGGCAGAAATCAAACACAGTTTAGTTACGTAAATGATAATAATGAGAATTTTGGTATTGATTTAACATTCCCATTAGAACTTGGAGATCAGGAGGTAATTATAAAGACAGGGTTTGATCAATCAAATAACTATCGAGATGCACAGGTTAGAAGTTATAGATTCTTAGCCGAAGGTGGACCAATACCATCTGATGGACTAAATAATAGGATTGATTATATATTTGAGGATAAGAATTTTGATCCATCAAGATTAATTTTAATCGAAAATACCGCAGCTTCATCACCTGCAGGTTATCAGGGTGACTTAGAAATATCCTCTTTTTATATCACCTTAGACGCTTATTTAAATGAAAACTTTAGATTGGGAGCTGGTGTAAGAAATGAAGATGGTGAGCAAATGGTAAATACTTATGATGTATTCCAAAGGGTTGATAATAATATAGAAAAGATTATTGATGAAAACTACACCTTACCCTCTTTCACATTAACTTACTTACCTGACTTTGATGAAAACCTTCAAATTAGATTTGGTGTTTCTAAAACTATCGCCAGGCCAACATTTAGGGAGCTATCTCCAACACTATTTATTGATGTCGATACTGATAGGGTTATATCAGGTTCACTATATCTAGAAAACTCTGAAATTGATAATATTGATTTAAGAGTTGAGTATTATTGGGGATTTAATCAGTTCTTAACAGCAGGATTATTTTATAAAGATATTTCAAAACCAATTGAAGAAGTTGTAAATGAATCTGGTGACTTAATTATTACTTCATATCAAAATGTACCTTCAGCTGAAGTAACTGGTTTTGAAATTGAATATGAAAGAATTTATGAAGATCTATTACCTAATTCAAAATGGGCTAGTACTAAGGAATTTATTTTAAAAATGAATTTTACTGCTACTGATTCTGAAGTAATTTACAGTGATACGGATACTTATATAAATACACAAGGAAGAGAAGTTAACGCTGCTAGCTTGTTTGCAAATGGAAGAGATACAAGACTTCAAGGGCAATCTGAAGAAATTGCGAATCTTCAACTTGGATGGGACGATTTACAAAATGGCACTCAAGGAACGCTTATATTTAATTATGTTAGCGATAGAGTTAGAGCAAGGGGTATTGATGTTCTTCCAGATATATATGAGGAACCACCACTTTTGGTTGATTTTGTTTATTCTAAAACACTATCGTATGGCAGTAATGACTCTGATCTAAAGATATCACTTGAGTTAAGAAATATTCTTGATGAAGAATATTATGCTGCTATGGCTGATACTGTAATATATGATCAATACAACCTTGGCACTTCAGTATCTTTGGGATTTAAATTTAGTTTTTAATTTATTTTTATTTTCAAAATGAGCTACACTAAGTAGCTCATTTTTGAATTATGAACTTTATTAAAATAAAAAAAATTTTCTTGTTAATATTATCAGTACCTGTATTTACTTTAATAGTGTATTTATTAATTTCAATTACCAACAGACCTGATATTAAAAATATAAGCATTCCAGATATGACTGATTTAACCTTTAATTTAGATAAAAATTTTATAGAAGATCAACCAAAAAATCCTGAAAATATCCAAGCTTTTGATTATAAGTTGATTGGTTATAGATATGGTGAGAGCGACTCATCTGTTGTTGTTAAAAAGGGTAATAAAGAATTTGTCGTTGCTAAAGGTGAAAAATTACAGGGCATATACGAATTAGTAGAGGTTAGTAAAGATGAAGTTATATTTCGTAACAACGAAAAGTTATATAAA
This sequence comes from uncultured SAR86 cluster bacterium, assembly GCA_902558095.1. Lineage (GTDB taxonomy): Bacteria > Pseudomonadota > Gammaproteobacteria > Magnimaribacterales > D2472 > SAR86A. The sequence continues at coordinate 179,913 of CACECP010000001.1, read as the reverse complement.
ATTAAGAATATTGTAGGTAAATAATATATGAACATATCAATGAAAAAATTTTTTATTTTATTCTTCTTAATTTCTTTTAATAATCTTAGTGCTCAAGATACCTTTATATTAAATTATGAAGATGTTGATATAAAAAAAGTAACTCAGGACATTGCTCAGTTTTCCAAAAAAACAATCATTTTAGATCCAAGAGTAAAAGGAAAGGTAACAATATATTCAAATGCTAATTTAGATAGAGATCAAGTATGGAATGTATATTTAAGAACAATACAGGTAAATGGATTCAGTACTATTTCTGAAGATGGTTTCCTTCGAGTTATTCCTGAAAACGAGGCTACCAGAGATAAAACCTTAGATTATTCATCTGGTGATTTTGAGACAGTAGTAATTCCATTAAATAATAGGTCTACAGGAGAAATTTTGCCAATGATTAAGCCTATCACAGGAAGGCAAGCTCATTTGTCTAGCATCCCCTCAGTAAACTCTATTCTTCTCGTAGATCGCTCTAGTAATGTTCAGAGAATTAAAAATTTACTAAGAGACTTAGATAAAAATAATGTTGCCAAGATTACAACTATTAAGCTCGACAATCTTTCTTCAATAGAGGCTGTAAGGATATTAGATAAACTTAAATCACAGAATAATCCAACAATTAATAATTTTGTTGCAATACCATTTACTCCATCAAATTCAGTAATTTTATCCTCAAACGAAATTGTTGCTAAAAACATAAAGTCTACACTTAATAGTCTTGATAAAGATATTACAAATAACGACACTACAGATGTTATTTATTTAAAATATGCTAAAGCACAGGATGTTGCATCTATTCTTAGCTCAATAGCAAGCACATTTGTGAGTGAAACAGAAGGATCAAAGACTGTCATAACACATCACGAGAAAACAAACTCTCTAATTATTTCTTCTGCTGAAGAAAATCTAAATTCTATAAAAAATATTATCGCAAAACTTGATATTAGAAGGGCTCAAGTTTTAGTGGAGGCTATTGTTGTTGATTTGTCTGAAAAAGCAGCCAAATCACTTGGAGTAGAAACTATTTATACTGGTGGCGATGATGAAAGTATACCCATTGGAGTAACGAGATTTTCTGGTACAGGTCCTGATCTTCTTAGTATAGCTGGAGCATCAGATGATAATACAAATGTCACACTTACAACAACAGCAGTTTCTTCATTGTTAAATACTCAAGGTTTAGTGGCTGGATTTGGTGACATGACATCCGGAGAAAATAATTTTGTTGGAATAATAAATGCAATAGCTTCTGATACAGATTCAAACATATTATCAACACCATCAATATTAGCAATGGATAATGAGCCAGCGAGATTATTTATTGGTCAAGAAATACCAATTACCACTGGAGAAAGTCTTGGTACAAATAATTCAAATCCATTTAGAACAACTTCTCGTCAAGAAGTTGGTATTGAATTAGAAATAACTCCTCAGATAGATGAAGGTACCTCTGTAATATTAAATATTAAACAAGGTGTATCTGGCATTGCAGGTGTAGCACAAAGCGGAACTGATTTAATAACTAATAAGAGAGAAATTGAAACCACAGTTTTGGTAGATAATAATCAAATAATTGTATTAGGTGGTTTGATCGACGAAGATGTCCAAGAAGTTGTCTCTAAAGTGCCCATACTTGGATCAATACCATTATTAGGAAAACTATTTCAGTCTTCATCAACGACCACTAGTAAGAAGAACTTAATGGTATTTTTAAAACCAACAATTTTAATAGATTCAAGTACAGCACAAGCAGTATCTTTAGAGAAGTATAATTTTATAAAGGCTCAACAAGAGCTAGACGAAAAAAAAGAAGTAATAGATCTTACTGAAAAGAATGAATAAGTATGTCTGAAACTGAGGCTGAAAACTATAAGACAGATATCCTGCCTTATGATTTTGTAAAAGAAAATGAAGTAATAGTCTCTGAAACAGAACATGGTTATTTAGCTTTATCACCATACAAATTAACAATAACCCTTTATCACGAAATTCGAAGATTTTTAAAGTCAGATTTTAAGTATGAAATATGTAGCTCTGAATACTTTAATGAAATATTAACTAACTCATTTTCATCAACAAATCACAATAATGACATAACTGATGAATTATCTGATGAATTTGATCTTCAAGATTTTGCTGGAAGTATTACCGCTACTGAAGATTTGTTGAGTGGCAATAATGATGCTCCAATAATCAAATTAATAAATGGAATTATTAGTCAAGCAATTAAAAGTAGGGCGTCTGATATTCACTTTGAACCATATGAAAATCATATAAAGATTCGTTTTAGAGTAGATGGTATTTTAAAAGAGATTCTAAGACAGGATAGTAAGATAGCATCATTTTTAATATCACGTATAAAAATTATTTCAGGTCTTGATATTTCAGAAAGAAGACTACCTCAAGATGGAAGAGTTTCATTATCTCTTGGAGATAAAAGTGTAGATGTAAGGGTTTCAACACTACCTTCTTCGCATGGTGAAAGAATTGTTTTAAGAATTTTAGACAAACAGTCTGCACAAATTAATATTGATGATTTAGGATTACCTACAAAAATTTTATCAAATTATAAATCTTCATTGAAAGATCCTGAAGGAATTATTTTGTTCACTGGCCCTACAGGCTCTGGTAAAACAACAACCTTATATGCAGGTTTAAGGTATTTAAGTGATTCATCCCAGAATATTCTTACAGTTGAAGATCCAATTGAATATACTCTAGATGGCATTGGACAGACTCAAGTAAACACAAAAACTGGATATACTTTTGCAAAAGGTCTAAGAGCAATCCTCAGACAAGATCCAGATGTAGTAATGGTTGGGGAGATGAGAGATATTGAAACAGCTCAAATAGGCATTCAATCAAGTCTAACCGGACATTTAGTACTATCAACAGTTCATACAAATAGCGCAGTTGCAGCTATCACCAGATTGCGAGATATGGGAATTGAATCATTTTTATTGGCATCAAGTTTAAAAACAATTATCTCTCAAAGATTGGTAAGAAGACTATGCTCCCATTGTAAAAATAAAAAAAAGATTTCGCCTGAATCAGCAGAGTTATTTAAATTAAATAAATCTCAAGATGTATATTATCCTGTAGGGTGTGATCATTGTAATGGCACAGGATATCAGGGCAGAATTGCAATTGCAGAATGCATACAGGTTGATAAAAAACTAAAAAATCTTATTCACAATGAGGCATCAGAAAATGAAATATCTGATTATGTCTTTAAAGACAATCATTCCATTGATAAGGCATCAGTAAGGCTAATTTTAGATGGTGTTACATCTTGTGAAGAAATAATTAGAGTCAATAACATTAAAGAAGATGCCGGCATTTAGTTATATAGCTATAAATGAGCTAGGTGTAAAAAAGAAAGGCATTCTTAGCGCTGACTCTGAAAGAGAAGCTCGAAAAATGATTAAAGAAATTCATTTAACACCTCTAAAAGTATCTGAATCAAAAAATACTGGAAAAAAATTAAAAGTTAAAAATAAAGACATTGTTGTAATGACTAGACAACTATCTATTCTTTTAGATGCAAATACCCCGATTGTTGATGCCTTAGAAATAACAGCAAGCCAATTAAAAAATAAAAATCTTATATATGTAATTTTTAATCTCAAAGAAGATATTATTCAAGGTAAAAGACTTGGCAATTCAATGAAGAAATTTCCAGAAGTATTTTCTAGTACATACATCTCTATGGTGTCTGCAGGAGATTCATCAGGAAATCTAGATGTAGTTTTTTCTAAATTAGCAGACTATCTTGAAGAAACAGCATCGATCAGGCAAAAGGTTACATCGGCTATGACATATCCTTTAATTTTAATAGGGTTTTCTATTATTGTAATAGTCTCTTTACTTACTTTTGTTCTACCACAAGTAATAAATCAATTTGTAAAAGCTGGAGCAGATTTGCCATTTATAACAAAGTTACTTTTAGGCATTTCTAATAATATAGTTCTAATTATTTCAATATGTTTATTGGTCTGGATTGCAATTTATTATTTGTATAAAAATTATATAAAAAATAAAAATAATAAAATAAAAGCACATAAGAAAATGCTAAAAATCCCTTTCGTTGGAAATTTTTTATTAAACTCTGAGCTTGAAAGATTTGCTAGCACCATGGAACTCCTTCTTGCATCAGGCTCTAATCTTGATATAGCTTTAGATGAGTCAACTAAAGTTTTTAATAATAAATATTTAGGAAATATTATTACTAATTCTAATAACGATGTAAGAGAGGGCAAGGATTTTATTAATACACTAAAGAAATATAATATATTCCCAGATATTTTTATCCAATTAGTTTCAAGTGGTTATAGGTCTGGAAATTTGATTACAATGTTTAATAAAGTTTCACACTTTATGAAATCTGAAATCGAAAAGAAAAGGTCCATATTTTTGTCATTACTTGAACCGGCTGTAATAATTATTATGGGTGGTTTTGTATTACTCATTGTTCTAGCTATACTAATACCAATTATGCAAATGAATACATTAGCTATATGAGAAAAAATACAACAAAAGGATTCACCCTTGTAGAGCTTATGGCAGTTCTTGTTATTTTAGGAATTTTGGCAACTGTAGTCATAGTTAATGTGAGCCCTGTTTTCCAAAGAGCTAATTTTGAAAAAATTAGAGCAGATATGGCTAACATAAATAAAGCATTAGAAATTTATAGATTTAATGAATTATCTTATCCTACAACATCTCAAGGTCTAGATGCCTTGGTTAAACCACATTCTGAATTAAAGAATCCACTCTTGTATCCTGAGGGAGGCTATATTTCTTCAATACCTGAAGATCCATGGGGGAGAGAGTATATATATGAATATCCTTCAAGAAGATCATTAAAATATGACCTTTATACCCTCGGCGCGGATGGTATTGAGGGAGGTACAGGCGAGGATGCTGATGTTGGAAACTGGATGCAATAGTAACAAATATCAAAAAGGCTATACCTTAATAGAAATAATTGTCGTATTAATTATTATAGGCATTTCAACCACTTTTATTACATTAAACTTTAGCACACTTAAATCTGTAGATTCTAAAATTAATTCATTTGAAAAATCAGTAAATTTCTTAACAGAAGAAAGTATTGTTACTGGGAATATAATTGGCTGGCATCTAAACTCAAACAAACAATTTGCAAACTATATATTCGATAACGAAAAAAAAGAAATAGATTATGATTTCGATAATTCATTCTTAAATGAAATAACGTCTTTAAGGATGACATTTAGATTTGAAGATGGAACTATAACTAGAATCGATGAAATTCAAAGAGATTCTCCTTTAATGATTTTTTATCCTTCAGGTGAAAATTCAGGAGGAGAAATAGACATTTATCATAATGACTATATCCAAAGAATAGTTATAAAAAATAATGGAAAAGTAATCAATGAAGTTATCAGATATTAAGAAAGGATTTAGTTTGATAGAGGTAGTGGTTTCACTATTTATATTGAGTGTATCTGTAATTACAATTTATAATTTAATTATATCAACATCTGTATCAAGTTATGAACTAGAACAAAGATATTTAGCTAAAGAGGTTGCAAATAATCGCATCTCTTTGATACATACACTAGAAAAATCATTAAAGCCAACAGAGAGAAGTGGTGAAATGGTAATGGGAGGCCAAAAATGGCAGTGGAATGAGACTATTAATAATGGGGCTAGTGATGACTTTTTTGAATATGAAATTTTTGTAAGGCTTGAAAATGAAAAAACATATATCTACTCAATAAAAGGTCTTTATAAAAAATGAGTAAAGGTTTTACGTTAATAGAGGTATTAGTCTCATTAGTTATTCTTTCAATGATAACTATTATTACATCAAACATTCTTCAATCTTCTTTAGAGACAGAACGCACTTCATCTGAGAGATTACAATCAGCTAGTGCATTAAATTTTTCATCTATAATTTTAAGAAGGGATTTAAGACAAATAATAAATGTGCCATTACGAGATTATTATGGGAACAATATTAAAGGTACATTCTCAGGAAGTAATATTGATAAAAGAATCTTATTTAATTCTAAAATAAAATCTATCTCTAATGAAATATCACCGATTAAAAGAATTGAATATGTGCTAGATGATAATATGCTTATTCGAAAGCAATTTTTTTCATCCAACCCTTACAACAGTGATGAAAGTATAAAATCAAATTTTATAGAGGAAATATCTGATTTAGATATTAAATTCATGCATGAAAGAAGTTGGTATGACAGATGGCCAGTTAGCCCAATTACGGAAAGACAAATACCAACTTTAATAAAGCTTGAATTCAAAAAGAGTGGCAAAGAGTATATATGGATTATTGAACCAAATATTGATTATGTATTCAAAAGATAAAGGCGTTGTTTTAATATCAATTTTATTAATAGTTTTATTGTTGTCTTCAGTTGCTGTTTTATTTGGCAATAAATATCTTTTATCTCTTAAAAGAGCTCAATATATTGAATTTCAAACGTTATCATTAAATATCTTCCGTAACATTGAATCTTTAGCGCAAGATAAGATTGAAAAAGAGTTGAGGTTTAATTCAAAAAAGCTAACAAAAGATAATCCAATTATTAATGAGCCAATAGTATTTAACATAAATGGAGCTGAAATTATTGGAAAGATTTCAGATTATGGAAATTGTTTCAATATTAATTCAATTGTTAGCCTAAATGATGATGACTATATTGAAAATAAAAAAACATCAGCTGCATTTAAAAAAATTTTATCTTTTAATGAAATAGACAATAACATTATTGAAGAGGTAATTGATCAAATTATTGATTGGATTGATAAAGATGCAAACCCTAGAGCTTATGGACTTGAGGATTATTACTATTCAGGTCCATTACATAGTCCAAGAGAATATACAGGCATGAGATTAATGGTTTCAATTGAAGAATTAAAGAGCATACCCGCTGTAAAACAAATAGATTGGAATATTTTTAAAAATCATTTTTGTGCAATACCAAAACTAAATGACTTATCTTTAAATATTAATACATTAGATTTAGAAGATGCATATTTATTAAGTTCTATTTTTTCAAACTTAACCATAAAGGATGCTGAGTATATTTTAGATAATATTCCTAAATCAGGCTTTGATGATTTAAATAATTTTGTAAGCAGTTTTCCTGACTTAGATTTAAAAGATGTTCACGGTAATATTATATTTAAATCAAATATTTTTGAGCTTAACTCAGAAATTAACTTTAACGAATTTGTATCTTCTTCGAAAAGTATAATAATTTATGAAGACAATAATAATGGTTTTATTATTTCAAGAATCTATAATGGAATATAATGAATACTTTTATAGCATATCCAGATAATTTAGATTTTAATTATGGAAAATATCATAAAAACTCTGATAATTATAAAAAATCAAATAATTATAATGATTTAGATGACTTTTTATCACTTACATACAAGGATAAATTAATTTACCTAATACCCTCATCGATTGTAGGAAGCTACCCTTTTAAAAAAAATAAAAAATTATCAGAACAAAACAATATTGCAAATTTTATGTCAGAGGTTGATGGATTCATTGTTAATGATGTGTCTGAGAATGAATTTTTTATATTTGATAATGTTGGGTTTGTAATTAACAAAGAATTGTATAAAGCGCTTAATACTTCTCTTAATAAATTAAAGTGCAAAGTAATTTTAGTACCTGATTATTTTTTAAATAAGAATATTGATATCAATACTATTACTGAATTCAATAATAGTTTTCTGTTTTCATTTGCTGATGGGACTGGCTCTTCAACAGATTTTGAATCATTAACACAATATCTAGAAATGGTTGAATCGAAATATATTAATTTTGAACCTAATGTTTTTACCAATATACCAATAAAAGAACTTGGGGGTTATAAAAACAGCAAAGGCGGTTCTATTGAACAATTTTTCTTATCAATGAACGACAATCTGCCAAATCTTTTTAGGTTTGAATTCTCATTTAAAAATATTTTTAATAAGTTTAATTTTTCTAAAGTTGAGCTTTATGTATGTCTTTTGATGTTAACTTCATTAGTTGCTTTACCGTATATCCTTATTGCTCAAAACAATAAGCAGATTGATATTTATGAAACTGAAATATTTAATATTTTTAAAATGATTGATAAAAATACAAATAGAATTGTCACCCCAAAGATTCAAATTGACCAATTAATTGAACAAATACCCGGATCATCAAAGTTACAACCTTCAAAAAATAAATCAAAATTTCAAAATTATGGCTTTTTAATTTCCTTGGGTGAGAAGTATATAGAATCTGTTGAAATTGATATTAAATTAAATCAGGCAACTTTAAATTTATTAGAATTACCTAAAATGCAATATGAAGTAGTTAAGAATACTGTTGATAGATTTAATGTAAACATCATCGATGAGAATACAATTAATGAAAATAGTAAAATTTCAGGTGAAATTAAAATTGAGTTAAAAGATGAATAATTTGTTAAATAGTCTTAATAAAAGAGAAAAAAATTTAATCTTTATTGCATTATTTTTAATTGGTATCGGTGTATTGTCTTATTTTATAAATAATATTACTACGAATTTGAATTTCTCATCAAAACAATTAGATAAAGCTAAATCTGATTATGAATATGTTGTCTCAAAGGCAGAATTACTTGGCAATAATGCATTAAGCCAATCATCAAATATTGAAGAGATAGAGTTGTTCATAAGGAACCTTCTGCAAGATTCCATTTCCGATCTTATAATTGTTGAAGAAGATAATTCTCTTATGGTTTCCTTTAAAACAAATAATTTAAAAGAATCAATTTCAATTTCAGACGAAATAGCTTTTAGATTGAGTAGGGAGCTAAGCAATATATATTATTCTAAGAATGCAAAAGATTTTACAACGAAACTAGTTTTTAATTAGTTTTGAAGAAATATCTATAAATTAAGAAAGCAAAAATGCCTCCAATTATTTGTGCAATACAAAAATAAAGTACGTTTTCTGGATTTATACCAGCAAAGCTATTTGAAAACATTCTTCCAATCGTTCCTGCAGGATTTGCAAAAGAAGTTGAGGATGTGAACCAATATGCAGCTCCTATATAAGATGCAACGACTAATGGTATTTTTGCTTTGTTCGATATCAGTATAAAAAATACCAATCCAAAACTAGCAATAATTTCAGATAGAAAAATATTTGATCCAAATCTATTTTTTTCAGAAAATTCAATAATATCCATGCCAAACATAATATTAGCAATCATAACTCCAGTAATTGCTCCAAATGTTTGAAGCAAACAAAAAATACAGAATATTTTTAAAGAAATCTCTTTATTTAAAAAAAGAACAAATGAAACAACAGGATTAAATTGATTACTAAATGACTCAAACGCGGTAATTAAAAAGTATAGTGCAAAAAAAGTGACAATTGCATTTATGAGTAAAATAATAGAATTATCATTACTTAAGTTTTCTGCCATTATTCCAGATCCAACTACGGCGCAAAATAAAAATCCAGTACCTAAAAATTCTGATATGTATTTACTTATCTTCATAAATTGATATCTTTGATGAGTAAATTTCATGAAAAGTTTTCACAGCAATAGAATCTGAAACCCCCCATTTAGTTGATTGAATAGTCTTAATATCTAGTTGCTTAATTATTTTTTCATAAATTCGCATAGCAAACCCAATAACATCTGCACGATCTGTAGCAAATCCATACTTTTCAATTTTTTCTTTGACATCAAGTTCATTTAGCTTTTTAAATTTTTTGTGAAAGCTATCTGTTTTCATTTTCTTTGAATTATGAATATTTAAGAATGATCTTACATTCCCTCCAAGACCAATTATTGTTTTTATATCTTTATGATTTTTTAACCACTTTTCCATTCTTTTCCATTCATTTATTTCATCTTTTTTAAGCATCATCCTAACACCACCTAATTGAAATGATTGGATGAAATGTTTATTTGATTTATAAATATAAATTTCAGTACTACCACCACCAACATCAATGAACATCTTATTTTTTCCTTGTTGTGCTTTTGGATGGAAACTAATTAATTTAGCTTCTTCAAGGCCTGAAATTATCCTAATAGGGTGTTCAATTTTATTTTCAATGTATCTTCTTGCTTCTTCTGAATTAGAGGAGTTTCTTAAGGCGCTAGTTGCAATAATTTCATATTGATTAATCTTATCTTTGATAAATTTTTTCTGATATTTTTTTAGTGTATTTACTAGCTCATTAATTTTTTTGTTAGATAATTTCCCTTCTTTAAAAACTTCCGTACCAAGTCGAATTGGGGAGCGTATTCCATCAATGTACTTAATTGAGGTAGGTGTTGTTTCAAAAATCTTAGATTTTACTGCATTTGTGCCAATATCTACGGAAGCAATTTTCATTATATGTCGTCGCTATATTTACTTATGACCATAAATTGCTCATATGAAAGATTATCAAATTTAACTCCTTCTAGATTTGTTGAATAATTATTCAGAGACTTTGACCAATTTTCAGGCTTAAGAATCTTCTTCCCATGATATTCAGTTTTATTTAATAAATATCTGAGCGATGTTAAGCGAGCAATCATTTTATTATTCGAATTAATTGAAACCCATGGACTAACTTCAGTTCCAGTTTTTTCAAACATCTGCTCTTTATACAATGTGAACGCGTTCCATTTAGTAATTACTTTTTCATCATTCTTAGAGAGTTTCCAATACTTAAGTTTAGAATTTTTTCTTGCTTCCATTCTAATTTTTTGTTGATCTTTTGATAATGAAAAATAAAATTTTGTTAATTCAACTCCATCACTTATTAATTCCTCTTCCCAATTATTAACTTTTTTCATAAAGGCTCTGTATTGGTTTTCAGTGCAATAACCCATAATGGGTTCAGTTATTGCTCGTGTATACCAAGATCTGTCAAGAAATGAAATTTGACCGTTCTTAGGAATTACCTTACTCCATCTTTGGAACCAGTGAGAAGATTCCCATTTTGTTGGAATTCCAAGCTGAATATAATTAAAATGTTTTGGCATTAAGTATTCTGAAAAGAATCTAATTGCTGTACTTTTGCCAGCAGTGTCTCTGCCTTCAAATACAATACATATTCTTCTATTATTTTTAATTACATCTTCTTGAAGTTTCAAAAACTCAATCCTTAGTCTTCTCTTTTCTAGATCATAAGATTTAGCAGCAAGTTTTTTATATTCAGTTTGATCTAAATTTATAATTTTCATTTTTTTGAAACTAGATGTTACCTAAAAGTTTTATATTCTTAACACAAATGATAACATTTGCAGCGTAAAATATTTTTTATAAATAATATGGAAACTTTGTTCTTAAGTCCTCTAACTATAATAATTATAGCATCTATAGTTGGCTTCTTTATGGCTTATGGTATAGGTGCAAATGATGTTGCAAATGCTATGGGAACTTCAGTAGGGAGCAAAGCAATTACATTAAGACAGGCGATTATTATTGCTGCAATATTTGAATTTCTTGGTGCATATTTTGGAGGTGGTGCAGTTACTGACACAATAAGAAAAGAAGTTGTTGATCCAACAATTTATGAGGATGCAAATAAATTTATTATTGGAATGTTGTCGGCATTATTAGCAGCAGGAACATGGTTATTTGTAGCCTCAAAAAGAGGTTGGCCTGTTTCCACAACTCATTCAATCGTTGGTGCAATAATTGGTTTTGTTTCAATTTCAAAAGGAATGAGTTATGTAGAATGGAAAACAGTAGGCGGGATAGCTTCGAGTTGGCTAACATCACCTATAATTGCAGCATTACTGGCTTTTTTAATTTATTTAAGTGCAAAAAAGTCTATCCTGGATAATCCTAATCCTGGCAAAAGAGCCATAAAAATAATTCCTATATATAGTTTTTATGTTGCTTTTATTATTTCATTAGTTATTGCAAGAAAAGGACTGAAGAATACAGGGCTTGAATTATCACATTCAGATGTATATATATTTAGTGCAATCTTTGGAATTATTGCAGCTACTATTACTTTAATTGTCTTGAGACAAAATTTTTCAAAAATTAAAAAAAATGGAATTGAATCTGCGTTTGCAATTTTAATGATTGTCTCTGCATGTGCAATGGCTTTTGCACATGGTTCAAATGATGTTGCGAATGCAATTGGACCTCTTGCTGCAATTGTATCAACAGTAAATTCAAATGGTATTATAGATATCGATTCTCCAGTTCAAGCTTGGATTCTTTTTTTAGGGGCAACAGGAATTGTTTTTGGTTTAAGCATGCTCGGAAAAAATGTTATAAAAACTGTAGGTGAAAAAATTACTGCATTAAAGCCTAGTCTTGGTTTTTCAGCTGAACTTGCCACAGCGACTACAGTAGTTATTGCCTCATATCTTGGATTCCCTATTTCAACAACTCACACGCTAGTTGGAGGAGTTATTGGAGTTGGATTGGCAAGAGGAGCACAACATTTAAACACTAAAGCAATAACAAGAATTATTACTTCATGGTTAGTTACAATTCCTATTGGAGCTTTTTTAACAATCTTATATTGGGTCATTCTTAGAATAATATTTGGAGTTTGATATTTAAATAAAAAACCCAGAAATAATTTCTGGGTTTAAAATTTTTTTTATTTAATTTTAATTCATTACCAATATTTTATTTCTAAACAAAGAATCACACTGTCCAGCATACAGTTTTGCAAGCTCATTTTTCTTGTTTTGTTTAAGATAATTCACTTTTAAATCGCATGTTACTTCTTGGTCAATAGAGCCAGAGTTATTGTGTTGTAAATAATCACTATATAGACCGTATAAAACGACATCATGATGGTTTATTGGTATTTCATCATTAATTAAAATAATACCTTTATCTATTGATAAGTAGCATCCGATAGATTGTTTAGGGCACATTTCTGAAACTTTATCTTTGTTATAAATAACTTCAACATAAGATGATTCCATTTGAAGATCATGCTTAACTTTGTTAAATATAACTTCATCAGACTGTACATAATAAAAACTAAATGCAACCATTGAAATTAATGATAATTTTCTTATTTGTTTCATAAATTCTCCTTATGTGTCATTAATGTGACATATATATGAATATTATGTTACATAAATGTTACAAATTTGTCAAATTGAGAAACATACTGATTAAATAAAACTAATATTTAATGGTTTTTTAATTTATTATTCAGTTCTGGTTTCAGTTATAAGAGTTTTAACAGTTATATATTGGATTTTTATTACTAAATATTGAAGGCCTAGTTACTAGGAAGTCCAGCTAGTCATGTATGCAATGACAGCCCTTGAGGCTTCAATTTTACCAACATCATTTAATTGACCACTTTCTTTTGTATTTAAAGAAAATATAGAAAGAATAATTTGAGCTACAACTCTGCAAACACCTTCCTTATTAAAAACATTATCAAGATTTATAGATTTTTCATAAGTTTCTTGTATCACATTACCTAATTTATGAATAGAATTTGAATCTAATGGAGGGTTCAAAGTATTACCTAGAATTAATTTTTGTGCTATTAAGGAATGTAAGAAAAATTCATAAATACTATAAACAATATGATTGCTCGCTTTTATCAAATCTACTTTAGAATTTTCGATAACATTGATTGTTGAAAAATTTTCAACACACTCATCAATGCATTTTGCAATTATTAATTTTTTTAGAAAATTTACAGTTGGTATGAATTTATAAGTTGAAGTTCTTTTTAAACCAGATATTTCAGCAACTTTTGCAAGGGTTAAATCATCAATCTCACCGTCTTCAATAATATTGATTGCAGCATCAATAATTTTACTAATCCTCTCTTTACTTCTGTCTTGCTTTGCTGAGATATCCACTATTTTATTATGGACAAATGTCTATAAATGTAAATACAAAATAACTTAAAAAGTTCACATAATGTTCACAAAATAATGTTATTTCTGTTGCACTTCAAATTTAAAATTTGCGCATTATATTGGAGATCTTATGAAAAAATACATATTCCCATTGTTTCTATCACTATCTTTGTTTTCTCAAGAGTCAGACAATAGGGTAGAAAATGAATCAGTTGAAGAGGTTGTAGTAATTGGTACAAAAGCTAGTATTATTTCTGCAATTGAAAAACAAAGAAAATCTAATCTCATTGTGTCAGTTGTTGACTCTGATGCTCTTGGTGATTTCCCAGATACTACTGCTGCAGAGGCAATTAGAAGACTTTCTGGTATTACAGTTGAAAATGACCAAGGTGAAGGAAGGTATGTAAGCATAAGAGGACTATCAGGTGATTTAAATTCTATATCAGTAAATGGTGCTTTAGTTCCAGCTCCTGAAGGCGGAAGAAAAGTAATGCTTGATGGCTTACCAACAGAACTTTTGGACTCTATCGAAGTGTATAAGACATTAACTGCAGATCAAGACGCAGACTCTATAGGTGGAAGAATAGAATTTAATACAAAAAGAGCTACGTCTTTAGATAAAACACTTTTTAAAGCAAAATTTGATACATCCTACAATGATCAATCGAAAAATTCTGATAATCCTAAAATTGCTTTAACTTACGGAGATATGATATCTGATTCAGTTGGCCACATTATTGGTTTAACTTATGCTAGCAAGCAAATTATCACTTATAACAATGAGACAGGTTTTCCAGGATGGACAAATGATGGAGCAGGTAAAAGATTAGACGATGATTGGGAAATGCGATATTACGATCTTACAAGAGAGAGAACAGGCCTAACTTACGATATTGATTATATGATTGATGATCAAACAGCAATATTTGCAAATTTTTTATACAACAATTATGAAGATAACGAACTTAGATACAAAGATGAGTATGGAAGTTTAAAACACGGTGAAGTTTTCTCTGATTATAGTGAAATAAATAGAATTAGAAGAGATGCAGAAGTTAGAAGAAGAATTGAAACTAGAGATATTAGAACTGCAGTGGTGGGTGCTGAGACTATGATCAATGGTTGGTTTACAGAAATACAGTTTAGCCATTCATATGCTGAAGAAGACGATACAAATAACATAGATGTTAAGTTTAGAAGTGAAAGATATGATACCGATGATTGCGGAGGCCCTTGTGGGTATTTCTATTATTCAGATCCAAAAAAAGTTGGACTTGAATTTAATTCATCTGTTGCTCCTATATGGGATACTTCAATGACAGTTGATGCATGGGAAGAAGACTGGTCATTAATTAAAGATACTGAAAAAGCTTTCAAAATTGATATGTCAAAAGAAGGCTTTTCATTTATGAATATGCCTACCACCGTTAAATATGGATTTAAATATAGTCAAAGAACAAAAGAAAGAGATAGAAATGCGATTGAGATAGAAGATGGTCCTGCAACTGATTTAATGCAATCTCAATTTAATCCATCTCAAATTACATGGCCTTTTGCTGGTCAATCTATGGGTCCTATGGCAAATGACTCACTCTTATGGCCTCTAAAAGGAACGTTTGGCGGTCCTGATTATTCAAATGTTGAGGAGGATTATAAATCTGATGAAGATATCATGGCAATATATTTGATGGGGACAATGGAGGCTGAAAATGCTGTTGTTATTTTAGGTTTAAGAGTTGAAGATACTTCCTACTCAACATTAGGTTACAACGATGGTGATGTAAATGATCCAATTACGGCATCAAAAGATTACACATTTGTTTCTCCAAGTATAAATGTAAAATATTTTCTTGATGATCAAACTATTATAAGAGGAGCAATTTGGAGGGCTTTATCCAGACCTGGATTTGGTCAAGCATCTACTGTTGCAGAAATTGAAAATGAAAATGATGGTACTTTTTCAGGTGAAATGGGAAATCCAGATTTAGATCCATATGAAGCCAATAATTTTGATCTCTCTATAGAAAGATATGGAGATACCGGCTCATACTCAATTGGATATTTTAAGAAGGATATTGATAATGCAATATATCCGCTTGTAACTGCAGGAACAATTAATGGAATTGTTTTTAGTGAATTAGAAACATATGTTAATACAGGCCCATCCGATGTTTCTGGATTTGAAATAAATGTTTTTCAAGAATTAGAATTTTTGCCTGAGCCTTTTAATGGAATGTTTGTCTCACTCAATATTACAAAAACTGATGGAGAGAGTACTCTTGATGTAGACAATGGACAAGTTACATTCCCTTTTAGAAAACTCTCAGATAAAAACTCAAACCTCTCAATTGGTTATGATCAAGGAAAGCTAGACATGAGATTATCAGCTGTATCAAGAACTCCTTATTTGGACTATTTAGCAGATGAAGATAGTCCTGGAGATGTTCAAGAAGAGTTGTCACTAGATAATATCAGGTATACAGATGACCATACCCAATACGATTTTAATTTAAAATATAAAATTAACGATAACTTTAGTGTTAAATTTGATATCAGCAATATTACTGATGAACCTGAATTTTATTACTGGGGATCATCTGATAGACTTTCTCAATATGATGTATATGGAACAACATATTCAATAGGTATTCGATATAATCTATAATCTTTATAAAATTTTAATAAGGCAAGACTTTAACTTGCCTTATTATTTAAAAAAATGAAATATTTATTCACAACATTATTTTTATATTCATTATCTTCAATATCTGATCCCATAGATAAAATTATTCATATAGTTCCTGCAATAGATGAGACTCCTCAAGTAATTTCAAAAGGAGATGCTGCAGATGATCCTGCTATTTGGCTAAATAAATTAAATCCAAATAGATCACTAGTCTTTGGAACAGATAAGAGAAGCGGTATATATACATATAACTTAAAGGGCAAAAAAATAGGCTATACAGAAATTGGAGATATCAATAATATTGATGTTAGAACAATGAATGTTATTGATGATGATAGTAAAGACATAGGTAGTTATTCATTTATTTTTGCATCAAATAGAACCACAAACACACTTGATATATGGGCATATAAAGATACCAATATTGATAAAGCTGTAAAGGATAATAATTTTGAAATTTCAAAAGAACCTTATATAAATGCTAAAGCAAACATGGTTGTTTATGGTGTTTGTGCTGGTATTGATGCTAAATTTGGATTGATAGCGTTTCTAACAGAAGACGAGGGGCCAAAGGTACAGATGTGGAATTATGGTCCTTTTGGAATGACTCTTTTAACAACATTTGATAATGGAAATGCAACACAATCTGAGGGATGTGTTTACGACGATGAAAATAGAACTCTTTTTATATCTGAAGAACAAGATAGAGGTATTTTAAGAGCCTATAAAATAAATAACGAATTAGATTTTTTAAATCCCACCATTATTGATAATAGATCTGGAAATATAGATGGTGATCCTGAAGGAGTAACGATTTATAAGTCTTCTGAAAAAGATGGATACGTTATCGTTTCTTCTCAAGGTGATAGTTCTTTTAATATTTATAGTCGACAAGAGCCATATAATTATTTAGGCAGTTTTAAAGTTGGTAGTAACAAAGATATTGATAATGTTAATGATACTGATGGCATTGACGTTATTAATTTTAATTTTGGTAATAAATATCCTATGGGTTTATTTGTTCTCCAAGATGGAACAAATGATGGTAAAAATAAGGTTAAGAGACAGAATTTTAAATACGTTTCTTTTGCTGATGTTCTAGAAAAATTAGATCTTTAGTTTATTTAGAAACTCTATAATATCCTTTGAAAGTGATTCAGGTTGCTCTAGGGCTGCAAAATGACCGCCATCATGAATATTCCATTGAACCACATCATATATTTGTTCAGCCCATACTTTAGGAGGCGCAATTAAATCTCTTTTAAAGATTGCTCCTGCCATAGGCTGAACAATTTTTTCAAATGAAAATCCTAAATCACCATTCTCTTTATAAAGTCTTGCAGAAGAAGTAATAGATTGAGTAAACCAATATAAAGAAACAATTGCTAAAACCTCATCATCAGAAACAACGAGTTTATTATCCTCCCCATCAAACCAACCATAAAACTTTTCAACTATCCAAGCAGCAAGACCAACAGGTGAATCGTTTAAGCCGTATCCTAATGTTTGTGGCTTGGTTTTTTGAATTTCATAATAGCCAAAACCTTGTTCTTTATATTTGTCATAATTAGCTAAAAGCTTTTGCTCATTTTCTGTAACATTTTCCATGGGATTATCAGAGGCCGGTGGCCATGCTATAACCATATTTAAATGTATTCCAATGCATGCATCTTTAAATAGCTCTGCCATCCACTTGCTAATCGTAGCGCCCCAATCACCGCCTTGAACAATATATTTTTTATAGCCTAAAGCCATAATTAATTCATGTTGTAGTTTTGCAATTTCCTTTGAATTCATTCCTTCTGTTTTAGGTTTATCAGAAAAGCCAAATCCAGGAAGAGAAGGGCAAACAATATCCAAAGGAATGTTAGAGTTTTTTTGGATGATAGGAATAATTTTTATGAACTCTTGAACACTTCCAGGCCAACCATGAGTCATGACCAAAGGAATAGCATTATCGTTGTTTGACTTTGAATGAAGGAAATGAAGCTTAAGACCAGAATCTGAAGTATATTTAAAGCTACCAATTTCATTTAATTTTCTTTCATGAACTCTCCAGTCAAACTCATTACACCAGTAATCAGAGAGCCCTTTAAGAAAAGACTTATCGGTGCCGTGAGACCATTTATTATTTATTTCGTCAGGCCATCTAGTTAAATTAATTTTCTGCTTTAGTAAATCAATATCTTCTTCAGGTATATTTATATTAAATTCTTCAATCATATTTTTTTTAAATTTAGATTAATTTACAACATTAATTTTGAACATTGAAGTAGAATACATTTTTATTTTTTTATATGCTTGAAAATATAACTACATTCCTAACTGAAAATAATGAATTGGCATGGATTGCCATATTTCTTTTTGCATTTATGGAGTCATTTATTCTTTCATTCATGGTATCTAGTCTTATTCTATTTTCTATCTGTGTGTTTGCTTATAACACTGACTTGCTTGGTTTAGAAATAATTGTTCTTTTTGCTGTGCTTGGATCTCATTTAGGTGACATGTCAGGATTTTTCTTTGGAAAGAAACTAGGACCAACTATTTTAGGAACTAAATTTATCAAGAAAAGAGAAAAAAATATCAATAAAGCAAGAAGATTTTTAGAAAGGAATGGATCATATTCGGTAGTACTTGGAAGATTTATTCCTGCAATTAGGTCTATAGTTCCATTTTTACTTGGAATTTCTAATTTAAAACCTGTAAGATTTTATATATCTGATGTTATTGCATGTTCTCTTTGGGGAGCTGCACTTGCATTTTTAGTAATAATCTCAGGCACATTTATATGATAGATTTATGTTAAATATTTTTATATTAGTTGTAAGTTTAGTAGCTCTAGCCTATCTATTAACACAGTTAATAAAAGCTGGAAGACAGGGAAGGTTCTTACAAACCTTAAGAGATTTATTAATTGTCTTTCTTGCTGTATTGATGACAGCAGGTATTTTTTATATTGGCTATAGACTCTTTAGAACTTTTTTTTAATTTAAATGACTTTAACTCTTTTCGAAAAAATTATTAACAAAGAGATTCCAGCAGATATTATTTATGAAGACGAAATTTCAATAGTTATAAAAGATATAAGTCCACAAGCACCAACTCATCTATTAATAATTCCAAAGAAAGTTATACCAAAATTATCTGATGCATCTAAAAAAGATAAGGATATTTTAGGTCATTTAATGCTTCTTGCTGGAAGAATTGCAGAAGAATTAGGGCTTGATGAGACCTTTAGATTGGTAGTCAATAATGGAGCAGCTGCCGGACAAAGCGTTTTTCATCTTCACCTGCACTTGCTTTCAGGAAGGCCTTTAAATTGGCCGCCAGGTTAAAAATATATATACGCACATATACCGAGTGTTAAAACAATCACGGTTATACCAACTGCAAAGTATGTTGCTTGTTTAATTGTTGTATTGTCATCCATAAAATACTCCCAAAAAATATATCAAAAATAATTCCATTTTCAAATCATTTTTTAATATAAAATATGCAATATAAATTATTATATTTCTATTTTGACTAATCTAACAAACCAACACAAAAATTATCTAATAAAACGTAAATTATCTAGAGAAATTAAGGCTTGGATCTCCTATGATTTAGGAAATTCAGCTTTTGCAACAACTGTTATAGCAGCATTTTTTCCTATTTTTTATGATCAGTTTTGGGCATCAAATCTTAATGAAGTTCAATCCACCCAATATTACAGCTGGACTTTAGTCATATCTAATCTTGCTTTGCTTTTTACAGCACCTTTAATAGGAGCTATTACAGATATAAGCAAAACAACAAAAAAATTATTTGTATCAATGGTTTTAATTTCGATTTTATGTGTTGGTCTGCTTTTTACTCTAGAAGCTGGATCTTGGATTTATGCATTAATATTTTTTGGTATTGCCAATTATTTCTTCTCTGCTTCAAATGTTTTGTACGACAAAATTTTAGTTCAAATTACATCTCCTGATTTATTTTCTAAAGTATCAGGATATGGATTTGCATGGGGGTATTTTGGTGGAGGCCTTCTATTTTTAATTAATGCAATAATGAGCCTTTACCCAGAAATGTTTGGCTTATCTTCTCAAGCAGATGCAATAAGATGGTCATTTATTACTGTTTCAGTTTGGTGGTCAATATTTTTAATCCCACTCTCTTTAACGTTTAAAGATAGGACTGAAGTTCAGGCAACAGGAAATGTTATTTTTAGTTCATTCAAAAATATTCTAACAACCCTCAGATCTCTATCAAAATATAAGAATGCTTTTATATTTTTAATTGCCTTTTTCTTATTTATTGATGGCGTTCATACAGTAATGGCTCTTGCTTCAAAATTTGCTCTTGATCTTGGCCTAGATTCTAGTGCAGTTATCATTGGTTTATTGCTCGTACAATTTATAGCATTTCCATCTACATTAATGTGGTCGTTTGTTGGCGAGAAATACGGAGATAAGATTGTTATTTATTTTTCAATAATAATTTATATTGCAATTATCATTTATTCTATATTTTTATCTGATGCTACTGAATTTTATATTCTTGCCAGCTTAGTTGGTCTTGTTCAAGGAGGAATTCAAGGGAGTTCTCGAGGTCTTTTTGCGAAGTTAATTCCTGCTGAAAAGGCTGGAGAATTTTTTGGTATTTTCAACACATTCGGAAAAGCAGGTGCTTTTATGGGGCCAGCGTTAGTTGCTCTTGTTTTAGGTATATCTAACAGCGTAACAATAAGTCTTTTACCAGTTCTGGCTTTATTTGTATTAGGCTTTATTATTTTATATTTCGTTGATACTAATGAAATTACTTAGTACCAAATCTATTATCTTTTATAGCGTCCTTGGCGCTATAACAGCTTTCATCATTGTCCCACTCATAAGAAGCTTTCTTGTTGAATATACTCCTACAGTGCAGATACTTATTACTACAGGCATAGTTATCCCAATGTATGCAGTAATAACCAGGATTGCTAGAAAATATCTTTGATAATTTAATTCTCTTTTATTAAATCAAATAATAACTTTGGTTTGTCTGTAATAATTCCATCGACATTAAGTTCAATTAAATATTTCAATGTTTTAATGTCATTGATTGTCCATACCATAATCTTTATATTTTTAGATTGAACATAATCTACAAATTTTTTATTTACTATATTTATTCCATAATATTTCATTGGAACTTGAAGGCAGTCTCCATAACCTGGTTTATTAAGTAATTTATATCTTGAAAGCAAAGTCCTAAATACTTCTTTTGGACCCATTGATATGCACATATCAGGTGAAACGGACCTAACATAATTCAATCTTTTGCTACTAAAGCTAGCGATACATACTCTATCCATAGCATAAGTTTTTTTTATAATTTCTAACGCAGGATCTACTACCTGATCTGTTTTAAAGTCTATTTGAAATGATAGCTCAGGAAATTTATTTAAAACCTCTTCCAATGTAGGTATTTTATAATTTTCAAATATTCTAAGTGCATTTATTTCAGTGCTTGATAGAGAGCTAAACTCATCAGGCCTATTAAGAATTCTTTTTAAATCGTTGTCATGAAAAATATACGGAATGCCATCAGAAGAGACTTGAGCATCTGTTTCTATAAATTTACAACCCTGAGATTTTGAATATTCAAATGACTCTATTGTGTTTTCAAATGATTCTTCAGCACCACCTCTATGAGCTATTACTTCAAGACCATCATATTTAAGATAAGGTTTCATTTTCGTTATTGTATACATTATTAATGTAAAATATATCCAGAATATAATAAACGCAGTCACTAAGTGAATAAATTTGATTCTATAAGACCTTATTCTGATGATGAAGTTAACTCAGTATTAATAGACTTATCAAACAATAGAAGATTTCTTAAAATGCTTCTTGAAACTGATAATTATAGAAATTTTAAATATTTACCATTTTCAAGAAACTTTTTAAGCTTAATCCTAAAGAGCAAAGTAAAAAAAATAAAAGATGTTAATGCATATCAAAATTTATTTGAAAGCATTGTTCAGGATGTTATCAAAAATAGTGTAAAAAATTTTTCAATATCTGGATTAGATAATATAGAAAAAAATAAAGGATATTTATTTGTTTCTAATCATAGAGATATAACACTAGACTCAGCATTTCTAAATTTTTCACTTCGTCAAAATGGCTATGAAACAACTTTTAATGCTGTCGGTAATAATTTAATGAGTGAGAAGTGGGCCTCTGACTTAATGCGACTTAATAAAAGCTTCATAATTGATAGAAGTGATAAATCTAAAAGAGATATATATAAAAGCCTGAATCTTGCCTCAGAATTTATACAAGACTCAATATTAAAAAATAAATCAATTTGGATTGCTCAAAAGCAAGGCAGATCAAAAGATGGTAATGACTTTACAGACCCTTCAGTACTAAAAATGATTCATTTAAATGGAAGAAAGACAGCCGTATTAACTGATTATTTAAATAATATAAATATTATCCCAATATCGATTTCTTATGAAAAAGATCCAAATGATCTTACTAAAGCAAGGGAGCTATACTTAACAGATTTAAACAAACATTATGTTAAGGAACCAAAGGAAGACTTAATTAGTATTTCTCAGGGCATAAAAGGGGACAAGGGAAATGTTCACATAAATATTGGATCTCAGATAAATTTTGATAATAACTCATATGAAGTATGCTCAAGTGAAATAACTTCAATTATCAAAAGTCTTTATAAACTTCATCCAACAAATTATGCAGCTGCAATTATTCAAGGAAAAGAAAATATCGACTGTCCTTATAAACTGGAAGAAATTGATGAGGCTATACTATTTTTAAAAAATAGAATTAAATTAATTCCTGAAGATATGCACTCATATTATTTAAACCAATATAGTAACCCGCTTAATTAGAAGGGCAAATACAAAGAAAAAAAAGAAGAGCTGCAGGGTATACAGCTCTTCTTAGAATTTAATATTATGACATTAGGGGGAGCACATTTAATGCAGTCATTGTATTAAATTACTTAAATTCTGGATAAGCTTCAACACCTATCTCAGAAACATCAAGACCTAGATCCTGTTCTTCGTCACTAGCTCGTATTGGCATAAATGTATTAATAGCTAATATAGCTAATAAACTCATTACATATGTAAAACCTGCAATAGAAATAACACCAATAAATTGCCATACGAATTCCATAGTTTTTGTCATACCCTCAACGTCTCCAGACGTCAATGGAACAACCATTACACCAAGAATACCTACAACACCGTGAGCTGAGATTGCACCAACTGGATCATCTAGTTTAAGTTTTGTATCAAAGAATATTATTGATAAATAAACCAATATTCCACCTGCAGCACCTATTAATACAGCAATACCTGCACTAGGTGCAGCTGGACTAGCTGTTATTGCAACAAGACCGGCAATTGCACCATTGATAGCCATGGTAACATCCATTTTACCAGTTATTATTAAGCTCATTAATAATGCAGCAACAACACCACCGGCGGCTGACATATTAGTATTCATAAATACTTGACTCACTTCAATAGCAGCACCTTCATTGCTAAGTACAAGCGTTGATCCACCGTTAAAACCAAACCATCCTAACCAAAGAATCCATGCTCCTAAAGCAGCCATTGGAATATTTGATCCAGGCATTGGTAATGATGAACCGTCAGAACTATATTTACCTTTTCTTGGTCCTAGTACCATTACCACAGCAAGAGCAGCAGCTGCACCACATAGATGAACTGTTCCAGAGCCTGCATAGTCAGAGTATCCATTTGAGCTTAAAAATCCTCCACCCCAGTTCCAGTAACCTTGTATTGGATAAATAAACCCTGTCAAGATGATTGCAAATAAAAAGAAAGGTAATAATTTCATTCTTCCAGCAACCGCTCCTGATACGATTGACATAGCAGTAGCAACAAAGACAACTTGGAAAAAGAAGTCAGCTTGTTGTGAATAATCCATACCATATGGAATACCAATATCTTCATTGGGTAATGAAGTTGATAAACCAACTGATGTGCCAATTTCTGGGAAAACTCCTGGTAAAAAGCCTTCTAGTAATCCACCGAAAGCCCCACCACCTGGATACATAAGCATGAATCCACATAATAAGTACATAATACAAGCTATTGAATATAAGCCTATATTTTTCGTTACAATTTCAGATACATCCTTTTTTTGAACTAGTCCTGCTTCAAGCATGGTAAAACCAGCTGCCATAAACATGACTAACGCACCAGCCATGACAGCATAGAATGTATCTAATGCAAAATTAATTTCTTCCATAATTTTCTCCTTTAATTAAATAGCATCAGATCCGGTTTCACCGGTTCTAATTCTGATGACTTCATCAATTGTTGTTATAAATATTTTGCCATCACCAATCTTTCCTGTATTAGCTGTTTTAGTAACAACATCTGTTACTGCTTGAAGATTTTCATCATCAACTAATATTTCAAGTTTTATTTTTGGCAATGTATCTACAGAATATTCAGCACCTCTGTACATTTCTGTATGTCCTTTTTGTCTTCCATAACCTTTAACTTCAGTTATGGTTAAACCCTCTATACCAGCATCAACTAGAGCTTCTCGAACTTCTTGAAGCTTAAAAGGTTTAATAATTGCAGTTATTAACTTCATATTAAATTAAAATTCAGCAGAAACTGAGAAGACTAATGCATCCTCATCACCGCCATAACCATCATCAGAAAAGTCGTAGTAACCAACACCACAACCGTAATCACCACAATCAAAACCATATGTTATTGAAAAATTGTCTCCGTAATCATCATATTGACCATATGAGACTCCAAAATCTCCAATTCCATAAGAAATCTCAGTGTAGTCAGGAGCTCCATCTTGCCCTAAAGCAAAAGTAACACCTAAATCACCCATGCTTAAACCTAAAACAATTTCTTCAAAATCAAGACCTGTTTCATTTTTTGGATAATCAAATGCAACATAACCAATATCAAATCCAAGACCGCCCATTTCACCTGAATAACCAAAGTAATAATCAAGTTCGCTTCCAGCACCATCATTGAAATTTACGTTTGAACCCCAGATTCCTGCATAAAAACCTCCATCTGAACTATAATCAAAACCACCTGACATAGCAGGACCGTCTGATTGTGTCATTCCTCTCCAAATATAATCAGATGAGAAGGCAACATTTGCACTAACCGCTGAATATGCAGATAGTGAAAATAAACTTACTAATAAAAATAGTTTTTTCATTTGTTTCTCCTTATATTAAAAAACATTTACATAATATATGTTGCAATTTCCGTGCCAATAAAAATAAATATTATTTATTGCTATATAAAGATATAATTTGATCAATAATTACGAGGTAAATTATGGAATTAAAAGATAAAGTAGCTCTTGTTACTGGTGGTGCATCTGGCTTAGGACAAGCAACTGTAGAAGCTTATGTAGCTAAAGAGGCTAAGGCAGTAATATTAGATATTAATGAGGATAAAGCCAAAGAGATAATAAATAATTTGGGAGAAGATAATGTTATGTTTATCTCTACTGATATTATGAAAGAAGATCCTGTAATAGAGGCAGTCAATCAAATAAAAGAAAAATTTGGAGGTCTGCACATTGCAGTTAATTGTGCTGGCACTGGATATCCAGGAAGAATATTAGGTAAAGAAGCACCCCATCCCTTAGATGCCTTTCAATTTATAGTTAATTTAAATCTTGTTGGAACCTTTAATGTCATGAGAATAGCTGCTGAGTTAATGGATAAAAATGAGCCTGATCAAAAAGGTGAGAAGGGGGTAATCATTAATACAGCTTCTATCGCAGGTATTGAGGGACAAATTGGTCAATCAGCATATAGTGCATCAAAAGCTGGTGTAATTGGATTAACAATAACTGCTGCTAGAGATTTAGCAAGGCATGCAATAAGAGTTTGCACTATAGCGCCAGGAATTTTTGATACACCTTTAATGCAATTAGCACCAGATAAAGTTAGAGAACCTTTATTGGAGTCAACCCAGTTCCCTCATCGATTTGGCCAGCCTAATGAGTTTGCTGATTTAGCAGTGCATATAGTAGAGAATACATATCTGAATGGTGAAACAATTAGATTAGATTCTGGTATGAGGATGAAGCCTAGATAAACTATTGAACAGCTACCCAATAGGTCATAGCAATAACAGCTACAACAATCAGGAATAAGATAACTTTAGCATCGCTCTTGCTGTCTTTATCGTTTTCGTCTGTTTCAAAAAATTCTTTATATTCATCTTTCATGTTTATTCTCCATGTTGAATAACAACCCTTCCTATTTGATCGCCCTTTAAAATTTTATTTATTTCAGATCCAACATCATCAATTTTAATTGTTTTAGTTTGATTAACCAAATCTAATGACCATTCATCAGATAATAGATTCCATAGTTCAGATTTGAGATCGATAGATGATTCAGCAGAATCAATACCTGATAGTTGAATGCCTCTTAATATAAATGGAAAAACTGATGAACTAAATGTTGCACCACCAACATTACCACAACAAGATACAACACCATGATTTGAAACCATTGAGATTATTTTTGCCAATATATCTCCACCGACAGTATCAACTGCTGCAGAATATAATGCTTTATCAAGTGGTTTAATCGGCTCAGACATATAATCATCTCTCGATATAATCTCGGTTGCGCCCATAATTTTTAATATCTCAATTTCAGATGATTTTCCTGTAACAGCATGAACCTCATATCCAAGTTTAGATAATAATCCAACAGAAATAGATCCAACTCCTCCAGTTGCTCCGGATACTATGACAGGTAGATCTTTTTTTACATTAGCATCAAGAATCTTTTTAACGCATGCAGCAGCAGTTAATCCTGCAGTCCCATAACTCATGGCATCAAAATGAGATAAATTTTTTGGTAGTTTTAAAATCCAATTTTCAGGAAGATGAACAATTTCTCCAAAACCACCAAATTCAGACATTCCAATTTTATATCCAGTAGCTATAACATCATCGCCCTCAGTAAAATGTAATGAAGAGCTTCCTATTACTTTGCCAGCAATATCAATACCAGGAACAAATGGGTATGATTTTACAACCCCTTTAGCACCTGTTGCTGCAAGAGCATCTTTATAATTCAGTGATGAATTGATTACTTTTATTAAAACTTTTCCTTCTTCTAATTTTGGAACTTCAAGCTCTTTGATTGAACCGTTAAATGCTCCATTATTATCTTCAACAATATAAGCTTTGTATTTCATATTTATTTTTCTGATAAATATTTTTCAGCATCAAGAGCAGCCATACATCCAAAACCTGCTGAGGTTATAGCTTGACGATAAATTTGATCTGATACATCTCCTGCTGCAAAAACTCCTTCAACCGATGAAGAGGTTACTGAACCATGTAGACCAGATTTGATAATAATATAACCATTATCCATATCAAGTTGACCATTAAATATTTCAGTGTTTGGTTTATGTCCTATAGCAATAAATACACCCATGACATCTTTTATAATCTCATTTCCTTTATTGTCTAACTTTATTCCAGATACACCCATATCGTTTCCAACTACTTCTTTTAGCTGCGTATCCCATAATATTTCAATTTTTCCAGCTTTCTCTTCAGCAAAAATTCTGTCTTGAAGTATTTTTTCTGCTCTGAGTTCATCTCTTCTATGAACTAAATAAACTTTTGAACATATTCTTGATAAATACAATGCTTCTTCAGCCGCAGTATTGCCACCTCCTATAACAGCTACCTCTTGATCTTTATAGAAGAATCCATCACATGTAGCGCATGCTGAAACCCCTTTACCAAGGTATTCTTTTTCTGATGGAAGACCTAAATACATAGCACTAGCTCCTGTTGCAATAATTAACGAATCACAACTGTAGTTAGATGTGCCAATTAATTTAAATGGCTTCATTGACAGATCAACTTCATTAATATGATCATTAATAATTTCTACATCAAATTGTTGAGCATGTTTTTTCATTCTGTCCATAAGCTCGGGCCCTTGAAGGCCATCACTATCACCAGGCCAATTTTCAACATCTGTAGTGGTTGTTAATTGCCCACCTTCTTGCATACCTGCAATGATAATAGGATCAAGACCAGCTCGAGCAGCATATATACCAGCTGCATATCCTGCAGGACCTGAACCTAATATTATTAATTTTTTATGATTGTCTGACATGAGTGAAATTATAATTGAATATAAAGAAATTGTTACGGTTTATGCCTATAATTACAACTATAATTAAATAATTTAAATATATGCCCCCTTATATTAAAAATACACTGTTAAATTTTTTTAGTTTTTTTCTTATTGCATTTTCTTTGTATATATTTATTTCTCTAGTTTCATATAACCCAAGTGACTCAGGCTCGTTTAATATCAATAATAACGAAGATCCAATAGAAAATCTTGGTGGTCCACTTGGAGCAATAATTTCAGATTTTTTATATACGCTAATCGGATATGGTGGATATGCTCTTCTGTTAATAGGGTGTGTATGGTCAATTCAAACATTATTTTATGAAGATCCGAACAATTCACTAACTAAAATCCTTGTAAGGTTAATAAGCTCAATCTTTTTTATTGTATGTTTTTGTTCAGTAGGGCAACTATATATCACTGATGATTTTGGCGGTGCTATCGGGGTAATTGTTTTAAAAGCTTTAACTTCCTTGTTTGGAAGTGTAGGATCACTTATTTTCTTAGTTGTTCTGTTAATTCCAACAACCTCTTTTTCTTTTAATTTTTCTTGGCTAGAAAAATTAGATCAATTTGGAAAATTATTAATAAGTACATTCAAATATGGCTTTAAGGTATTTAAAAATTTTTTGGTCAAAATAAAAAATATTATTAGTTCATTTTTTGCCAATTCAAAAAAAATTGTTAATACAATGCAAGATTCTTCAAAAGTTAAGAAAGTGAAATCTTCAAAGTCTAAAACTTCTACTGAATCTGGGTTTAATAAAAATCCATCTCAAGAACTTAAAAATGATCTAAAGCAGGGTGATTTACCTATTGAACCAAAGATTCCTCTTAAAGAAGTTTCAAAACCGGAGAGTTCTGATAGTTCTGAAATTAAAAAAGAAAAAAGCGTCATGCCTAGTACAGAATTGCTTGATAGAGCGCTTGATGATGGAAGTTCATTATCCGAAGCCGAGTTAAACCAAATAGCATCATTATTAGAAACCAAACTTTTAGAATTTGGCATAGAAGCCACTGTAGAGTCTGTATTACCTGGACCTGTAGTTACAAGATTTGAAATTCAGCCAGCACCAGGAACTAAAGCAAGCAAGATTACAAATATTGCTCAAGATATTGCTAGATCATTATCAGTTAGTAGTGTTAGAGTTGTCGAAGTAATAGAGGGTAAGTCATATGTCGGTATTGAAATACCAAATACTAATAGAAAAATGGTACGTCTTACTGAAATATTATCTTCTAAGGCCTTTAAATCATCACCTTCAAATTTAAGCTTAGCTTTAGGTCATGATATTTCAGGCAATCCAATTGTTGTTGATTTGGCTAAAATGCCGCATCTACTTGTAGCTGGAACAACTGGTTCTGGTAAATCAGTTGGCCTTAATGCAATGCTTCTGAGTCTTTTATTTAAATCTGATCCTGAAGACGTTAGATTAATTTTAGTTGACCCTAAAATGTTAGAGTTGGCTGTTTATGATGGCATTCCTCACTTATTAACCCCAGTTATAACCGATATGACAGATGCATCTAATGGTCTTAGATGGTGTGTAGCAGAAATGGATCGAAGATATAAATTGATGTCTATGATGGGTGTTCGTAATCTAGCTAGCTTTAATAAGAAAATACAAGAAGCTGACAAAAGTGGAAAACAAATTTTAAATCCATTAAATGAAGATGAAGAAGAATTTTTAGAAGTTCTTCCATCTATTGTTGTTGTAGTTGACGAGTTTGCAGACATGATGATGTTAGTTGGAAAGAAAGTCGAGCATTTGATTGCCAGGATTGCACAAAAAGCCCGAGCTGCGGGTATACATTTAATATTAGCAACACAAAGACCTTCTGTTGATGTTATCACCGGTTTAATTAAAGCAAATATTCCCACTAGAATTGGTTTTCAAGTTTCAACAAAAATTGATTCTAGGACTATATTAGATCAGGGTGGTGCAGAACAACTTCTTGGATATGGGGATATGTTATACCTTCCACCAGGCGTTGGTGTTCCTGTTAGAGTTCATGGAGCTTTCGTTGGTGATGATGAGGTTCATAGAGTTGTTAACGATTGGAAATCAAGAGCAGAACCAAATTATGTTGATGATATTATTTCCTCCAATCAAGATACAGGCCCAATACCAGGATGGTCAGGAACAGAAACTGGATCTTCCGATGAGCAAGATGAATTATATGATGAGGCAGTTAGCTTTGTAATTGATTCAAGAAGAGCTTCAATATCTGCTGTTCAAAGAAAACTTAGAATAGGATATAACAGGGCAGCAAGATTAATAGAAACTATGGAAGAGGCTGGGCTTGTTTCCGAGATGAGCTCGAACGGATCAAGAGAAGTCCTGGTTCCAAAAAGAGATTAATTTGAAATATTTTTATATAAATTTTTTGTTTATATATACCTCAATAATTCTTGCATCACCTGTTGATGACTTAAAATTATTTTTTAATACAGAATTATCTTTTATCCAGTCTAGCTTTAATAAATTAGATAAAAACTACGATATATCTGAAGGTACATTTGTCAGAAATTCTGATAACTCTGTCAGAGTTGATGTCAAATCACCATTCAAAGAAATTTATTTTTTAAATAAAGAAGGTCTTGAAATTCATGATTTAGAGTTTGATCAAGTTAAAAATATTCCAATCGATGAAATAGATAACTTTTTAGTTAACTTTATAATTAATGGAGATATTGATAATTCAAAAATTAATAATCTCAATGAAAATTCTTTTTCAATCATTGAAGATAATTCAAAGTTTTATTTTGAATTTCTCGATCAAAATACATTACAAATTAAATTTAAAGATAATATGGAAGTAAATAATTTAATTAAATTTACAAAAAAATAATGTTATACAACATCATATACATCGGAATCGGAGGAGCCTTAGGAGCTGTATCAAGATTTGGTGTTAATGAAGTAATTGAAAATTTTTTTTCGCTATCCTCTCATTACGCAACTCTTTTAGTAAATATTATAGGATGTTTTTTTATTGGTTTTTTAATAGGTTTATCATTTCCAGTAAAAGATAGTTCTTATTATTTTTTTATAATTGGGTTTCTTGGATCATTTACAACAATGTCTGCTTTCACACACCAAACAATTATGATGGCAAATTCGAATTTAATTATTGCTCTTTCATATATAATGCTAACTTTGATATTAAGTATTTTTGCTACATACGCAGGGGTTGTAATTTCTAAATAATGTTGGATTTAAAAAATTTAAGAGATAATTTTGATGACATCAAAAAGATGCTATCTAGCCGTGGCTATAATATTGATGAAGATAGTTTTAAATCATTAGATAAAAAAAGAAAAGTTCTCCAAGTTACTGTTGAAGATCTTCAAGCTGATAGAAAAAAACTTTCATCAGAATTTGGGAAGCTCAAGGCTTCAGGTGAGAGCGTAGATGAATTGAAAACTATCATTGATGAAACAAATACTAAATTAGATGAAAATGACAAAGAACTTCAATCTATTCTAAAAGATCTCAATAATCTTTTACTTGATATCCCAAATATACCTGATCAATCTGTTCCGAATGGTAGGGATGAAAATGATAACGTTGTTATAAAAAAGTATGGTTCTATAACTTCAAAAAATACTTTAGATCATCTTGAAATTACTAACGATATAGATACTGATATTGCAGCTAAGATAGCTGGCTCTCGCTTTTCAGTATTAAAAGGAGAGTTGCCTAAGTTACAACGAGCTTTGATTTCCTTCATGATCGATAATGCAGTAAAAAATGGATATGAAGAATACTATGTTCCATTTATGGCTAATGCAGATTCACTAATCGGTACCGGACAACTGCCTAAATTTGAAGAAGATTTATTTAAGGCAAATGAAAACCTTTATTTGATTCCAACTGCAGAAGTTCCTCTCACTAATCTTTTTAGAGATGAGTTTGTCAACGAGAATGAGCTACCAATAAAAGTTACATCTCACACCCCATGTTTTAGATCTGAGGCTGGCAGTTATGGAAAAGATACAAGAGGGTTAATTAGACAACATCAGTTTGAGAAAATTGAACTTGTTCAATTAACAAAACCTGAGAACTCTATGACATGCCTTGATAATCTTTTATCTAATGCATGTCAGATTTTAGATCTATTGGAACTTCCTTATCAAGTTATAGAGTTATGTACTGGAGATTTGGGTTTTTCATCTGCTAAAACTTTTGATATTGAAGTTTGGATGCCTAGTCAAAATAAGTATAGAGAGATATCATCCTGTTCTAACTTTACTGATTTTCAAGCTAGAAGAGCTAATATTAAATATAAAACTAAAGATGGTAACCATTTTGTTCATACAATTAATGGCTCAGGACTGGCTGTTGGAAGATGTTTGATAGCTCTTATTGAAAATAATTATGATGGCTCTGATATTATCAAAATCCCTAGCTGTCTTGAAAAGTATTTTGGATCTGATCAAATTAAGATAAATTAAAAAGTCACATTAATTTCACATAAAAATTTCTAAATTGTATTAGTGCAATATTAATTTTTGATATATATTATGTATATAGATTAATTTTTCACAATGGGGTGTGACATTATGTTCCGGAATTTTTTAACAATATCTTTTCTTTCAATCTTTATTTCACCATTTCTTATCTCACAAGAATTAACCTCAGACATCACAGGTACAGTATCTTCTTCAAGCGGATCTGTTAGTGGTGCTCAGGTTGAGATAACTTATGAACCAACAAATACTACTGTAACTAGAACAACTGATTCTTCAGGTAGATATTCTGCTGGTGGACTAAGACCAGGCGGTCCTTACACTATAAAAGTAAGTGCAGCTGGTTTACTATCAGATAAAGTAACTACAAGTCTTGTTGTCGGTGAAACTTCTAGATTATCTTTTAACCTTAAATCGTCAACATCTGTTGATGATGTTGTTGTAACAGCTCAAAGGATAACCGCAGATGATGGTCTTGGTTTTTCATCTACAATTGATGCCCAAACAATCCAAGAAACACCATCTGTTACAAGAGACATTAAAGATTTAATTAAATTAAACCCATTAGTTTCTTTGGATGACGCTGAAGACGATTATGCAAGTATTTCAATTGGAGGAGCTCATCCAAGAAGTAATGATATAAAAGTTGATGGCGTATCATTTAATGATGATTTTGGTTTGAATGACAATGGCTATCCATCACAAAGAAGCCCTATAAATCTCGATGCAATAGAACAAATGTCTGTAAAAGTAGCTCCTGCTTCTGTTGAATATTCTAATTTTAGAGGCGGTATCATCGAATTTGTTACTAAAGGTGGTACAAATGAATTTGAGGGAAGCGTAGGCTATTATGACAGAGGTGATCAATTTTACGGTGATAAAATTGAAGGCAAAAAATATACTTTTGATAAAGAAGATACAGCTCAAAGTTTTACCTTTGGTGGTCCAATTATCAAAGATAAAGCTTTCTTTTATGTTACCTATGAAGATACGACTGTAACTAATCCAGTTTTATATGGTCCAGCAGGATCAGGCGCTGCTAATGAGCAAGCTATAACTCTTGAACAAGTTGATAGTCTAAGACAATTAACAATTAGCAAGTATGGTTGGGATCCTCTTGGAGTAGCATCAACAACAGAATCTAAACAAGAAAATACTTCTCTAAGAATCGACTATATTTTAAATGACAACCATAGATTAACTTATAATTATAAAAACACTGAAGGTGACCGTTTAAGAGCCAGTGGAAGTAATTCATCTTTTTACTTTGAATCAGCTTCATACTTTAAGGGTGAAAAAACTGATACATCTAGTATTCTTTTGGTTTCAGACTGGTCAGATAACTTAATATCAGAAATTTACTATTCCAATAAATCTACTGACACAAGTCAAAATTCTCCTGCAGGGCAGGATGTCCCCAATTTTTATATCGATGATGCATATGGGATGAGGGTATATTTAGGTGCTGATATATATAGAAGTGCGAATAAATTAGCCACTGAAACAGATTTCTTGAAAGCAAAACTTACTTATTATACAGGTAATCATAAAATTACAGCTGGCTATGAAAATACAACATATGATATATATAACGTATTTATTGTTGCCCAAGATGGTGAATGGGAATTTGATACATTAGCCGACTATCAGGCAGGTGTTGCAAGCTCATTTAGTGCAAATAATGCTAAGACAGGAAATGTTGATGATGCAGCTGCTGTTTTTGATTATGGTTTAACATCTTTATATGTAATGGATGAAATTACAATCTCTGATAGATTAAGTGTAACTGCTGGTATTAGGCATGATGAATATGATTCAAACGACGCGCCAGCTAAAAATGCTGCTTTTGAACAAACATATGGTTTTGCTAATGCAGGTATTGATGGAACAAGCCTTACCAATGTAAGACTTGGACTAGATGTAATGATTGATGATGTAAGTGATTTAAATGTTACATACGGAACTTATTCTGCAAAACTGCCAGCTGTTTGGATTTCAAACGCTTATACAAATGATGGTGTAAGAGTTTCAGCATATAACAGTGCAAATGCTCCAGCAGGATGTGATCCATTAACATCTCCAGGCTCAGGTTTACCTGCTTGTGTTCAACAAGCAATTCAGGATGCTCCTTTAACGGATTCAAAGATTGACTTTATTGCACCAAGCTTTGAATGGCCTGATTCAAAAATTCTTAACATAACTTATGAAAGAGATCTTCCGTACAATATGGACATCAGTGTTACATATTTAAAATCTAAACAAGAGGAAGCTTTATATAAAGTTATAGATACTGGATATCCTTTAGATGGAGATATACCAACAGTGCCTACTGAAGTTGCACCAGATGGCAGACCTATTTATAACATGACTGGCAGAAGAACATATAAGGCTGGTCTATATAACGACTGTTGTGGTGAAAGAGAGGTTATTTCAGCAACTCTAAATAAGGCATTTAGAGATGGAGATACAGTTCTTTCTGTAAGTTATACAGGTCAGAATAATACAGAGCTGAGTGGGATGACTTCATCTACATCAAACTCTAATTTTGGTAAAACTGGTGCGATTGACTTCAATAACAGAAGAGCAATGACGTCAATTTACGAAACAGAGCATAGACTTTTAGCTACATTAAGATCCAAACATTATTTCTTTGGACCTGATAAACCAACAACCTTTACTTTAATTTTTGAAAGAAAATCTGGATTACCAGCTTATCCAACTTTTGACACATTCACTGGCTGGACAGGCGATTACAAAACTAAGGCTTTTGGTTATGATTATAACTTAAATGATGATAGTTCAGCATTACTATATATACCAACAAGAAATGATCCAATCGTTTGTTATTCATATAAATGTTTAGATGAAGGTTCAGCTGATGCTCTTGCACGTGAAGAGGCTGTTTTAAATCTTCTTTATAACGTATTTGGTCTTGAAGGTAAGGCTGGTGAAATAGCTGATAGAGGTTCTATGAGATTCCCATGGCAGTCTTCATTAGATTTCAAGGTTACCCAGATATTACCTGGCTTTAGAGACAACGATGAGTTTGTTATAACACTAGGTATTGAGAATCTTCTGAATCTTATAGATGACGATAAAGGTGTTGTTAGGTATGGATATTATTCAGGAAGAATACCTGTAATAGACTTAAGAATTGTTGATGGTACAAAGTATGATTACAGCAGAAATGCATATAGATATAGCTTTGATGACCCATACAACATGAGCCTATCAGCAACTCAGAGTGTTTGGAGAGCTCAATTAGGATTTAAGTATAATTTCTAATCATACTTATATATAATTTAAAGGCGGTTTTTTTACCGCCTTTTTATTATGAATAATTTAATACCTGAACTATCTTTTAAACAAATTGAAAGAGGAGATACATTCTCTATTAATTTATTAAAAGATGCTTTATCTAATCATGGCTTTTTTTCAATAACTGAACATGGTTTGTCCGATAGTCTTGTTGATGATTGTTATAAATCATCAAAAGAGTTTTTTGATTTAGATTACGATATTAAAAATACATATAGTTCGGTAGGCTCAAAAGGTGCAAGAGGTTATACACCTAAAGGTATTGAAACCGCAGTAGGTGAAAAGATAGCAGACCAAAAAGAATTTTGGCATCATGGACCAGTTATCGACGAATCTTTTGATAAAAAAATACCTCAAAATTTAATAATTGAACAGGTACCAAATTTTAATAAAAATTTTGATAATTTATATTCAGAATTACACAACATTGGATCAAGAGTTCTTTCTGTTATAGCACTTTCATTAGAACTTGAAAGTGATTATTTTGAATCATGGGTCAAGAAAGGGAATTCACTCTTGAGATCAATACATTATCCTCCTGTAGACTCTGAATCTAATCCTCACAGAGCTCGTGCTCATGAAGATATAAATTTAATAACACTTTTAATTGGAGCAGAAGAGGGTGGTTTAGAGGTGTTAAGCAAAGATGGTAATTGGATAAAAGTTGCACCGAGCTCTAAAGCAATTGTTTGTAATATTGGAGATATGATGCAATTAGTTACAGATAATAAATTAAAAAGTACTACTCATAGAGTAATTCAAGACAAAAAATCTGAATCTAAACCAAGATATAGTATTCCATTTTTCTTGCACCCAGCCCCCTCAATTAATTTAAAATCCATATATAGAGATGATGATAAAGGCATACTTGCAGATGATTTTTTAAATCAAAGATTAAAAGAAATCAAGCTCTATTAATATGGATATTATGACAGTATTACAAATAATAATTGGCTTCATTGGCTTGATAGCAATAGCTATACCATTTTCAGATAATTTTAAGATTATCAATTATAAGTATGTCGGTTACGGGATACTTTCTCAAATAATATTAGCAGCTATTCTTCTAAAAGTACCATTTGTAATTGAAGCCTTTGAAGTGCTGGGAAATGGAGTAGTTGTACTTCAAAATGCAACAGTTGAGGGAGCAAAATTTGTTTTTGGATATCCACCAAGTGATATGTCAACTCCATATATATCTCTTCTAGAAACGTTCGCTTTCGGCGTATTGCCTTACATAATTGTAATGGCGTGTATATCTGCAATATTGTGGCATTGGGGTATTCTTCCTTTTATAGTTAATTTAATTTCAAAAGCATGTCAAAAGTTGTTTAATATTGGTGGACCTGTTGGCCTTGGAGCAGCTGCAAATGTTTTTGTTGGTCAAGTCGAGGCTCCTTTACTAGTAAGACCTTACGTAAGTAAGTTATCAAATAAAGAACTTTTAATTTTAATGACTGCTGGAATGGCGACTGTTGCTGGTTCGGTCATGGTTGCTTTAATAGCTATTTTAAAAGATGTATTTGTTGATCAGAATTTAATTCAACATTTTATAACAGCGTCTGTATTATCTGTTCCGGCAGCAATTATGTATGCAAATATAATGATACCTTCAAACTCAATAACAGATTTTGACGAAAAAAAGGTTCCAAAAGTATATAAAAGCTCAATGGATGCTGTTACAAAAGGTACATCTGATGGAGCAAGTATCGCAGTTAGTGTTGGAACAATACTAATTGCAGTAATAGCTCTTGTTTATATTGTAAATTCTATTCTAGGATTTATAACATCTCAATTTGGTTTTGATTTATCGATAGAAATTATCCTAGGATATATTTTTGCACCAATTGCTTGGCTGATGGGAATACCCTGGGACGAAGCAATAATCGCTGGTGAACTATTGGGTATAAAAACAACATTAAATGAATTTGTAGCTTATCCGGCTCTTGCTGGTATAGAAAGCGGCGCACTTTCTGAAAGATCTAAACTTATAACATTTTATAGCTTATGTGGTTTCGCAAATCTTTCATCTGTTGGGATATTAATTTCAGGTATTACTGCAATGGCCCCCGAAAGGAAAGACGATCTAATTAAAGTATCTTTTAAAGCTCTAGTAGGTGCTACATTAGCATCATGCATGACAGGGCTGATAGTAGGAATATTTATCTAATTATTTAGAACGATAAATAAGTTTAAATATGAAGCAAATAATAACCACACTATATAAGGTGTATATAGAAATGCAGCTAACTTATCTTGCTTTAAAATCATAAATAATATTTTTATATTTATAAATATCAAGAGCCAAATATCAATTAAAGATATTACTGGCAAATGAAATGAAAAGAATAACCACGACCATATAGCGTTAAAAAATAATTGAATATAAAAAAGATTTTTTATTGTGTAAAAGGTTCTCCAGGCTGTTATTCCCATCAACAAATATAATATTGACCAAACTATTCCAAACACATATCCAGGAGGATTTAAATTAGATTTAACAAGGCTTTGATACCATAAATCGGTGCCTGCGCTCGATGATGCTAGACTACCAACAATATAAGTAATAAGGACTAAGGCAATGACACTTATTTTCGGATTAACCGCGTGCATTATTTGCTTCTAAAGAATCTACTTATTGTTTCTGAGATACCTCCAAAAAAATTAGATCCCTTGGGTCTTGCTTCAATATAGATATAAAAACCTACAAAAGCTAAACAAATTAAGAAAACCCAAACTGCGTCGTATTCACCCATACCCGAATTATAAATCCTTTAATCATTTAAATAAATTTAATTTAGACTTTTTCTACAATAATTGAACAAACGGAATATCCTGCACCAAAAGAACAAATTAGACCTTTTTCACCTTTTTTTAGATCATTGTGAAGATTGAATGCAAACATTGATCCAGCGCTAGCTAAATTACCAAATTTTTCAATTGGTAGCGGAGCAAGATCAGTATCAAAATTATCAGAACCAATAATTTTTGAAACTATTAAGTTCACCATTCTTGAGTTAGCTTGATGTAACCAAAATTTACTTATTTCATTGGGGCTCAAATTAACCTTTTCTAGTTGGTTTTTGATAAATTTAGCAACCAAAGGACATACCTCTTTAAATACACTGTTACCATTTTGATAAAAAAGAAGATCATCAAATGATTTTTCATCACCAGCTGCCCTGGCCAGGTAACTCCAATCACTTCTGATATTGTTTGAAAATTTTGTAATTAGCTTACGATCTATTATCTTAAATGCATTATTTGAATTATTCTTTTTAGAAATAATTGAAGCAACACAACCATCTCCGAATATGAAATGAATATCTCTTTTCTTATAGTTAACAAAAGGAGTTGAAATTTCTGGATTTATAACCAAAATTGTTTCTGCCAATCCAGAAGCAATATCACTAATAGCATTATTAATGGCAAAAGTAGTTGATGAGCAACCAACAAGCATATCATATGCGTATCCATCAATACCTAATTCATTCTGAATTTCAATAGCCACTGATGGATAATTTCTTGCTGCATGAGATGTGCCTAAAATAACAGCATCAATATCAGATGGTTCTACATTTGCTGCTTTCATAGCTTTCTTTGCAGCCTGAATTCCTACGATAGTATGAATAGATAATTTAGATTCATCCTCATGTTCAACTAAAGGCATCATTCTATTGATATCTAAAATATTCTTTTTATCAATTACATGCCGTGTTTTAATTCCAGAGGCTTTTTCAATAAAGGCAGATGAAGAGTGGTCTAGTTGCTCTGTATTGCCAGAATCAATAGCCTCTTTATTCTTATAATTAAAATCATCTACATATGCATTAAATGAAGATACGATCTCATCATTGGTAATCACATCCTCTGGGTACCAAATCCCTGTTCCTGCAATATGTATTTCTTCCATGTTGATTTCAATATTTTGGTTATCAGTTTATTATAAATTATGAATTTAAACACCTCTATTGAAAATAAATATATTTATAAGCATTTATCAAATTTACCAAATCCAAATGGCATAGTTCATATATGTCATGGAAAAGGAGAACATATTGGAAGATATAAATGGCTAATAAATAAATTAAATAATGATGGATATCATGTCATTTCTATTGATCATAGAGGGCATGGTAAATGGATAAAAAATAACCATAAGAAGGGGGTTTTCGCAAAAGATAATGGATGGGAGGTAATTACAGATGATCTTAGAAATCTTATTATCAATACAAATAATAATTTTCCTAATCTTGATCAATACCTTATAGCGCATAGCATGGGTTCATGGGTAGGCCTAAATTTAATAATGAAAGATATAAAAATAAAAGGATTAATTATTTCTGGTTCCTCAAAGTTTCCAAACTTTATAATGTTTGCTCAAAAATTCTTAATAAATATATCAATAATATTTTTTGGAAAAGATTCAGTTAACTCAATCCTTAATTATTTAACAGATACGTCGTGGAATAAAAAATTTAAACCTAATAGAACTTCCTTTGATTGGATATCATCTGATCCTGTAAATGTTGATGATTATGTAAGAGATGAGTTTTGTGGTTTTAGCGTAACTAATTCTATGTGGAAAGATATTGCTATAGGATGCACAAAAGCTTTTAAAGAAAAAAATTATATTAATTCTGATAAAAATCTTCCAATTTTAATGATATCAGGAACTAAAGATCCTGTTAGTGATTTTGGCAAAGGAATAGAATCTTTATACAAGATGCTATCAAAAGTTTTTTCTAACGTTAAGAATATAAAAATTGAAAATGATAGGCATGAAGTTTTTAGCGGCCTACAAAAAGAATTGGCATATAATGAATTAAAATCCTTTTTAGATATCAATTAAAATGAAATATTTAATTTATCTTATATTCATAAGCAATATACTCTTTAGCGGTGAAATGCAAAAGATATATCTCTTAGAAGATGACACCTCAAGGCATTATCTTATTTATGTTCCAGACACATACGATAAAGCCATAAAAACAAACATAGTATTTGGATTTCATGGGT
This sequence comes from uncultured SAR86 cluster bacterium, assembly GCA_902558095.1. Lineage (GTDB taxonomy): Bacteria > Pseudomonadota > Gammaproteobacteria > Magnimaribacterales > D2472 > SAR86A. The sequence continues at coordinate 138,314 of CACECP010000001.1, read as the reverse complement.
ATGGCGGGACTGCTTCAGGTTTTGAGAGTGAAGTCTCTGGTGGTTTTAACAAACTAGCAGATAAATACAACTTTATAGCCGTATATCCTGAATCGACATATTTTTATGATAAAGAAAATACTTTAGTTACAACCTTTAATGACATCATAAGACAAACTTCTAATGACGAAATTTCAAATAATTGTTTAGCTGATAACAAAAGAATTATTTATCCAAAGTTTCCAAACTGTGATCGTGGTAGATGTGGTTGGGCACCCTGTGTTGATGATACAAAATTTATAAAAAAATTAATTGATAACCTAAAAATTGAATTCAATGTAAAAGATGTATATTTAATTGGGAATAGCACTGGTGGAATGTTTGTAAATTCATATGTTTGCAAATACCCTAAATCAGTTAAAGCAGCTATAAGTATAAATGGATTGCCTAGGTATGGTTTTTCCTGTGTGCCTGATGAGCCAGTTAACTTTATTTCATATGCTTCATTAAAAGACAAAACCATTCCACCTATTGGAAAGATTTCATATGATGGACTTTTTTATGAAACACAATCTGAATTTATTGAAAATTGGAAGAATGCATTTAATTGTAAAAATCAAAAGAAGTCATTATTTAAACATTATGAAGAATTTGAAGAAAAAACTTTTTTTGAATGCGATGAGAATATAAAAATTATGTCAATTTTAAATTTAAATTCAGATCATATGTGGCCAGAGGCAGGATATGACCAAGAATCAAAGACTAGTTCTTACACAAATTTTGGTACATGTGTAAGTGACATACAAAATGATTTGAATACAGCTAAGTGTTATAGAACAAATGATAGATGGGGCAGTGAATATATCTTAAGAAAGTTATTTAGCCTTAATGATTTGAACTAATTCTTTAGATATGACATCTGGTTCTTCAAAATATGGAAAATGTCCTACGTCCTTCAACATTATTATATCTTTTTCATGATCGACATTTTTCAAGAGAATATTTTCAGGATTATATCTCGCTAATTTATCCTTTTCGCTAAATATATATTTTACATTTTTCAATTTTGATATTTGATCATCCGATAATCTAAAAACATTACATGATTTTAAGTCTATGGAGCTTATTTCTTTTTCTGATTGATTAAACAATCTTTTTAAAGGATAAAGTTTAATTTCTCTTTCTGGATCGTCTTCAACAACTTTTGTTCCATAGGGAGATTTGATTTGTCCTTTTGATCTTCCATAAAACCCTGAACCCATTGTTCCAAATCCTTTTGTTTTAATTTCAGTTTTTGGAAATTTATATATTCCATATTTCATTAAAAATTCCACTGCTTGATCTAAATTTCCTTTTGCAAAATCAAGCAACATATCTCCAACTAAAAATGGGTATGCAATATTCATACAAATAGTCATTTTGTTCTCAAATTCTGTTGCCAGATCAAGTGCAACTAATCCACCCCAGCTATGACCAATTACAATTGGTTTCTTAATGTTAATTTCATTAAAAATATCTATACAGAAATCTGTATGATCTCTTATTGAATCTACTATTGGGCCTGATGTATATCCATGTCCTGGTAAATCTATGCCTAAAACATTATATTCATTATCAAGGTCGTCTAGATTGAACATAGAAATTATCCGATGGTCCATTCCTGCACCAGGAACAAACACAATTGATGTTTTATTTACATCGAATGGATTTTTTTCAAATATATTTGCTCTATGATTTTTTAAATTTAATTGCATTTTTAAATATCGATAATATTAAGAATATGTAAATAACCATCAATGGTACAGATATTACTACTAAAAGCCACATAAAAGAGTCTTTTCCACCCATAAACATTATTAAAGCTGGTTGAATCATAAGAATTATTGCAAAGAATACCCTTAAGCTTCTTGTGGGTTTATCTTTAAAGTTTTTCATAGATGCAGTAGCTAATATATAAGAAAGTGAATCATAAGTTGTACATAAAAACACAACTGCAATAATTGCAAAAATTATTAAAAATACTAAACCAAAGTTTAATGATGAAATAGTTTCAACCACAAGAGCATGTGATGTTAATGACCCATCTTCGTAAATTTTTGGTGCATCCAATATGGCATTTTCGTAAAAATAAATTGATATATTTGATAAAACTCCAATATGAAAAATACAACCAAGTGATCCAACAATTATGGCTCCAAAAATAAGCTCTCTTATAGTCTTATTGTTAGATATGTTGACAATAAAAGCACCGACAGCAGGGGCAAGTGCTATATACCATGCCCAATAAAATACCGTCCAATCCAGAGAGTATTTAGATTTAGTTAAGCTTAAGGAAAAATAGTTTTTTATTACATATGAAAAAGATTCTAGTGTATTAAAAATAATATATTTTGTAGGCCCAGTTATTAGAATTAAAAATAAAAAAATTATCACAAGAATAATATTAAAATTACTTAATTTTTTAATGCCATTTTGGAGTCCTCTATACACGCTTATAGCGACGATACACATACAGATAAATAACATTAAAAAATCTAAATATAATGATTGATTTATGTTTAATAATTTGGATATAGCAGCAGATAGAAGAGGAAAAGATAATGCCAAGCCAACTCCAGCTCCGGTAAGAATTGCTCCAATAAAAAATATATCTAAAATTATTCTAATTGGTCCAGATTGTTTTTTTAGAAGTATTCCTGAAAAAGTTAAAGATGTGTTTGAATTTTTCATTAACGAAAAAACAAACGCTACAGTAGGTAATATGTAGAGTGCCCAACCTGTGAATGTCCAATGAAATAATGGATACGATCTTGCTTTTAACAATGATTTTTCTTCTCCAGCAATAGGATCTGTATAGTAAACAAGCCATTCATATGTAGACCAATATAAAAGGGCAGCACCCATTCCTGTAGCAAACAACATTGAATACCAAGAAAAATATGAATAATCTTTTCTACCTTCTAAAATAATCTTTTTTGAGCCTGCTGAAGAGATACCTACAAATATTAAAATTAGCAATACACCAAATCCAAAATATAAAAAAAAGGATTCAAAGTTTGTTGCAAAAAAATTGTAGATATTTGATAAGTTTTTTGAACTTCCATCCGGATCTAGAAGTACATAAGATGACAGTAATAACAAAAAACTAAATGTTATTACTAAAACAGTTTTACTCCAAAGTGGATTTAATTTTATATTAATCATATTAAATATAGAATATCGTTAATGATAACAAATAAATATAAATATCCAGAGCTAAAAAGAATTCAAAATAAATTAGGAAGGTTCTATATAGATTCTGAAGGTAACGAAATACCAAGTGTAACTACAGTTCTGGATAATCTTTCAGACAAAAAGTCATCTTTAGATCAATGGAGGAACAGAGTAGGTGATATAGAAGCTGATAGAGTCATGAAAGAAGCCACCGATATTGGCACTATGGTTCATCTAGCACTAGAAAATCATCTAAATAGTATAGATAAAGATATATTTACTGATGATAGTTTGGGAAATTTAGCAAAAAAAATGTCAGATAAATTAAAAAAAGAAGCACTTGTTGATATATCTGAAGTTTTTGGTTTAGAAGTGCATTTGTTTTTAACTAATTTGTATGCTGGCACAGCAGATTGTGTTGGTATTTTTGATGGAAAGGAAACACTTATTGATTTCAAAACATCAAAAAAAATCAAAAGAAAAGAATGGATTAGCGACTATTTTCTTCAATGCTGTGCATATGCAAATGCACATAATGTGATGTTCGATACCAATATCTCTCAAATTGCTATACTAATGGTTGATAGAGATTTAATTTATAAGAAATTTGTAATTAAAGAATCTGAATTTACTCACTATACAAATATTTGGAAAAAAAAATTATTACAATTTCACAATAGTTTTAAATGGTGAATCTTAATTAGAAATATCAATAGGAGCTGCAATACTCATATCAGTTTTTCTAAAACTTTGATCTGTAAGAATAGGCTTAATTTTTTCAAGATCGCTATACATTAATATCCCAGTTAGATCTATCATTGTAGAGGTTTGTTGAATAAATAATTCTGAATTCCATTTATCAATATCAGAATATTTATTCCAATAATAACCTAAGAAACCGCCTTGGCCATAAGCAGGCACATTTAAGCATGTCCACACTTCACAACTAGAACCATTCCATAACAAAGGACTGTTTGAACTTGAGTCATCATCACAACTATATTCATCACAATTTTCATTATTTCTGAGTTCGTTAGCCAACGCGATAATTCCAACACCCCACCAAACCTGCTGAAGTTCACCATTAGGCCCAGGTCTTTCTGGTACTGACAGAATGCCTCTTGACCAACCGTATCTATCTAAAGCTTTTTTTGCAGAACTTATAAGATATTCATTGTTTCGTGTCCATAGATATGATTGTTCTGTATAACCAGTTGGTAATACCTCTCCGTTCACTTCTTTATAATCCATTTCACCTAAATGCTCTGTTTGAATTAAACCAACAACCTTGTCTTTTAAATCAGGATTTTTCTTAAGCCAAGAAACATTCTTATGAGATTGTTCCATTCCTGGCATGTAATGCCTGCAATCAAGATAAATAAGTAATGTCCTATCTCTCTTTTCTTGAGGAATATTAGAAAAATATTTAATAATACCTAGAATTCCCAAGGCTCCATTATCTTGAGTAATTGATGGGCCATCTGTGTGATTTGTTAAGATAATTTGCTCGTCTTTATCAGTTCCATAATTTTTACCAGGTAAATATCCAATCAATTGATATGCTTCTGATTTAACAATATTACTGTTAAGAACAATTGTGGCTGTTTTACTGTTTTTTGCTGCCTCAATAACTTCATTTCCGTCTTCTCTTGAAAGGATTAATGTAGGCGATTCGTAATAATCAGGAACAGGGAAGGTATAAAGTCCCTTAGTTCTATCATATGCCATGTCATAAACAATTACGGCACCAGCAGCTTCTCCATCTTCTGGAATTTGATCGAGTCTTTGAGCAAGCTGATACCATATATCAAATGTAAATGATGTTTCAGGATCTACAAATTCAAAAGGTTTAGGCAAAGTCTCACCATCAAGAACATATTCATAATCATTGTATGTGTAATTAGTTAAATAATTAATACTGTAAGGCTTTTCTGGATGCTTTCTTGTTGGAATAACAACAATTTTGTCTTTAATATTATTTGGAGGATTTGTATGATCATAGTAAATCATTTCGGCTGAAATACCTTCGGGACCGGTTTTTCCTGAATAAGCACCATAATATGCCACTCTTACTTGCTTATCTTCAACTGAAAGAGTCCAGTTTGAAGGATCTTCAGATATATCCCATCTATCGAATTCCCATGAGTTTTTATAAATATCTACGACACCATATTTTTTAAACTCATTTTCTAAGAAATTCATATAGTTTTGCCATTCAACTGTTCCAGTAAGTGTAGGTAAATTTTCATGCTTTACCATTGACCATCTTGTTGCTTCTCTTTCATCAACAATCCATTGTTCATTTAAAGGTAAAAAAGAAAAATCCTCTTTAGAGCAGGATAAAATCAATATTAAGATTAATGGAGACAATATAAATTTGAGATAGTTTTTCATTTAATTACGTTTAATTAATTATTTGTAATAAAAATTTACTATATTTTAAAATTATTGTATATTTTATTTAGATTTTTTTATAAATTTAGGGAGAGACTATGAATATATTTCACGCAGAGAAGGTTCACGATGCTGTGGTTAAGACTACTAAAGCTACCGCAATAGCTTCTGCTGTGCTTGTAAGTGCAAACACAATTGCACAAGATGACATGATGATTGAGGAAGTTATCGTTAGCGCGCAAAAGAAAACTGAAAACCTTCAAAATGTACCAATCAGTGTTACAACATTATCTTCGGATGAGTTGGACTCATTAAATATAAAAGATTTTGCTGATTACGTTCTTCAACTACCTGCGGCTTCTGCTGTTCAAAGAAGACCTGGCCAAGGACAAATTTTCATGAGAGGTATATCTGATGGTGGTAATAACAACCAATCACTTCAAGGACCAGCAGTAGCAATTTATCTTGATGAATCACCAGTCACAATGATTGGCGATAACCTAGATGTGCATGTTTATGATATAGAGAGAGTTGAGTCATTAACTGGACCTCAAGGAACGCTTTATGGTGCAGCGTCACAAGCTGGTAATTTAAAAATAATTACAAAAAAACCATCTTCAGAATTTGATTCTGGTTTTAACTTAAGTGCTGAATCTACAAGAGGTGGCGATGGAAGTACGATGGTAGAAGGTTTTGTAAACATTCCTCTTTCACAAAATGCTGCATTAAGATTTGTAGGTTTTAATGATAGAGACGGTGGTTTTATTGATTCAGTAAATGATTCAATTACCTATCCAGTAAGTGGTATAACAAGATCAAATGAAGTTTTTGTAGAAGATAACTTCAATGATGCTGTAAAAGAAGGCTACAGAGCTGCTTTAAGAGTAGATCTTAATGAAAATTGGCAAATTGATGTCAATTACATGGGTCAGGAAACTTCAACAAACGGTGTCTGGGATCATAATCCAGATGAGCTTGGAGAATATAATGTGAGCAGATTCTATGATGATAAAACTCACGACGAGTGGACCAGATTTTCAGCAACAGTAACTGGCGATCTTGGATTTGCTGATTTAACTTTCACTACATCAAGTCTTGAAAGAGACTTTGAAGTTTTGAGTGATTATTCTCATTATGCAATTGATGGATACGTTGAGGGTTACTACACTTGTTATACATATTATTTTGGACCATGTGTTGATCCAAGTATTCAATTTGAAAATGATACTCATCAAGAATATGACACAACTGAAATTAGATTATCTTCCAAAGAGGGTGAAAAGCTAAACTGGATCATTGGTGCTTTCCAAACTGAAAATGTTACGGATTATGACTCCCAATGGCATGTTCCAGCTATTAATCCTGCTGCGGCGGTTCCAGGCTCTAAAGATCTTTATTATCAAACAGATCAAGTAAGAGCTGAAGATGAGTCAGCTGTTTTTGGTGAAATTTACTATCAAATTAATGACAAAATCGAACTTACATTAGGTCATAGAAAATTTGATAATGAAACTACCCTAAAAGGCTTTGTTGGAACTGTTTGGTGGCCTAATTACATCTTAGGAAGCACAACACGACCTGATAATGTTAATTCTTTATATGATGGTAGTGATAGCATTTCAAAAATTAATTTATCCTATCAGGTTGACAATAATTCCATGATTTATATCACTAGATCTGAAGGTTACAGGCCTGGTGGTGCAAATAGAACAACCCAACTAGGAGCTACTTATGATGCTGACTTCTTAACCAGCACAGAGTTTGGATTTAAATCTATATCTATGGATGGAAGATTGAGATTAAATGCTGCTATGTATCAGATGGACTGGGATGATATCCAGCTTGGATGGTTTGATTCATCTATATCATTGCTTGGACTTGTTGATAATATAGGCAAGGCTAACAGTAACGGTTATGAGATCGATGCTAAGTATATTCTAAGTGATACAGTTAGTGTGGCACTTGGTTATGCTAGTAACGAAGCTGTTCTCAAAGAGGATTATGTATTAAGAGGAGTGGTAGAAGCTAAAGATGGCCAAGATCTGCCATTTACCCCTGATACTAAATATAACGTCACTATCAATGTAGATACTGGTGAAAGTTCAAGCCTTCAGTTCAACTATGTATTTGTAGATGAAATGTGGAATGATCTATTCTACAGTGATAGAGAGATGCAAGACTCATATGGTATTGCTAATCTATCATTCACTACTCAAGTTGGAGACAACTCTACAATGCAGATATATATGGATAATATATTTGATGAAGTTGCTCAACTATATATAAATAGTGAAGATATTCAAAAATTAACAACTGTAAATAGACCAACTACTGTTGGTGTTAAATTCAGTTGGAAATATAAATAATAGTTTTTATAAATTAATGAAAAGGCTGTATTCAAATACAGCCTTTTTTATTTAAATAATTGAACGCATATTCTAAAAATAATATTCCAGAAGCTTTAATGCAGGCTGCAAAATATATTTCAGAAGAAAAACTAAAAAAAGCTGAACCAATTTTAAGGGATTATTTAAAAGAATATCCGATGGATGTTAACGCAATGAAGTTGTTGGCAGATATTGGTGTTAAATTTAGAGCATACAAAGATGCAGGATATTTACTTACTCGTGCATTAGATTTATCACCCGATTATGATCCAGCAAGATTAAGTTATGCAAATCTTCTATACAAAAGACAACTTCCATTTGAAGCGTTAGAACAAATAAATATCCTTCTAGAAAAAGAACCACAAAATAACCAATATTTAACATTAAAGGCAGTAAATTTAGCTTTAGCTAACCAGCATGACCAGGCTCTTATAATCTTTGAAAAAATTATTAAAGACCATGGAATAAAACATAGTCAACTTCATCTTAGTTACGGTCATACATTAAGAGCAGTTGGCAGATTGGATGAAGCAATTGAATCATATAAAAATGCAATCTCAACCAAAACAGGATATGGCGAAGCATATTGGAGTTTAGCAAATTTAAAAACTTATAAATTTACATCTGATGATATGAACAACTTACATACTCTTTTAAATGATAAAGAATGTAAGATCGATGATTATTTCCATTTACTATTTGCATTAGGAAAAGCTGAGGAGGATGCAAAAAAATTTGAATTAGCTATGGCTGCCTATACAAAGGGTAACACTATAAAAAGCAAACAGGTTCCCTGGGATTCAAGAAACTTTTCAAAAGAATGTGATGAGATAATAACTTTTTTTAACAAAGATCTTTTAGAACAATTTAAAGGAGTGGGCGATACAAATACTGATCCAATATTTGTTGTGGGACTTCCAAGGTCAGGGTCTACCCTTGTTGAGCAAATATTATCTTCTCATTCTCTTGTTGAGGGTACAACCGAATTGCAGAACATAATTGCATTATCAAGAAAAATTGCTAATAAAAAGAATTCTTCCAGCAAATCTGAATACCCCTCAGCTTTAAAAGATATGAAAAAATCTGAGTTTAAAAAAATGGGTAAGGCATATATTCAAAATACACTTGATCAAAGAGTAACAGATAAACCATATTTTATTGATAAGATGCCCAATAATTTTGTTCATATTGGTCTCATTCATCTAATTCTTCCCAATGCAAAAATAATTGATACTCGAAGAAATCCTATGGATTGTTGTTTTAGTTGCTACAAACAGCTTTTTGGCTCAGGTCAAGGATTTACCTATTCACAAAACAGAATTGGCAATTACTATCTAGATTATTTAAAAATAATGGATCACTGGGATAAGGTTTTACCTAAAAAAGTCCATAGAGTTGTTTATGAGGATATGGTTGAAAACACAGAGGTTGAGATAAGAAAATTACTCGATTTTTGTGAGTTAGATTTTGAAGAAGGTTGTTTAAATTTTTTTAAAACAAAAAGAACAGTTAGAACACCAAGCTCAGAACAGGTACGACAACCAATATATAAAAAAGGAGTAGGTCAATGGGAATATTTTAAATCTTGGTTAGACCCCCTGAAAGAGGTTTTACAAATGGAGGACAAATAATAATGAAACAAATTATTGCAATTGGTGGAGGTGGATTTGGGCGAGAAATTAAAGACTTAAAAATTGAAAAATATATAGTGAATCAATCAAATAATGATAGTCCTTCAATTTGTTTTATTCCAACTGCTACAGGCGATGATCAAGGATATATAGATAATTTTTATAAGGCTTTTGATTCTCTAAATTGTAAAACTTCGCATATAGATTTTTTTAAAAGGACTATTAAATTAGATAAACACATTTCAAATCAAGATATTGTTTTTGTCGGAGGAGGTAATACTAAAAGTATGCTTGCAGTATGGAGAGAATGGGGTCTTGATAGCATCCTAAAAAGCGCATATGACAATGGCGTGATTATGAGTGGAGTAAGCGCAGGTGCTATATGTTGGTTTGATAAAGGCATTACAGATTCATGGAAAGATCATCAGGCTATATTGCCATGTCTTGGATTTGTAGATGGAATATGTTGTCCTCACTATGATGAGGAACCAGAGAGAATTCCTTTTGTAAAAAAAGTTTTAGAAGAGGCTGTTATTGATAATTGTTTTGCAATTGATGGATTTTGTGCACTTCATATGATTGATGACGCAGCAAAATTTGTAGTTAGTTTTGGAGATAACACTGATTCATATGATGTAAGTTGCAAAGAAAATAAAATAATTCATAATCAAATTAGTAAAACAGAAAAAATTACGTTATGAAAATTCAAGATATATTGTCAGTTTTCCTTGGTTTAGTACTTTTATTAATGGCTGTATTATGGATTTTTACTCCAAAATTTGCAGCTGAACAACTCTATATGGATTTTTTAGAAGGTTATGGAAGAAATACACAAATTAGAGATTTTACTGCTCTTTTTCTAGCCACTTCTATAATGTCATTTATATCTTTTTTTACCAAACAGCATCAATGGATTTTTTGCACTGGACTAGTGTATTTTTTAGCAGCTATTTTTAATATAACAGCATCATTTAATCATGAAGCTCCAATTGTCTTTTCTGCCTTAGTATCAGAAATAATTTTTTGTTCAATGGCTTTAACTTCTGCGTTTTTATATAAATCGAATAAGTTATAAGTAGCTTACAAAATCATCTATATCTAGTGAAGGTATTTTTTTCTTCTTACCAACTTCTGTTCCTACATACAAGTATCCAAGGATTTCTTGATTTGAGCTAAGCCCTAATTTTTCTTGAATAGTTTTGTTAAAAGCTAATTTTCCTGTTCTCCATATACATGAATATTTCATAGCATTGAGTGCGAGACTAATATTTTGTGCAGCAGTTGCAGTTGAAAGTTTTTGCTCAATTGAAGGTACCTTGTGATGTTCTTTAAAAGTACTAACAAGGATAATTATCATAGGGGCTCTGTATGGAGCATTTTTGTATTTATTAATAATTTCCTCAGATAAATCATCTAAAGTTAATGCGTATTCATGAAATATTTTTGATAACTTGTCTAGACCTTCATCCTTAACCTCAATAAAGCTGCTTGGTCTGAGCCACGCATGGTCAGGTGCTCTTAAAGCAGCTTGATAAATCAATTTCATCTCATCATTAGATGGATAGGGTTGAGCTAATTCTCTGGCCGAAACTCTATTAAGAATATTTTTTAAAGCATCCATTTGTAAATTATATTACAATTAAATTAACTAAATATTTTACTTTTTAATATGGAACCTGTAACTAACCCTGTCGATTCTGCTATATCAATGTTTGCGATATTATCTATCGCTGCAGTTATTGTCGGAGGCTTAATTGTATTTCTTGTAATTTATTTAAATAAGTCTAAAAAAAGTAATAATGATAATCTTGTTTATGAAGATCAAATGGATGAACAAGAATTAAAAAAATTAGACGACGAAATAAACTAATTATTTATTTAGCTCTTTTTCCAAAGATTTATAGAATTTTCTACAAGCAAAGACAACAATAATTGCAAAAGGAACTCCTGTTATAACTACTGATGTTTGCAAAGCTTTAAGACCGCCAGCAAATAATAAGACTCCAGCCAACAATCCTAACAAAATTGCCCATGTTGCTCTTGAAATTATCGGTGAATCATCATTTATACTTGTTTGTTTTTTTGATGAAAGCATTGAAGCAACTAATGCTCCTGAATCAGATGAGGTTACAAAGAAAGTAACAATTAAAATTAGAGAAACTATTGAAATAAACTTTGTAACTGGATAAATCTCAAATAAAGAAAATAAAGCAACGTCAAAGTTAGTGTTCACCACTTGTCCAAGTTGACTTGTTTCATTAATTACTTGGTGAATTGCGGCATTTCCAAAGATACCCATCCAAAGAAATACAATGAGTGAAGGAACAAACAAAACTCCAATTACAAATTCTTTAATTGATCTTCCATAAGAGATTCTTGCGATAAAAAGAGATACAAAAGGAGCCCATGCAAACCACCATGAGTAATAGAACAAGGTCCAACCATTTTGCCACGATGATGAATCATAAACTTCTGTCCAAGTAGCTGACTCAATTAATGTATTGACATATGCACCAAAATTTTGAATTAGAGCATTTACAATAAAAACTGTTGGTCCGAATAAAAATACGAATGCAAGTAGTACTATTGCCAAAACCATATTTATTTGTGAAAGTTTTTTTATACCTGAATCAAGGCCTAACGAAACACTAAGAAGGCCGATTAACGTAATCACTAAGATAATTAGCATTTTGTTAGAAAATGTTTCTTTAATTGAGAATATATGACTTAACCCAGCGCTAATTTGCTCAGTCCCAAGGCCAAGTGATGTAGTAACTCCAAACACGGTTGTAACAATTGCAATGATATCTATTGTTACAGCAAGTGGTTTGTTGTTTGCTACTTTTGATCCTAGCAGCGAACTCACTCTGAAAGGAAGATTTTTGTTATATGTTGCAAAGGCAAAACATAAGCCAAGAGCTGAATATATTGCCCATCCATGAAGACCCCAGTGAAGATTAGCCAATCCAATAGCCTTACCTGCGTTATAAGAAATATCTCCATCAACCATTCCAGGATAAGACGATAAATGCATTATAGGTTCTGCAACACCATAAAAAAGTAATCCTATACCAAGGCCTGCACTAAAGAGCATAGCAATCCAATTTGTGTATGAATATTTTGGTATTGCAGAAGGGCCACCTAATTTGATATTTTTATATTTTGTAAAAATTAAGAATATAGAAAATACTAAAAAACCGTTTGCAAGTATGATTATCATCCACCCAAGGTATTTTGATAGAAAAGTTTGCATTTCTGCAAATAAATCATTTATAAGATTTGATTGAGCTCCATTATCTAATGTGTAAGCAGTATTTATTGAAATAAAAGCAGTCAATACAGCAATTCCAACAATTAAAATAACTGAAGTAATAAATCTTGACTTGCTTATATTATTCATATGAGTAAATTAATCTAATCTAGTGAAACATAATTAATTTCATTAATCTAGCTATAAATAATGTGTATTTTTTATTATATCCAATGTTTATATCTATATTGCATCATTATTTTAAGATGTTATGATTGTTTCAAGACCGATTTAGAGAAATTGCTGGTCTATAAATATGGCTAAACTTCCGTAGGGGGAATACTTCTGGGGTACCAGGCTTGTTTATTTTGCAATTTATATTAACTAACTATGAGGATTCATATGTTTAATTTTATTAATACAAAAGAACAATTAAATAAAATAAAAAATAAGCTTTCTTTGGGTGTTTTAGGTACTGTTGCTGCAATAGTTCCTCAAACTGCTGAATCACAAGAAAGACAAATTGAAGAAGTTGTTGTTTCTGCAACAAAGAAGGATGAAAGTGCTTCTAAGGTTGCTGTAACAGTAACAGCTTTGACAGAAGAAACATTAAAAGAAATGAATGTATCAAACTTTGATGAGTACGTTCAATTCTTACCTAATGTTTCATCAGGTGGTAGAGGGCCTGGTCAATCAACTATCTATATTAGAGGTATGGCAGTTGATCCGGTAAACGTCTTCCTTTCTGCTGCTCAAGGATCTACTCCAAACGTAGCGCTTTACTTAGATGAACAGCCACTTCAAGTTCCTGGAAGGAATTTAGATGTGTATGTTGCTGATATGGAGAGAATTGAAGTATTGCCTGGACCACAAGGAACATTGTATGGCGCTAGCTCTCAAGCTGGTACTGTTCGGATGATTACTAATAAACCAAAATATAATGAAAGAGAAGGTGGATTTAATATGTCTCACTATGCAACTGCACATGGTGATCCTAGTTATTCATATGACGCATTTTTAAACGTACCCCTAATTAATGATGTTTGGTCTATAAGAGGTGTTTTCTATAAATCACAACAAGGTGGTTATATAGATAACGTTCCAGGAACATGGTCAGGTGCTGGTAGAGGAAGTTTCCCTGCAGCTGGTGCGGCTACTTTTGTTACTGAAACTAACTCAACTTTAGTTGAAGATAATTTTAATGATGCTACATATGAAGGTTTTAGACTTTCATCTGCATCTTCAATTGGTGAAGATTGGGAAATGTTAATCACACACATGAGCCAAGATATTAGTGCTGATGGTGTTTTTGACTACGATCCAGAAAAAGGTGATCTTAACGTAAGTAGATTTGTACCAGATACACTAGATGATTCATTTACTCAAACATCACTTACATTAGAAGGAAGAATGGGTAAGCTAGATGCTTTATATACTGGAGCATATCTAGAGAGAGAATCTGAACAACAAGTTGACTATAGTGGTTATGCAAATGTTGGTGCATGGTTGCCTTATTATGTTTGTAACTATACAGCTTATAACTTATGCGGACCTGCTACAGTATCTGTAGAGTTATTAGATGATAATCAAAGAACAACTCATGAATTTAGAGTATCAAGCAATGAAGAAAGTGACTTACCTTTCTCATATACTGCTGGTGTATTCATTGATGAAAGTATTTTAGAAACAGAAAATGATTACTGTTACTTAGGTACTGATCATCCGTTTGCATCTGCTGGAACATGGGCTGCTTACCAGGTTAATAATCCATTACCTGGAGCATGGTCAAGAGAAGGTAGAGTTAGAAGACCAGCTTGTAGATTCTTTAATGATCTTAAGAGAACTGAAGAGCAAACAGCATACTTTGCTGAAGTGACTTTCCCAGTTAGCGATAAGTTAGATCTTATTGTTGGTGCTAGAAAGTATGATTTAGATGTTGACTATACAGGTCAATCAAAGTTTGGTTATAGAGGTTCAAATGTTTCAAATGGTAGAGACTACGACGTGTCTGGTGATCATAGTGCTGAACCATTAAACATGAATGATACTATTACAAAACTTTCAGCTAAATATACAGTTGATGATGACACAATGTGGTATTTCACAAGATCAGAAGGTTACAGACCTGGTGGATTTAATAGAGGTGGAGGTCTTGCATCAAGGAATTCAGCTTTACCTAATGTGTTAATTACATACGGAACTGATGATACTACCAATACTGAGGTAGGTGTTAAAACTGTAATGCTAGATGGAACATTAAGACTTAATGCATCATATTACATGGTGGATTGGACAGATGTTCAAGTATCACAGTTTGATCCAGTTAATGTTGGATTATTAACATTCATAGAAAATGCAGCTGATGCCGAGATTAAAGGTATGGAAGCTGATATTCTTTGGTATCCAAGTGACAATGTAACTGTTGCTAGTGCTGTTTCTTATAATGACACAGAAGTTACTGCTGATAAGTCTAGAATTATCCAAATTTCAAATGTTGGAAGTTCTATGCCATTATCACCAAAACTTCAGTACAACATTAGAGTTAAGGTTGACTCAGAACTAGGTGGTAATCCTGCTTATACACAAATTGCTGTGAAGAGTTCTGATAAAGCTTATAGCTCACTTGAAGCAGCTAAACGCTTAGAGCAACCATCATACACAATATGGGATGCTGCATATGGCGTAAGCATTAATGGAACTGATGTTGAGTTCTTTATCAGAAATATTACTGATGAAAGAGCAAACTTCTATTATAACGATCAGGATGATATTCCTAGAATTACAACTAATAGACCTAGAAATATTGGTGTAAGAATATCTTATAAATTCTAATCTGATATAGTATTTTAAAAGGCCAGTTTTTTACTGGCCTTTTTTTTATATAACTGTATTAAAATTACTCTATGAACGAAAGAACTGAAATTAAAAAAGTTATTGAAAATTCTATTAAGAATAAAGATTTTAAAAACGCGCTATCTTTATGTAAAAAAAATTCTAAACAATTAATAGAAAAAGATTTTTATTATTTAACATCAGTATGCTATAGATACCTTAATGAACCTAAAAAGGCTTTAATTAATTTAGATAAATTGATTCAAGTTGATCCAAATTATGGAAGAGCCTATCAAGAAATAGGACACACAAATATTTTACTTAAAAACAAAAATAAAGCTCTTAAAGCATACTTGAGAGCTGTTAGACATAATCCATCACTTCAATCATCATGGTTGGGCATACTTGCATTAGAAACCAAAAATGAAGAATTAATAAAATTTGTAGAACAAAATGTAATATATCTAAAAGACTTGCCACCTGAATTAAAAACAGTAATTAGTTTTACACATGAAGGAAAACTATCAAGAGCAGATAGGATTTGTAGAGAATATTTAAGAGATCACCCTCATGACATTGAAGCAATGAGATTGCTTGCTAATATCGGAAGAGATTTGAATATATATGAAGATGCAGAGTTTCTTTTGGAAAGCGCGCTTTTATTTGATCCAGAAAATGCAAAAATTAAATATGACTATATAAACATACTTACTAAAAGACAAAAGTATGGCGAAGCATTAAAACATGCTCAAGATTTTTATAATGAAGATAAAAAAAATATAAATGCAATGAAGCTATTATCAACAGCCTTATTTAGAACAGATAGATACCAAGAAGCAATAGATATTTACAATGATATTTTAAAACTAGAACCCAAAAATACGGATGTGATGTTATCTATGGGACACCTTTATAAAACTTCAGGTGAAATAGATAAATCAATTAACTGTTATCAAACGGCTTATAAAACTGATAAATACTTTGGCGATTCATATTGGAGTTTGGCCAATCTTAAAACATACACTTTTTCTGAATCTGAGGTGATCTCTATAGACAAAATGGTTAATGATCCATATGTTTCAGTAGATGAAAAAACTTTCATGCACTTTGCTCTAGGAAAAGCATATGAAGACCTTAATGAGTATGAAAAATCATTTAATCATTACAAGGAAGGAAATTTAATTAAAAAAAGCAAAGCTTTATTTAACGTCAATGATTTTGAAAAAGAATGTACAAACCAGATAGATGTATGTACTGACGATTTATTTGAAATGAAGTCTAAATGGGGTAGTGAATCAAAGGCTCCTATATTTATTTTAGGCTTGCCTCGTGTTGGATCAACCCTCATTGAACAAATTCTATCTTCTCATTCACTAGTTGAACCTACCCATGAACTACCAAACATTATTTCGACTGCATTAAGATTAAACGAAAGAAAGTCACAAGATAAAAAATCAAGATACCCAGATATATTATTAAGCTTATCTTCGCCTCAATTAAAATTAATAGGAGATAAATATATAAAGGATAGTGAGGTCTTTAGATCAGATAAACCTTATTTTATAGACAAAATGCCGAATAACTTCAGACACATCGGTTTAATAAAACTTATTCTACCTAATGCAAAAATAATTGATATTAGAAGATCATCAATGTCTGCTTGTTTTTCATGTTTCAAACAGCTTTTTGCTGAGGGACAAGAATTTACATACGACTTAAAAGATTTAGCTGGATACTATAATAATTATGTAGAGTTAATGAATCACTGGAATAAAGTTTTACCAAATCAAATACTCTCAATTAACTACGAAGATGTTGTAAATAACTTTGAGGATTCGGTTAGAGATATCTTAGAATATTGTGAAATTCCTTTTGAAAAAGAATGTCTTGAATTCTATAAATCTAAAAGATCTGTAAAAACACCAAGTGCTGAGCAAGTTCGTCAACCTATATATACAAGTGGAATGGATTACTGGAAAAACTATGAACCATATTTAGATGATTTAAAAAATAATTTAAAATATTAAATATATTAATTTAATTGAGGTTATAAAGATGGAAAATTTAATAATTTGTGTTGGGATGTTTTACATTGCTCATTTGTTTTTTACAATGAGTTTTTCGTTACATAAAGTACCATTTATTAATTGGACTTATACAGGTGGTGATATTTCCGGAATGACAGATTTATCTTCCAGAATGTCATCCGCTAGCGACAACCTAAGACAATCTTTGCCATTATTCTTAGCTTTTGCTGTTTTATCCGTGGTTATGGAAAAAGGCGACATTAATTTATTGCTTGCACAAGTATGGTTTGGTTTAAGAATCGCTTATTTATTAGGCGCTGTGATAAATATTTACAAAATCCCAATGATTAGGCCTTTAATATGGTTGCCGTCTATTGTAGTTTTAGTAATGATGGGTTTAAATTTATGTATTAGTTAAATACTAAGTTAAAAGATATTATTTATTTAAACTTTCGTTCGTTTCTGCTTTTACCTCTGTAAACGCAACTTAAGTTGGAAGTATTAGCATCTAGAAGTGTCACTATTTCATGATTAAACATACACATGTTTTGAATGATATCAGTAATATATACCTTGCTAATTGATTCTTCAAGAAAGCTTGTAACAGAAAGAATATCGTATTTTTCACACTGTTTTATTTTATCTAAAGCATCTTTATATGCATCTTCATTTGATTGAAACCTCAATGTAATAAGAATAGAGCACTTATTATCAAAATCACTTAAAACAGATGTTGATAAAAATATAGTAATCAAGATAAAAATTTTCTTCATATTTAATAAGTATAAATAAAAATCAATAAGATATTCTATATTTTATTGAATAGTGATATATTTTAAACATATATAAATATTTTTAATTATTATGTGGATAGAAAAGATTGAAAATCTATTAATTATTATTTCAAGATATTTTTTGATAGCGATAGGTTCTTTAGCACTGATTGGTGCTTTAATCGCACTTATATATAGTTTGACCTTAATAGGGGATTCACCTAGTACATCTAAAGGAAGACTGCCAAGTATCACATATGATGAAAGCTTTAAATCAAAACTATTTCCTAAGCCTAAAGCTCCAGTAACACAATTCAAAGCACCTCAAAATCTTCGATCAGCGACGCCATCAAATAATCAAAATCCAGTAGACAAAAGGTTTGTAGACTTAAGAACTGCTATATCAAAACAATTTGATGATTCACAAGCAAACCTTAATAGGTTATATCAAAATATAACACCAAGAACTTTAGAAGCATTCTTTAAAAGTAATTACAGTTATATGGGAGACGATTACGATGATTTAGTTTCTGGATTAATAGATTTTTTTGATGATATTAAAAATATAAATGATTTTAAAAGGGTTGGAAATTTTGATGACAGACTTGATTTAGTTGGAGATGCTCTAGAAATGTACATTGATGATTTTCAGGACAATATATCCGCAAGACAAGATAATATTCAATCCAATATTAGTGAATCTGCCTTTAAAAACGCCAGAGGATATGCAAATTTGCAATATGTTCTATATGGACTTGCTTTGTATGCTGCAGCTGTTCTTTATTTAATGATATTTAAGGTGGAAATTAATTTAAGAAGAATACCGCCCGCTATTAAAAATGACGATGATTAAACTTTTACTTTTTGTTTTTTTAATTATTCCTTTTTCAGTTAATTCTCAAGAAGTTATACAAATAACATGTGATGAAGAGATTAAACTTGAAATAGATGAAGTTAATATGACGAATGAAGAAATTGTTAAAGCTAAAGATTTATATTTTAAAAAACTTTTAGCACAAGCAAACCAAGAATGTATATCACAGCTAGCACAAACAGCTGATCTCAATGTAGCTCAAACTAATTCTGGTGGATCTATTTCTGGATCAGATGTTCAAAAAACAAAAGTAAGCACTCCATCAAAAACTCTTGGAACCCCAAAATTAAATAATGGAAGTAATAATAATGTTGCAAATAATATAAATTCAGGAAGTCAAAATTCAGGAAATCAAAATTCAGGAAATCAAAATTTAGGAAATCAAAATTCAGGTAATTTAAATTCTGGCAATATGAATTCAGCCAATACAAATTTAGCCAATACAAATTCAGGTAATGTAAATAACTCTACAAACTCAAACATGGCTGACAATGGAGCTGTACCGGCATGTATAGCAAATATAAAGGATAACAATCAAGTTTCTGCGCAGCTTAAAGAAAGCATTGCTAAAGAGAATGACCCAATTTTAAAAAACGAGCTTATTAGAAAATATGCTATCTATAACAACCTTAAACCGGAGAATTTAAAATGTTAAAAAATATTACAACTTTATTCGCTCTAACTTTTATATTAATTAGCTGCGAAACTACAGCGCCTATAACTAATTCTATGACATATGAAGAGCTTGAATTAGACGCTTCAACAATGTCAACTAAATTAGATATTAATATAGTAGAGCTTGATCCAGGCCTATCAGGAAGTGATGAGGTCGATCGTGAAAATGGCTTATGGCCTGAGTTAAGAAGAGCAGAAGCTAGAAGGTTTGCAGTAAAAATGATGAGATCGCTTAACGAAACCAATGCTTTTGCAAATGTTGCAGTAACAACCAATGCCGAATTCTTAACAGACATTGTGATTGAAGGAACTATTCAAGAATCCAACGGAGAGGATGTTCATCTTTTAATAAATGCAAAAGATTCGACAGGCAAACCGATAATAAAAAACAAACTTTATAAACATAGAACAAGCGAATACTTCTATCAAAATATAAGAAATAAAGGTAAAGATCCATTTGATGTCGTCTATAGATCTATTGCTGGCGATATAATAAAAGAGCTTAAAAAAAGAGACCTTGAACAGATTGAATTAGTTACAGATTTAAGATTTGCACAAAAACTCAACGAGATGGAGTTTGATGAGTCCTTAGATGTTGAAAATGGAAGATATTCATTGGGATTTGTTCCTGCTATGAATGACCCTATGTTTATTAGGGCACAAAATGTTCAATTAAAAGATGCCCAATTTAAAAATGAAATGCAAAAACATTATATTTCATTCACAGACACAATGGATGAGAGTTATAAGATTTGGCAAGAGGCAGCATTAACAGCTTCAAAACAAAAGAGAGAAGCGCAAAGAGCTGCTGCTGGAAAAGCAATTCTTGGTGCTCTTATTGTTGCAGCAGCTGCATCATCATCTTCTAGTAGTGACAATTATGACTATAGTGCAGGAGCTTCAACTGCAGCACTTCTTGGTGCAGGTTTGATAGCATCTGCTGTAGGTGATGCTAGAGAAGCTAAAGTCCATGAATCAACAATAAATGAGGTTTCAAAGTCATTTGATGGAGAAATTGCTCCTAAGGTTGTTGAAATGGAAGATCTTCAAGTTAAACTTGAGGGTAATATTCAAAATCAATTTGATCAATGGCAAACTATACTCATAGATATATATGAATCAGAGTCTAGTCAAACCAATGAATTTGAGATTTTATAAAAGTTTAACAAGTATTATTGTCTTCTCATTGCTATATAGTTGTAGCAATGAGGAGCCTATTACCAATTCTAACGAAAACATTCTTACTGTAGACCCAAATACATCCCTTGATTGCACAGGTGTTTGGGCTAATTCACCTCTTTGTAAAGAAAGAAATGAAGCTTTAGTTGAACTAAAAAAATTAGATCCTCTATATGAATCATTCAAAAATGTTGAAATGGCTGAAGCTAAAAGTATTTTAAGTGAGGTTGAGTCACTTAAAAAAGATGGTGATAAATTTTATTTTGATGAATTTTACTTTAAATCTAGAGATTCATATAAAGAGGCCTCTGAATTAATAATTAGCTTTAATGATAGAAATAGATTAAAAGTTTTAGAAATTATTGATAGATCACAATTAGCTTTTGACTTAGTTAAACTTGACGAAGCTAAAACGCTTGTTGAAGAAGGATTGTCTATTGACCCAGCAAACAAAAAGTTAATTAACATAAACAAACGTATTGATAACTACTATATAGTCACCGATTTAATATCATCGGCAGAAGACTATTCTTCCTCTAAAAAATACAGTCTAGCAATTCAAACCATTGATGAGGCCATTCAAATAGATCCAGAAAGAGCTGACGCAAAACAAATTAAAGTAAAAATTATAAATGAATCTAAAGTTTATTATTTTGATCAGAACTTAAAAAAAGCATATAGCGCTCTAAATTCTAATGATTTTTCTAAATCCCTATCTTTATATAATGACGCTAAATCGATTCTTCCTAATAATTCAGAGTTACCAATACTCAAAAGAGAAATTGATATTAAAAAGAAAAATTATGATATAACTCTATTCACAAATTCTGGTGACAGAAGCTATGCTGCTGAAAATTGGGAATCAGCCTTAGATGCATATAACAAAGCCTTAAAACTTGACCCAACAAATTCAGATTTAGTTAGAAAATTTAATAGAACCTCATCTATAAAACAAACTTATGACGATTTAAATAAATATTTAAGAAATGTCGATAGATTAAGTTCACCAAATATAAGAAATAATTTTGAGAGAGTTATAGGAGTTGCTAATAATCTTATTCTCAAAGATGAAAAAAAATTAATTAATCTAATATTGCAAGCGAACGAGACATTTAAAAAATATGGTGAGATGGTAGTTTTAAATCTTATATCTAATGATGAAACTTATGTAGATATACAAAAGACAAGAAACTACGAACCTTTTTCTGAAGAAAATATAAAACTCTATCCAGGAAAATATGTTTTAGTAGCAAAAAAGAGAGGTATGCAATCAACTCGAAAAGAAATTAATTTAGAGCCTGGTAAAGAGTTTTTATCTATTACGGCAATATGTACAAACAAGTGTTCCATATATGAAACAGGAAATATTACAAAAGATGATGTCGATTTATCAAACGTAGAAGAACAAGAAGAAAACATATTCAACAATCAACAAAATACCAATTCTGCACAAAACATTTTAGATGAAAAATTTATTAAAAATGCAAAAATTATAAGCTCATCTTTTTCAAAAAATATTGTATGTACAAAAACAACCAGAAATAGTCCACTTCGTCTAACATTTACTTTAAATGTAGATAAAGCTGGTAAAGTAGTAGCATCAAGAGTTACATCAATAAGAGTACATCAGGAAATGACTCTATCAAAAAATCTTAAATCTGATGATAGAGCCGTGATAGTAATAATTGAAAAAGCATTAAAGAAATCAAAATTTAAAGTGCCTAAAATTAATGGTCAGCCTCAAGTTGGAAAAATAAATCATGTTGTGGTTGTTCCAGCTGGATTCTGTGTTGCATGAACAAAAAAACAATTATTGTTATAGTGACATTGCTAATAGCAATTCCACTTTTTCTTTTAAAATCATCAAATATAAACTATAAAGAAGAATATCCTGAGCTTAAGGTTAGTTCACCAAATTCTATTATTATAAATGATACTGTATATTCTTTTTTTCGAAAATTTAAACTAAATGTGGAAGCATATGGCTATGAATCAAAAACTATTGAATTCAACCATCGTGACTCTGATAAAGAAATTATTCTTATTGAGAAACCTATAAATGTGGTTTTTAAAATCAACGATACTTATGATAAATTTATTCTTAACAATAAAGTTCTTAATTCATTAGATAATATCAAGTTAAAAAAGGGTGCTCATTCATACGAAATAACATCAAATAATCATTTAACCTATAAATCAAATTTTGAAATAGAGAAATACACAGATGAATTATTGATTCCGGTAATTCTTAAAAAAATTGATAAATCGTTACAAATATCTTCAAATCCAAATAATGCTAAAGTTTTTTTAAATAATACTGAGCTTGGCGTAACGCCATTGACAATAAATTTAGATAGATCTAATAATGAAATAATTCTAAAAAAAGCCGGGTATAAAGAAAAAAAAGTTAAGTATTTTGTTAATGATAACAACAAATCTGAAATCAATTATTTGCTTGACGAAGATGAAAATTTAATTTCTCTATCATCAAATCCACCAAGTGCATCAGTATTCTTAGATGATGAGTATATTGGCATAACCCCAATAAAATTTCCTAATATTAAAAAAGGAACAATCAAAATAAAGAAATATGGATATCGTGATAAATTGATAAGTCCTAATAATCAAACAAAAACGATAAGCACAACTCTTGAAAAAGATATGGCAGAAGTTCAATTTAGCAGTAACGTTCCTGCAAAGGTGATTTTGAATGGTAGGTATATTGGCTCAACACCATTAAAAAAAGATATCCAAAAAATTAAACATAAAATTAGTTATGAGGCATTAGGCCATAGATCGATTAGAGAATCATTTGAACCATTAAATGATAAAGTTCAAATATATAAAAATTTACTAACAGATAAACAAGCGTCGTTAATAGATAGTAAGAATAATTCTACTAATTCCATTGGTTCAAAATTGATACTTATGAATCCAGGATCAATTACTATGGGCTCTCCAAAAAGAGAGTCAAGAAGAGATATTAATGAATTACAAAAAAAGGTAAAAATTACAAAACATTTTTTTATAAGTAAAAATTTAATTACTGAAAATCAATATAAAAAATTTAAAAAATCTACAAGTGCATCTAATCTTCCTGTAAATAATGTGTCTTGGATTGATGCTGCAAAATTTTGCAATTGGTTGAGTCGTAAAGAAGGCCTGGACCAATTTTATATTATCAAAGGTGATAGGTTATTATATTTCAATACAAAATCTAATGGTTACAGATTACCTACAGAGGCAGAATGGGAGTATGCTGCAAAATCCAACAACCCCACACAGGGTGAGCTAATATATGCATGGGGATCAGATAGGCAAATTAGAAAATTAGTTGGAAATATAGCAGACCAAACTACAGAAGGGATTCTAGCCAATTTTGTGCCTGATTATGATGATGGTTACTTAGAAAGATCACCTGTTGGATCATTTAGATCAAATCAAAATGGTCTCAATGATATCACTGGAAATTTATCAGAATGGGTAAATGACTTTTATTCAATTGAGATAATAGATCCATCTGAAATTTTTACTGATTATATTGGCCCCACAGTTGGAACTACTCACGTAATAAAAGGATCTAATCATTATTCATCCACACCCCTTCAACTTGGTTTATCATATAGGACATATGGTAATGCAGAAAATGAACTTATAGGATTTAGGATAGCAAGATGGATCTACTAAAAATGCGGTATTTAATATATTTAATTATTATAGTTATTGTTGCGGGTACTGTTTATTCTCAATCAAATAATTTAAATTTAAAAAATAGACTAAGTATTAACAACTCAATTGATTTACCCAAGGATATATAATGAAAAAATATTTTAATAAATCTTATTATTCAATCTTTATCTTTTTGTCATTCTTTTTATCTCTAATAATTGTACATATTTTTTATCTTGCACTTATAAATCCAATGGCATTTGAATTCATGGCAATAGCACAGGCAAATAATATTTCTCCCGAAAGACACTTTTCAGTTATTTTAAAAGACCCCGAACAAAAAATATGCTTAATATTATTTTTATGGAGCTTAATTATAGGAGCATTTAATTATTATTTACTCCAAGATGACTATAAATCGCTTGAAAATAATAACGATCCATTGCTCGAAGAGCTAAGCGAAAAAATTGACAGTGAAACTTCAAATAAAGAAATATACTCTATTTTAATTGAAAATAAATTTGATTTATTTCAATTAGACCTTTCATTTATCAAATATATTTCTTGGGCAATACCATCAATTGGATTTATAGGTACTGTCAGAGGAATTGGAGAGGCGTTGTCTCAAGCTGCTGAAGCAATAGACGGTGACATTACAGGTATGACTACAAGCCTTGGTGTTGCTTTTAACTCAACATTCACAGCTCTTTTATTAAGCATTATGTTGATGTTTTTTATAACAAGAATTGAGTATAAACAAGATAACCTTATTGTAATGCTAAGAGCAAGATTTTTAGCTAAATAAATACTTGAAACGTAAACAACTAAATCCATTCTCATTATCTTTTATAGATATTATGGCTTGTGGATTAGGTGCGGTAGCTTTAATGTTTATCTTTGTAAAAGAGGCTACATATTCACCTCTTACCGAGAGCTTTAAAGATGAAATCCTTCCATTAGAAGCTCAAATTGAAAACATTGATGATTTAATAGAATCAAAAACTAATGAATTATCTAACGTACAAAAATCAATTGATAACGTAAGCTCAGAAATCAATTCAGCTAAATTAAAAACAGAAATAACAAATACTGTTATTGATAATTTAGTTGATGAAAATACAAACCTAACATCGGTCCTGGAACAACTCAAGAAAAGTGCTGCCACAAAATATAAACCTGTTAAAAAAATATATATATCTGGGTGTAACGTCGAGGGAAAAAAAATTATTTTGTTAATAGATTCTTCTGAAAGCATGCTTCACAAAGAACTAGTTGAAATAATTCGTTTGAGCGTTCAAACAGATTTTATAAAACAGAATACTGAGAAATGGAAAAAAGCAAAACAAATTTATAGATGGTTGGTAAATAATTTACCTGAGGATTCTGAAGTTATATTAGCTAGTTTCAATAAAGACTTAAAAATAAAGCCAAATACCAATGACTGGATAGATTCACGCAACAAGATAGAAATTGAAGGTCATTTAGTTCATTTGTTAACAGAAGCGCCTGATCACGGCACCAATCTACAGCTTGCTTTTAAAAAATTAGAACAATGGAAAGATGCTGATAGTATTTATTTAATTACCGATGGTTTGCCAACACAGGCAATAAAACCGAAATCATCAACACCAAGTTTAAAAGATGGAAGAATTAAAGGATGTCTTAAAGAAGAGTTAATTGATTTGGAGTGTAGATTAAATTTTTTTAGTGCTTTTAAAGATACTTATAAAGATATTTTTTATGATGCAGACCGAAATACATATAATGCAAAGCTAAATTTAATTTTATTACCTTTAAAAGGTGATCCAAAAGCAACCTTTACTTATTCTTTATTTTCAAAACAGACTGGTGGCTGCTTTTTAACTTCAAGCAAGGATTGGCCATCATGAAAGAAAAGAAAACGACTGAAGTTTTCTCAATGTCATTTTTAGACATTATGGCTTGTGGATTTGGTGCGCTTGTATTAATTTTATTGATAAGTGAGTTTAATGAAGTAGAAATTATTGAAAATAAATATACTGCTGAATTATTTCTAACGAAACAGGAAGAAATAGTAACGAAGAATAATGAACTAAATGAGTTCGATAATGAACTTACATCAAAGTTGAAGAACTTAATATCAATTCAAGAAGAACTAGACAAAGTAAAAGAAAACCTCAATGAAAGAACAAATATAGCTGAAAGTCTTACAGAAACATCTCAACTAAAACAAAGTCAAATAATTGTAAAAAAAGCAGACCAAAAACAACCTGAAAAACAAGTAGTAGCAAGTGGAATTAGAATAGATAGTCGATATTTAATTTTTATTATAGATAATTCTGGAAGCATGTTTTATGCAGCTCCTTGGCGAAGTGTTATTAAAGAAATTGAAACTATTATTACAACATTTCCAAACCTTGAGGGATTCATGGTTATGAATGATACTGGAAGAACTATTATTGGTGCAGGTAATTGGGTAAAACCTACCAAAGCTAATAGGATAGACGCTGTCAATAAATTACGAACAGTAAATGTCGTTTCCCAAAGTAACCCAATTCCAGCTATTGAGAAATCTATAAATTTTTATGGAAAAAAATTTGATGACGTAGGTATTTTTATAGTTGGTGATGATATCAATGAAAATAAAGATGTCGATAAAAGACTGCTTGAAATTAATAGAATAAATACAAAAAGTGATGGATCTAAATACGTAAGAATTAATGCTTTAGGTTTCTTAACTTCAAGAAGTTCGAATCAGGCTTATGCAACTCCAGAAGATAATGATAAATATCTCACCCTAATGAGAGAGTTAACTGAACAAAATGGTGGAACATTAGTTGTGATTGATTAACTTACATATGAAAAATTCTATTATATTAATAACAATTTTTATTGCATTTAATTCTAATGCATATGACCGTATTACAGGTTTAGAATTCGCAAGCAGATCAGAGGTTTTATCGACAAATGGGATGGCAGCTACAAGTCATCCATTAGCCACTCAAACCGCATTATCAATCTTACAAAATGGTGGAAATGCTATAGATGCTGCTATTGCAGCAAATGCAGTTCTTGGGTTAGTTGAGCCAACTGGATGTGGTGTTGGAGGTGATTTATTTGCAATTGTGTGGAGCGCAGATGATGCAAAATTATATGGTCTTAATGCCTCAGGTCCATCACCTAAAAGCATAAGTATAGATAAAATTAAAAATAAGGGCTTAGATAAGATACCCCCATATGGACCCTTGCCAGTAACTGTGCCAGGGGCTGTTGGTGGCTGGGCAGAACTTCATAAAAAATTTGGTTTACTAGATTTTAAATTTCTTTTTAATGATGCAATAAATTATGCTGAAAACGGATTTCCTGTATCTGAGGTAGTCGCATATTATTTAAATTTATCTTCAATTAACTTTATAGACTATCCAAATTTTAAAGAAACATGGATGCCTAACGGAAGTACCCCAAAAAAAGGAGACTTATTTAAAAATCCATCTTTAGCAGAAACATATAAAAAAATTGCACAATCATATGGTGAAGATTTTTATAAGGGAGATATAGCAAAAGAAATTTCAAATTTTATTAATCAGCAGGGAGGTTACTTAACATTTGAGGATTTGAAAATGTATAAGCCTGAGTGGATTAATCCTGTTTCAACTAATTATCGTGGTTATGATGTATGGGAACTTCCTCCAAATGGTCAGGGTATAGCGGCTCTTCAGATGTTAAATATTTTAGAAAACTTTGACATTAAAAACTTAGGTTTTGGTTCAGCAGAATATATTCATTTATTTACAGAAACTAAAAAAATAGTATATGAAGACAGGGCTAAGTATTATGCTGATCCTAACTTTTCAAATATTCCAGTATCAAAATTAATTTCTAAGGAATATGCAAAGGATAGATTAAATTTAATTGATCTCAAAAATTCTTCAAGCAGTTTTAATGCAGGAAATTTAGAGGACGGAGACACTATTTACCTAACAGTTGCTGATAAATTTGGGAATATGGTTTCATTAATTCAAAGTAACTATAGAGGGATGGGCTCTGGCATGGTACCTAATAATCTTGGTTTTATGCTTCAAGATAGAGGTGAAATGTTTAGTTTAGATAAAAATCATAAAAACTCTTTAGTTGGTGGAAAAAGACCATTTCATACAATAATACCTGCATTTATTACAAAAGATGATAAGCCTTTTATAAGTTTTGGTTTAATGGGAGGAGCAATGCAGCCGCAAGGACATGTTCAGATAGTTGTGAACTTAGTTGATTTTGAAATGAACTTACAGGAAGCTGGTGATGCACCCAGAATTAGACACGTTGGATCATCTCAACCTACAGGTGAGATAATGACTGATGGAGGATACCTAAGTCTTGAAAAAGGAATATCTTCAATAGAAGTAGAAAAACTAAAGAAATTTGGTCATAAATTTCAATATGATTTAGGAGGTTTTGGCGGATATCAGGCAATTATGATAAAAAATGATATCTATATAGGCGCATCAGATAGTCGAAAAGATGGCCAAGCATCAGGCTATTAAAATAATTTATTTCTAGTATTATTATTAAAATGAAATCTCAATCTTTTATACCTCCATCAAGAACTTTAATGGGACCAGGACCATCAGATGTAAGTCCTAGAGTTCTTGAAGCTATGGCTAGGCCTACAATTGGTCACCTAGATCCAGTGTTTATAAAAATGATGGATGAAGTTAAGAGCCTTATTCAATATGCATTTCAAACAACAAATGAACTTACCTATGCTATTTCTGCTCCAGGCATGGCAGGAATGGAATGTTGTTTTGCTAATCTTGTAGAAGAAAACGATAAAGTAATCATTTGTAAAAATGGTTTTTTTGGTGAACGAATGAAAGAAAACGTTGAGAGGTATGGTGGCATACCAATTATGGTAGAAGACGAATGGGGTACAAAAATTGATATCAATAAAGTCGAAGAAACTTTGAAACTAAATCAAGACGCAAAAATAGTTGCATTTGTTCATGCTGAAACGTCTACTGGTGTTAAATCTGATCCTGAAGCACTGACTAAACTAGCACATACTTATAACTGTTTATCTATTGTCGATACTGTTACAGGATTAGCAGGAGTACCTTTATTAGTTGATGAATGGGAAATTGATGCAGTTTATTCTGGAACTCAAAAGTGTCTTTCAGCATCTCCAGGCCTATCTCCAATAAGTTTTTCTAAAAAAGCAAAAGAGAAAATTCAAAATAGAACTACTAAAGTTAGAAGTTGGTTCCATGACTTAAATTTAATCATGTCCTATTGGGAAGGTGAGGGAGCACGATCTTATCATCACACCGCCCCAATAAATGCTTTATATGGTTTACATGAAGCTTTATTAATTCTTTCTGAAGAAGGTATAGAGAATTCATGGAAAAGACATCTAGAAAATCATGTTTTATTGCGAGATGGCTTAGAGCAAATTGGAATAAATTTTTTGGTTAACAAGGATGACAGATTGCCTCAATTGAATACTATATTTATTCCAGAGGGTATTGACGATCCCAAAACAAGATCTAAATTATTAAATGAGTATAATCTTGAAATAGGTGCTGGTCTTGGAACACTTGCAGGTAAAGTCTGGAGAATCGGATTAATGGGTCACTCATCTAACAAGCAAAATATAGAACATTGCTTAAGCTCTATAGCCAAAGTTATTTAAATACAAAAGTATCACCCTCGTTAATATAAGTATCAATTTTTTTTGTAATATCATCGATATTGAATGATTTTGTATACAAAAATTTACTAATAAAGCCTTCCGTTTTGTTAGGAAAATTTCCTGTTATAAACAATTTCTTAGATTCTAATAATTCTGTAGCTTTTAAGGTATTTTTATAATTCATACCAAGCTGGATAAAGCCAAATAATTTACTTTCCTCTGCAGTTAATATTGATATATCAGCTTTGATGTTATTTCTTTGAATATATTTAAAATTGACTCTATGTCCCTCATGAAAAATTCTATTATGATCTTCATCTTCAAAGAGCAGAGAAAATGTAGACTTGTAATAGGGATAACTTGTAGGTAAAGACTTTACCTTTATTGAATTTATCATATGACCATTTTCATTAAGAATAATAATTGGGTTATTTATCTTATTCTTTACTAAAACTTTTTTTACAATATTTGAGGTATAAATTTTTATTTCATTAGAAAACATTTTAATTGTGTCAAAATGAAGATGATCTTCAAAAGGAGCTGTAATAATTATTGCATTAACTTTTTCGATTTGTTCCTGATTTAAAACTGTAATATTGTCTTTATTTCTCTGAATAAAAAAAGAATTTTCTGGTTGTAATTTATTACTTAACCAAGGATCTATCAGGATAGACTTATTATTATTTTCTATGTACCAGGTTTGATAATTATCAGCTTTGATTAATTTCATTGAGATATAGTTATTTTTTTATTAAAAACAAAAATAACTAGATTATTTAAACATTAAAAATTTTAATTTAACTTAATACTTTCCTCAAGTAAGTTAAATAAAGCTTTTATATTTAAAATATTTTAAAATATATAAATGAAAAAAATAAATATATTTATGTCATTGGTAATTTTGTTATCAATTCCTTCATTCTTACAAGCACATGATTTAAAGGGCGCTATCAATAGTTCTGATAGAACGCCAAAGAATGTAATGAGAGATAAGTACAGAAATCCATATGAAACTATTACATTTTTTAAAATAGAGCCAGATATGACTGTTGTCGAACTATCTCCAGGTTCGGGATGGTATACAGAAATATTTGCTAACTATTTGCATGAACCAGGTAATCTTATTGCAGCACATTTTGATTCTAATTCAGATAGAGAATACTTTAAAAGAGGGAGAGCTAATTTTGAGAAAAAAATGAAAAGCTCCAAAATGTATAATAATGTCTCTATTGTAGACTTGAGTTCTAATTTAGCACCTAAGAATTCTGTTGATGCAGTAGTAACATTCAGAAATTTACATAATTGGATTGGGCCACAAATTGATAAAATTTTTGAAAATAGTTATAAAACACTGAAACCAGGTGGTATTTTTGGTGTAGTGGAACACAGAGCTAATCCAGGTACAACTCTTGATGCCATGAAAAAAAGTGGTTATGTTACTGAGGATTATGCTATTTCAATAGCAAAAAAACATGGCTTTGTATTAGTAGATAAATCTGAAATAAATGCTAATCCAAAAGATCTCAAAAATTATGAAAGAGGTGTATGGACATTACCACCATCATTAAGGTTAAAAGACAAAGATAAGGAAAAATATCTAGAAATTGGCGAGAGTGATAGGATGACCTTGTTATTTAAAAAACCTGAATAATATTTCAAGCATCAGTAAAAACCTAAATATCTTATTAACCTTATCATGTCCGCCTATCATTAAGAAATGTTTTTAAAAAACACAAATTTATGGCATTTTTGATATAGTAATTAAAAGAGTAGAAAATTATGAATAAATTATATGCGTTTTTAGCATTAGTATTTTTAACTGCTTGTGGTTCACCCGGCTTTGAAGGTAACTGGTCCATTGTTGATTCATCTGGCGTCACGATTGAAATAGGAGAAATAGATGCTGATGTTGGAGTGTCAGCAATGAGTGTTTTCGAAGATGGGGAATTTTCAGAAGTTTGCACTATCGAAAAACCAAAAGAAAAAACTTCTACAATTTATTGTAATAGTGAAACCTTGATTATGTCACTAATTGATGGAGATACCTTAGTTGTAACAAGTGTTGTTGGCGACCAAGTTACTTTCATAAGAGATAAAAAATAGAAAGAAGTTGTTTTAATATATTGTTTTAACAAATAGCCAAAATCAATGCCGTATACGTGTCGTATGGGGATTTTTTGCTTTTATTAACATATTGATAAGTTTTAAAAACCCTATAAAATAGCGATTTACAATAGGAGGGGTGGCAGAGTCTGGTTTATTGTAACGGTCTTGAAAACCGTCGTGCCTTCATCGGCACCGTGGGTTCGAATCCCACCCCCTCCGCCAATTACATATGAATAAAGATCTTAAAGAATTTTTTCAAGAAGCTCCTGAATTTCTATCTATGTTAGGTTTTACTAATGCATTTTATGATGAAAACAAAGATGCTTGGATTAATGAATATACGCCTAGTGAAAAGTTAACACATTCTAATGGAACTATTATTCAAGGTGGGTTTGTAACTGGTATGATAGACGCTTGTATGTCACAATTTATAATGTTTGAATCTAAAGGTAAATCATTACCTTTAACATTAGATATTGATGTTAAATTTCTTAAGTCCTGCTCACCAAATATAAAAACAACAGCGATTGGTAAAATCGTAAAAAAAGGTAAATCTGTGGCATTTACAACTGGCGAACTTTATCAGGATGGCAATCTTGTTGCTGTTGCATCTGCAACAAACAAAATAATTCACATACAAGATTAATCTTTTTTAAGATATAATTTTTATATGTCTGAACAGAGAGCAAAATTTACTCAAATGAAAGATGGAGACGCTGATGATTACTCCATTATTGCTGCTAGTAATGCAAAAGATTATGACCATTTAGCAGATAAAGTTATAGATCATTTAATGATGCTTGAGCATGATTATGGTGGATTCCAGGTCACTAGGCTTACACACTGCCTCCAAACCGCTACAAGAGCATACAGAGATGGTAAGGATAATGAATATGTTGTATGTGCTCTAATACATGATATAGGAGATAATCTTGCTCCTGCTAATCACGCAGAATTAGCAGCAACTATATTGGAACCTTTTGTATCTGAAGAGAACTACTGGATAGTGAAACATCACGGTATATTCCAAGGCTATTATTTTTTTGAGTTTCTTGGTTTAGATAAAAATATGAGAGATAAATATAAAGATAACCCATATTTTGAAAGTTGTAGAGAGTTTTGTGAGAAATATGATCAAAATAGTTTTGATCCTGATTACGACACACTAGATTTAGATTTTTTCATTCCAATGGTAAAAGAACTATTTCAGAAACCTAAAAAGTCTATATATCTGCAATCTTAAATGACAGATAAAAGCACATTTAAGCTCCTTGAGCTTATAAAACCAGAAGTCGACTTCGATATATCTAACACCCCCACAAAACCAGATTATTCAAACCTTAAGAATTGGGCAGCATTACCAGATATTGATGGTCAGCAGTTTTATGTTCCTGACGAATCATTTGTTGTTAATAAAAACAATAATGAAGTTAATGTTTTTTATATACATCCTACTGGATTTTATGAGAAGAACTGGAACTCCGATATGGATAAAAATAAGTCAGCATATGAAAGAACAGAAATTATGTTAGGAAATCAAGCATCAGCATTTAATGAGTCATGTAATATTTATGCTCCTGAATACAGACAGGCAACTTACTATTCTTTTTTTGACATTAAAAACAATGGAAGAAGTGCATTAGATCTCGCATATTCAGATATCGAATCTGCTTTTAAATTCTTTATTGAAAATTTAAATGAAGATAAGCCATTTATAATCGCAGCTCACAGTCAAGGAGCATTACATGCACACAGGTTAATAAATAAAATGATTGATAATACGCACCTCAAAACTAAATTAGTTTGCGCATATGTTATTGGTTATATCATTCCTGAAAAATATTATTCAGATCTTTTTCCTAACACAAAAAAATCATCTTCTTTTAATGATACTGGTTGTATAGTTTCCTGGTCTTCTGTTGTTGAGGGATTTAAAAGAAATAGAGAAAAAACTCTTTTTTGGACACCAAAAGGTTGGAGTGTTGAATTAATGAGCCAAAAAATTATTTCTACTAATCCTTTTTCATGGACCAACGATAATGATTGGCATTCAGATGAAAAAAATAAATCAATAATAAATAAGGCACAAAATTATGATTTTACTGATAGGCTTAGGGTAGAACATACGGGATCTAAGAAATCTATTGGTTTAACAAGAATTCAAGGTTTTAAATGTTCGGTTAATAAAGAATCAGGATTGCTAGAAGCTAAAGGAGTATTAATAGAAAATATAAAGAAAATGAAATACTTTAATGGTGATCTTCATCCCTTTGATATCATGCTTTTTTGGGGTACATTAAGGCAAAATATTAAAGATAGAATAGATGCATTTATATAAAAAAATAATTTTTCTAATAATTATGTTCACAAACTCGAGTCTATATTCATACGAGGAAGGCGTTGCAAAAAACAATGATATTGAAATATATTATCGTGATTATGGTCCTGTTGATGCTGAGCCAATCTTATTAGTCCAAGGGCTTGGGGGACAATTAATAAATTGGCCTCAACATTTAATTGATTTTCTTATTGATAATAACTTTAGACCAATTGTTTTTGATAATAGAGATACTGGTCTTTCTTCTAGAATTGAAAGTGACGCTTTTTCAAAGGATAAAATAGATAGCACAATTGTTCGAAGTTACATAAGGTATTATCTCAGAATGCAAGTTAAATCTGAATATACTATTGATGATATGGCGGACGATGCAGTTGCAGTCTTAAACGAGTTAAATATTGAAAATGCCCACGTTTTAGGTATTTCGATGGGTGGAATGATAGCTCAAGTACTTGTTGCCAATTATCCAGAAAAGGTTAAGACTTTTACATTAATTGCTTCAACAGCCTCAACACCATCTCCTTTTAATGGACCAACAAGAAAAGTAAGAAAATTATTAATGAATAGAACAAAAAATCCTGATGCATCAATGGATGAACGTATTGAAAGAACTAGAAAAATTTTTAAAGAAATTGGTTACGAAGGTACAGATTTAAACACAACTGAATTTTATGAAAATACCAAAACTTCAATAGAAAGAGCAGGTAAAGACGATACTGGTTTTGGAAGACAAATAACAGCAATTTTAGGATCTCCCAATCGAATAGAAAGAATTGAGACTATAACTGCTCCAACATTAATAATTCATGGAGCTCAAGACCCTCTCATAAAAGTTAAAAATGCTCATAAAGCTCATAAACATATTCAAAATAGTACTTTAAAAATAATACCTGATATGAGGCATTTAATTGAACCACCAGTATTTGATCAATTTAAAGAAGACTTATTGATTCATCTAAATAAGTAATTTAAAAAATGCTAACTAATAAATTTAAATTTAATTATTCTATTGGTGCTGTTGCAAATGGAGTTAAGACAGACACTTTTACGTTCTTTTTATTATTCTTTTATAGCAATATCATTGGTTTAAATTCAGGCTTGGCAGGACTGGCAATTCTAATTGCGTTATGTGTTGATGCAGTAACAGATCCATTAATGGGAACTATTTCTGATAGGACAAACACCAAATATGGTAGGCGTCATCCATTTATGATGATTTCATTTATACCTATGTCAGTAGGATATATTCTACTTTTTGCCCCCAGACAAGACTGGGCTATGACGCAAAATGAATTATTTATTTGGATGACTTTATTTACAATTCTTACCAGAATAGGTATGACACTTTTTGATGTGCCGCACAGAGCTTTTGGTGGAGAGGTAACAAAAGATTACGAAGAAAGAACTCTCCTAATGTCATGGAGAGAGATGATGGGATGGGTTGCGGGACTTAGTAATGCGTTTTTAGGATATGGTGTCTTTTTTGCATCAACTGCTGAATACCCTAAAGGTCAATTAAACCCTGATGCATGGTTTCCATTTGCACTTACTGGAGCCATCATCATGATAGCATCTGTTCTCTATTCATCTTTTTCAACAAGGGATGAAATTAAAGGGTTATCAAAATGGCAAGGAAATATAGCACTTATAGAAATTTTGAAAGAATTAAAAATTGCTATAACTAATAAAGCCTTTTTAATATTTTTCTTTGGTAACTTATTTTTATCTTTAGCTT
Organism: uncultured SAR86 cluster bacterium; assembly: GCA_902558095.1. GTDB lineage: Bacteria > Pseudomonadota > Gammaproteobacteria > Magnimaribacterales > D2472 > SAR86A. Next base: position 101,590 of record CACECP010000001.1, on the reverse strand, counting down.
GGGGTTTGGCTAATACTTTAACATTATTTGTTAACACTTATTTTTGGGAATTTGAAGCTACTCAAATTAAATACTTCCTACCTATTTATCTTATTGCAACTCTATTAGCATTTTTTATAACTCCAAGAATTGTAAGAATTTTAGAAAAACGTACTATTGTACTAATAGCAATCGCAGGTGTTGGTTTGTTTTCTCCAGCAGCATTCATCATGTATAACTTGGGCTTAACGCCGGAAAAAGGCTCATTAGAACTAGTATTTTTTATAAGTTTCTTTCTTGTTTTTCTTATTACATTAAATGTAATGGGAATCATGGTCAGAGATTCAATGGTTGGAGATATAGCTGATGAGGTTGAACTCCAAAGTGGTAAAAGACAAGAAGGTATTTTATATGCAACAGTTGGATTTATGCAGAAATTAAATGCAGGTCTAGGATCATTTTTTGCAGGCTTAGTTCTTACATTTATAGGTTTTGATAAAGATAATCCATCAATTGAGCAGGGCTACACATTGGCGGTAGTTCAAGGGCCTGGAACAACTTTATTAATGATTGTTCCTTTTATAATATTCCTAGGTTACTCATTATCATCATCCAGGCATAAAGAAATAATGAAAAGTCTTAGAGGCTACTCTTTATCATCATCCGAATATAAAGAAACAATGAAAAGCCTTAAATAAGAACTTCAAAGCATTTTGTCATTCGATTCCATAATTTTTTGTGTTCTGTTCCTGAGTCGAGAGAAGAAAAATTTATTATGAAATGACAAACCATTGAATCAAGGTCATTTAATTCAGACTTATCATTTTTGTTAAATTTATTTTGAAGTAATTCTAATTGGATTGATTTTCGAAGATCATCATATTTTTTTAGAGATCCAAGATTAGCTAAAATCTCAAGTTTTACGCATGCATATACCAATTCATCTAAATCAGATTTTGTATTTTCAAATGACTTATTAACTGCCTCTTTAAAGTTATTATTAATATCACCAATAGATTCTTTTTTTAGAAGGGCATTAAATATATTTTTATATTTAGAAAGCTTTTCATCGTTTTGTTTTTTAATTTGTAAAGATTTCTTTTCATCTATTAAATTTTTTATTTCTTTAAACTCTTTGGTATTTTTAACATTTGTAAAATTTTTAAGATTATTTTCCGTTTCATTAAGAGACTTAATGTCTGCATCCAAATCTTTTGTAAGTTGTTTAAGTAGTTTTATTTCTTCATCTATAGCCTTCTTTTTTTCAACAAAAAATCTATCTGCAGATTTATTAAACTTAGACCATAATTTGATATCGTTTTTCTTTCCTGCTGGACCAATCTTCATCCATGAATCTTTTAATGCCTTAAATTTATTTATACAAACTTCATTGTCATCATCATCAATTTCATCAACTTTGACAATTAATAGTTCTTTATTTTGTTTATTAGCTAGCTCTTGTTTAATTATTTCTTCATTAATTGGTTTCTTGGCATCTGTATATAATTTCTTTAATCTATTTAGATCTTTATCTAAAACAGGTGCATATTCTTGCCATCTTTTAAATATTTGACGTAAATATAATACAAGTTCTTTTATTGATTTTGATTTATGGTTGTTTTCATTTACAAAGTGATTAATTTCATTAATTATTTTTTCTCTTTCAATCGCATTTTTAAGTTTCAATTCTTTAATTTCTTCAAAGTATTCTTTACAAAATTCCCATGCTTTATTTGTTAATTCATTAAAACTTAGCCATTGATTTTTTGATGCAGTCTTGCTTGATAAATCTAATAATTGCCATTGCCCTTGAATATCATGGATTGCATGAGCATGTTTTCTAGGATTATTTAATGGCTTATCAATTAAAGCTTTAACCATAGTTATCAACTCATCTCTTTTAGGATTTGTTGCAAATGCTGAAATATCATCAAAATATTTTGATTTATTTATTGCTGCATTTAATTTGTGTCTTAATTTATTTGGAATATTTTTAATATTTTTTGTTTTGTTAAAAACATTTCTTACTTTCTTTTGAGCAGTTTTAATTGATCCATCAGAAAACAGCTTTTCAGCTGTTTCTAACTCTTTAAATAAATCTTTACTAGTTTCCACAATATTTATATATGATGTTTATAATTATACTAAATGAAAAAACGAATTCTAACAGGAATTACAACCACTGGTACACCGCATATAGGAAATTATATAGGTGCGATAAGACCTGCATTAAAAATGGCAAATAGTGAAGATCAGTCGTTTTTTTTTCTTGCTGACTATCATGCTGTAATTAAAAATCAAGATTCAGATAAAATTGAAAAATCGGTTGAGGATATCGCACTTGCATGGCTATCATGCGGCTTAGATCCAAAAGAAACTTTCTTCTACAGACAATCTGATGTACCAGAAATTTTAGAACTTACTTGGATATTAAATTGCATTACTGCTAAAGGATTAATGAATAGGGCGCACGCATACAAAGCTGCAATGGCATTAAACAAGGAAGATGCTGATAAAGGTATCTCTATGGGCCTATTCTCTTATCCAGTTTTAATGGCTGCTGATATATTAATGTTTGATTCGACTCATGTGCCTGTCGGCTCAGATCAAATTCAACATTTAGAAATGACTAGAGATATAGCTGCAAGATTTAATCATTTGTATAAACCTTTATTAACCTTACCTGAACCTATAATCCAAGATGATGAGAAAGTTGTTTTAGGATTAGATGGAAGAAAAATGAGCAAATCTTATGGAAACGTAATTCCTCTATTAGAAGATGAAAAAGTGTTACGTAAATCTGTTATGAAAATAGTAACAAACTCACTTGAACCGGGTGTTCCTAAGAATTCAGATGATTGTACTGTTTTTGATTTATATAAAAATTTTGCAGATGACAACTCTGTTTCTGAATTTAAAAAGCAATATGAAAACGGCATATCATGGGGCGAAGCTAAAGAAATACTATTTGATGCAATTAACGCCGAATTAAAACCTATTAGGTCGCGTTATGAGGATTTAATTAAAGATAAGAACTATATTAATGATGTTTTATCAGATGGCTCTAAAAAAACTAGATTATTAGCACAAGAAAAAATATCTGAAATCAGAGAAGTTATAGGAATAAAAAGAATATCCTGATGTCTATTTCAGGATCTTCATGGTTAAAATTTGGCCTATTTACAGTCGGATTAGGACAGTCATTTGTTTTTGTCTTGGTTCCACCTCTTGCAAGAGATCTTGGTCTTTCTGAGGTTCAAACTTCGTCAATATTTGCTATATCCGCTTTTGCATGGGCATTAACAAGCGCTTTTTGGGGGAGGACAAGTGATAAATATGGAAGAAGGAATATTGCTGTATTAGGTCTAGTTGGCTACTCAATTTCATTAATAGCCTTAATTACACCTCTTTTTCTTGTAGAAAGGAATATTTTAGATGTTGTCTACTTATTTCCAGCACTTGTTCTTGGAAGGTTGTTAAATGGATTAGTTGGCTCTGCCTCAAGACCCGCATCATTCGCCTATATTGCAGATACCTCATCGAAGGAAAAAAGAACTGTAAAATTTGCGCGTTTAGAGGCAAGTTTTTTAGTTGGTACGGTTGTAGGACCATTAATAGGAGGTTTTTTATTTTTAATTACAAATGAAACACCGTTTTACGTGTTTTCATTTCTGGCATTAATTGCAGCTTTTGGAATATACAAAGAAGTAAATAATACATCTATAAAAAAAGATGATGCTAAAAATACCATTAAAATAAAATGGTACTCAAAAACTATTCTACCTTTTTTAGCATATGCAGCTGTTTTAAGTTTATGTCAGGCATCATTAATACAATCAATAGGTTTTTATATTACAGACTTATTTAGAGAGTTTGACGATTTACCAACTCTTATTAGTATGACGTTTGCGCTTTTATCTATATCTACAATTGTCAGTCAATATCTTTTTACTGACACATTCCCAATGAAAAATTTTAATTTATTGTTGTTTGGCACATTGTTGTTAGTTTTTTCATATTCAACTATGGCTTTCTTTCAATCCATCTCTGTTTATTATCTTTCAATTATTATCCTTGGATTTGGTTTTGGAATGACTAGACCAGCATTAGCATCCTCACTTTCACTAGCTCAAAGTCCCGAGAATCAAGGCTCTGCAGCTGGCTATCTTGGCTCAGTTATTCCAATTGGTCATATGACAACACCATTTATTGCTATGCCTATATACGCAATTAACCCTTCATACTTGTATTATTTCAGTTCAATCTTATGTATAGGATTGATATTATTTATAATATTTCATCCAACAATAAGAAAATCGAGTTTAATATGAAAAAAGCATTACTTTTGGTAAATTTAGGAACCCCTGATAAACCATCTTACTTTAGTGTTTTTAAATATCTAAGACAATTCTTAATGGATGGGCGTGTAATAAACATCAACCCCATATTAAGATTTTTTTTAGTAAATTTTATCATTTGCCCCACTAGATCATTTTCATCAACAAAAGTTTATAAAGAAGTTTGGGACAAAGATACAGGATCACCATTACTTCATAACACAATTGAGTTATCGAAGAAATTAACTACCAAACAAAATGAATATGATGTTTATTTTGCAATGCGCTATCAAAACCCATCAATTGAAAAAGTGATCGATAATATATTAGAAAAAAATCCAGATGAAATTATTGTACTACCTCTTTTTCCTCACTATGCTTCGGCTACAACAGGTTCGGTTTATCAAGAGATATCAAGGATAATCTCAAAAAAATGGGTAGTTCCTAATATAAAATTTATAAATCAATTTTATGATAATGATAAATTTATTGATGCATGGGTTGATAAAGCATCTAAATTTGATATTAAATCTTACGATAAGATTGTATTTAGTTATCATGGAATACCTAATAGCCATGTCGATAATGTTTATCCAGAGTCTCTATGTAGTGACCATAATTGCGAATTAGGAATTTCAGAATCAAATAAGTTTTGTTACAAAGCAACTACATATGAGACAACTAAAATTCTAGCTAATAGATTAAATCTTCAACCTAATGATTATCAAGTAACATACCAATCTCGACTCACTAATAAATGGCTTACTCCATTTACTGACCAAGTTTTGAAAGAATTACCCAAAAAGGGGCATAAAAATGTGCTAGTTTTCTCACCAGCATTTACAGCAGATTGTTTAGAAACAATAATTGAAATTGGTGATGAGTATGCAGAGTTATTTAAAAATGTAGGTGGTAAAAATCTAGATTATGTTGAATCATTAAATTATTCAGATTTATGGGCTGATGCTATTATTGATATTATTAAATAGGAATTTATAAATATGTTTAAAAATGATCTACTTAAAGACAAAAGGATTCTGGTAACTGGAGGTGGGACTGGGCTTGGAAAAGAGATGGCAAGTCATTTCGCAAAACATGGTGCTGAACTTTATATATGTGGAAGAAGAGAGAACGTCCTTCAAGATACAGCAAAAGAAATAATTGATAAATATAAAACAAATGTTCATTATCAAACTCTAGATATAAGAGCTTCAAAAGATGTAGAGGACTATATCGAATCTATCTTTGATAATGCACCTCTAGACGGCCTCGTTAATAATGCAGCTGGAAATTTTATATCTCCAACAAAAGATTTATCGCATAAAGGTTTTGATGCTATAGCCAATATTGTATTTCATGGTACTTTTTATATCACTCATTCAGTTGGTAAAAGGTGGATTGAGCATAAGCATAAAGGCTCAATAATAAATATATTAGCTACATGGGTGTGGACTGGATCTCCATATGTAGTTCCATCAGCTATGTCAAAGTCTGGTATTCATGCAATGACTCAATCTTTAGCAGCTGAATGGGGCAAATATGGTATAAAAGTTAATGGTATAGCTCCAGGTCCATTTCCAACAAAAGGAGCATGGGAAAGACTAAATCCAGGTAATAATAATGATGATGGGATGATGAGTGCCGTTCCAATGGGTAGAGTTGGAGAAATGATTGAATTACAAAATCTGGCTACTTTCTTAATGGCAGATGGTTGTGAATATTTAACAGGTCAAACAATTGGTCTAGATGGAGCCCAATATTTAACTGGTGGAGGAACTTTTTCACAACTTGATAAATTATCTGACGAAGACTGGGAAAATATGAGAAAATTAATTAGAAATGCTAATAATAAAGATAAAGCAGATAGAAGTTAGCCAAGGAGATAATAATGAGTAGTTATGAACAAATGAATCAAATCTTAAAACTACAGAAGGAATTTTTTATTAAAAATGGTGCTCCATCAGTAGATTTAAGAATCGATAGACTTCAAAGATTAAAATCATTGATCATGGATAATAGATATGACTTTATTGATGCTTTAAATTCTGATTTTGGAAATAGATCAAAAAATGCATCTATGTTATCTGATATATATGGCATTATGCCGGCTATTAATCTTGCAATTAAAAATGTAAAAAAATGGAGTAAACCTGAAAAAAAATCCTCGAATTTTCCATTTGGACTTTTAGGTGCAAAATCATATATTAAATATGAGCCTCTTGGCACAGTTGGAATGATATCGCCGTGGAATTTTCCTGTTAATTTAGCATTTGTTCCTCTAGTTTCAATATTTGCTGCAGGTAATCAAGTCATGCATAAACCAAGTGAGCATACACCTATAACATCTCAGCTTTTAAAAGATTTATGTGATAAAGCTTATGATGAGAATGAGTTTGCAACTTTTCTAGGTGGGCCTGAAGTAGGCGAGTCATTCACAAAACTAACATTTGACCATCTTCTTTATACAGGTGGTGGATCAGTTGCTAAGCATGTAATGAATGCCGCATCACAAAATTTAGTTCCTTGCACATTAGAACTTGGAGGAAAATCTCCAGTTGTTATAGGGAAATCAGCTGATCTAAAAACATCTGCAAAAAGAATAATGTTTGGTAAAACACTTAATGCTGGACAAATTTGCTTAGCTCCAGATTATGTTGTGATTCATAAAGATCAAAAAGAAGATTTTGTTAATGAAAGTAAAATTGCAGTATCTGAGTATTTTCCTTCACTTAAAGACAACGATGACTACACATCTATAATTAATGAAAAACACTATGACAGATTAAAAGACCTACTAGATGACGCAATTGAAAAGGGAGCACATGTTGATGAAATTAATCCCTCAAATGAAGATTTTTCTCAACAGGAATTCTATAAAATCCCACCAACCATTGTTACCAACACAACTGATGATATGAAGATAATGCAAGAAGAAATTTTTGGACCACTTTTACCAGTTGTTGAATATGATGATATTGATGAGGCTACTGCTTTAATTAATTCTAAAGATAGACCTTTAGGATTGTATTATTTTGGAGATAATAAATCTGAAGAAGATGAGCTTCTAAATAAAACATCATCTGGTGGAGTAACAGTAAATAATGTAATAAGTCATCTTCAGCAAAATGATTTATCTTTTGGAGGTGTTGGGCCTTCAGGAATGGGTAGATATAAATCTTTTGATGGTTTTAAAAACTTTTCTAACCCAAGAGCTTATTATAAAGATATAGGTTCAAAGCTTGATAAAGTCTTTGATGCTGTTAGACCTCCTTATAAGGGTGATATTGAAAAAGTTTTAAAAAAATTAATGAAATAGTTTTGTGGCTTCCATATCTCTGAAATTAGGTTATAAATACCTTAGATCTAATAAAGGAGGTATATTTTCTTTTACAACTTTCCTTGCAATCATTGGTTTAATGATTGGTATCTCAAGTCTAATTGTTGTAACTTCAGTAATGAATGGCTTTGAGAAAGAGCTAGAAAATAGAATCTTAGGTGTTATCCCTCATTCGGTCATCTATTCAGATGATCCAATTAAAAATTATGATCAACTTGTAAATGATATAAAAAATGAAAAAAATATATTAGAGGCATCACCTTATATATCCCTTCAAGGACTTGTATCTTCTCAATATAATAGTAAAGGTATAAATATAATTGGTATAGATACAAAGAAGGAAGAAAGCATGTCAATTATTCCTGATTATATGCTTGTAGGTAATCTATCAAATCTTGATACTGGTAACTCAATCATTATAGGCTCTTTGTTAGCAGCTAACCTTGGTGTATATGTTGGCGATAAAATAAATATTACTACTTCGGATATTAAAACCTCTTTAATTGGCTCATATCCAACTTCGGTTAATTTTCAGATAGTTGGAATATATGAACTCAGAACAGAAATAGATCAAACCATGACATTGGTTTCTCATAAGACAGCACAAAAGTTAAAAAATATAGATTTAGATGAAACGTTGTCCATAAGAATAAAAACAGATAATTTATTTCAAGCAGATAATATAAGCAAAAATTTAATAGAAAATCTAAATAGAGATAATTTAATTTTTTCATCCTGGAAATCAACTCATGGAACTCTATTTGAAGCAATAAAGTTTGAAAAATTATTAATCAGTTTAATGTTATTTTTGATTGTAGCAGTAGCTTCAATATTAGTTTTATCTACAGTAATCATGACTGTTAAATCAAAAGAGAGGGAAATAGGTATTTTATTAACCTTAGGAGCTAGTTCTAAACAGATAATATTAATATTTTTTACACAAGGATTTATAGTCAGCTTAATTGGTATTATTTTTGGTGTTTTATTAGGCTTTGTTCTTACGCTAAATCTTACAAATATAATTACTTTTTTAGAATCTATTTTAGATAGAAACCTTCTTGAAGCTTATTTTATAAATTATTTTCCATACTATATTGATTACAAACAGATACTAATAATATGTCTAATATCATTTGGTATTAGTCTATTATCGTCTCTAATTCCATCTTTAAGAGCGGTTAAATTAAATCCAGTTCAAATACTAAGACATGAATAAATTAAATTGTAAAAATTTATCAAAATCTTTTGTCATTAATAATGAGACCCTTGACGTACTAATAGATATTAATCTAGAAATTGAAGAATCTGAAAAAATTGCAATATCGGGAAAATCTGGTGCAGGGAAGTCTACACTCCTTCATATAATGGCAGGACTAGACAAACCAACAAATGGATCGGTTGTATATAATGGAGATGATTTATCTAATATCTCTTTAAACAAACTAAGTAAAATTCGATTATTAAATTTTGGTTTTGTTTACCAATTTCACTATTTGCTCGAAGATTTAACAATAGAAGAAAATATATCAATACCTGCTATGCTTAATGGAACATATAACAATGATATGAAAAATCAGATTCATGAAATTATGCATAATTTAAATATTATCGATAGAAAAGATCATCTTCCATGGAAGTTATCAGGTGGTGAAAAGCAGAGAGCAGCTATAGCAAGAGCTCTAACGAATAAACCTAAATTTCTATTCCTTGATGAGCCAACAGGAAATTTGGACAGAGATAATGCAAGGATTATTCAAGACCTTATTATTGATATATCAAATAATTATGGTGTTGCTTTAATAACAGCTACTCATGATAATGAGTTTATAAAAGCTTTTAGTAAAGTACACGTACTTTCTGATGCACGAATAGACTTATAGAAATGAATGAATTTATATCAGCTGGCGGACCTTTTATGTGGCCATTATTGGCATGTAGCATTTTAATAATAAGTATTTCTATTGAAAAATCATGGTTTCTAAAAAATAGGCTGGTTGCACCAAAAGGCCTTTCAAAACAAATAAAAAATCTATTAGAAAATAATTTAATGACAAAAAAACAAACAATAGAGATATCATCTTTATCATCACTTGGTTTTTTATTAATTAACTGTATTAAATACAAAAATCTTCCTAGAGAAAACTTAGAATCAAAAATAGAAGAAAAGGCTTTAGAAGTTAAATACAATCTAGAGAGAAGGTTATCTATGCTTGGAACTATTGCTACTATCAGTCCATTACTTGGTCTTCTTGGCACTGTAGTTGGCATGATAACTGCATTTACAGGTTTGACAGAGTCATCCGGTGCTAACCCTGATCTTTTAGCAGCAGGTATCTCACAAGCCTTGATAACAACTGCATTTGGTCTTTTGATCGCAGTACCCGGTCTTGTTCTTCATAGATATTTCGAACAAAAGATTACTTATCTTCTTATTACTCTTCAAAAAGAGGTTTCTGAATTTATAGATACTATTAACAAATGAAATTTGTAACAGATGAAAAAAAATCATTCTCAATAGAAATAACGCCTCTTATAGATATTGTTTTTTTACTAGTTATATTTTTTGTTGTAACTTCAAAAGTTGGCGAATCACAATTCCTTTCACTTGACCTACCAAAGACTGAATCATTTCAATATAAAGCTGTCCAATCTGTTAATGAGATTGTAATTATTAATAATGGCAGCATATATATAAATAATGATGTATTTAACATAGAGGATATAAATAAAATTGATCAAGCAATATTTGATTTAGAATTAACTGATGATTCTATAATTCTTAGTGCTGAGTCTGATTCTTTGCATATATGGGTTATTACGATAATGGATATATTAAATAAGTATGGCTTTAATGAAGTTCAAATTAGAACTATAGAAAAATGAAAAAAGGAAGTTTAAAAAGATTACTTGGTTATACTTTCAGATATAAGTGGTCCTTTCTTATAAGTGTCTTTGGTTTTATTAGCTTTGCTTTTGCTGATATTGCTGCTGTTGAATGGATAAGAAGAATTATTGGATTTATCAACTCTGAAGAAGAAAATTTTAGTTCACTATTAGCACTATCATTAATTTTTATCGCATTAGGTAGGGGTATTGGATTTTTTATTGGAAATTATTTTATGTCTGTAGTTGGATTTGGAATAGTTAGGGATTTAAGAGCTGAGTTATTTCATAAATTACATGATCTACCAAAATCTTATTTTGACTCAAATCAATCAGGCCAATTAATAAATAGGATTACTTTTACAACCACCCAAGTTTCAGGTGCAGCCTCAAATGCCGTCAAAACACTTATAAGAGAAGGCTTTCTTTTAATCGGACTATTTATATATCTTTTGATACTAAATTTTAAGCTAACATTACTATTAATTGGGACAGCGCCACTAATAGCATTTATAGTTTATGTTGCCGGTAAAAGATTAAAAAAATTAGCTACAAAAATTCAAACAGCTATGGGAGATGTCACACATATTGCCTCTGAAGCTGTTGATGGCCATGTTGAGATCAAAAGTTTCAATGCTCAAGATTATGAAAACTCAAGATTTCACGTTGCTAATGAATCAAATAGAAATCAAAACTTGAAGCTAGAAGCAACTGGAAATATGGCAACACCTATTATTCAAGTTCTTGTATCAATATCATTATCTATAGTTGCCTATTTTGCACTTGGTGCAAAACTAGGAATATCACTAGATGCAGAAACATTTGTTGCATTTTTTACTGCTGCTGGACTTATGGCAAAACCAATTAGACAGCTATCTAATATTAATATGATTGTTCAAAAGGGACTGGCTGCTGCTACTGAAATTTTTGATCAACTAGACCAAGAAATTGAAAAAGATAACGGAACTAATGATATTAAAATAGATGGCAATATTGAATTCAAAAATATAGATTTTTCATATGAAACGGGCACACAAATACTATCGAATATTAATTTTACAATTAATAAAAATGAAACAGTTGCAATTGTAGGTAAATCTGGATCTGGAAAATCTACAATCGCAAATTTAATTCCAAGATTTTATAATCATTCAACTGGTGAAATATTAATAGATAATATTCCGGTTTCTGAATTTAGCTTAGCTCATTTGCGTTCTTCAATTTCAATAGTTAATCAATCACCATCATTATTTAATGACACAATTGCAAAAAATATTGCCTATGGAGATGAATCTATAGACGTTGACAAATTAAAAGAATCAGCAAAATTATCTGGATGTGAAGAATTTATTAACAATTTACCAGAAGGATATGAATCTATTATTGGAGATGATGGTGTACTGCTTTCTGGAGGTCAAAGACAAAGATTGGCGATAGCTAGAGCATTCTATAAAGATTCTCCTATAATTATTCTAGATGAAGCTACTTCTGCACTTGATACCGAATCTGAACTAATAGTACAAGAAGCCCTTGAAAAACTAATTACAAACAGAACAACTATTGTTATTGCACATAGGCTATCAACCATTGAGAACGCCTCTAAAATTATTGTCCTAGATAACGGCGAAATTGTAGAGTCTGGTTCTCATCAAGAATTAATTGACAATAAATCAATATACCATTCACTATATAAAAATAAATTTGAAGACTCAGCTAAAACCACTTTACCTTCAACAAAAACAACTCAATTATTTATGCCTGAGTATGAAAATGAAACTTCAACAAGCTTTGTTGTTGATAGCTGGTATAAAAAAAGTTTATGGTTATATTTACTCTATCCGTTTTCTTTAATATTTTCATTTATTACTAACAGAAGAAGAAAGAAATTCTTAAATAATCAGTATGAGTCTTTTGAATCAGACATACCGATTATTGTCGTTGGTAATCTTACAATTGGAGGAACTGGAAAAACTCCTTTAGTTAAACATATAGCACTAGAATTAATTAAAAGAGGTTATAAGCCAGGAATAGTTAGTAGGGGTTACGGTGGGAAATTCAAAGAAACATTACAAGTTACTGAAGATACCCCAGTAAAAAATACTGGTGATGAGGCTCAAATTCTAGCTAAATTAAATATACCTTTCTATATTGATAAGAATAGAGTTAGAGCAGTTAAAACAATCATAAAGAATCATAACTGTGATGTAATAATCTCGGATGATGGATTGCAACATTATGCAATGGGAAGAGATATCGAAATTGCAGTTATTGATGGAAAAAGAAGATTTGGTAATAGTTTGACTTTTCCCGCTGGGCCTTTAAGGGAGTCTAAAAAAAGACTTCAATCTGTTGATTTTATTGTAAACAATAGTGGTCCAACTGAAGAAAATGAGTATTTGATGAGTATAAGCCCATCAAAATTTGTACATTTAAAATCCGGCAAATCATATTCAGTTGAAAACTGGCCAATGCACAAACAAATACATGCAGTTGCAGGACTCGGGAATCCTGGTAGGTTCTTTGATTTACTTGAAAAATTAGGATTTGATATAAACAGGCATCCATTTCCTGATCATCACAACTTTCTTTCAAGTGATATTTATTATTTAGACCACCTGCCCATTGTTATGACTGAAAAGGATGCATCTAAATGCAAAGACTTTGATAATAATAAGATTTGGTATTTAACAATAGATGCAGATGTAAATAATAAATTTATTGAGAATATAGATAAAAGATTAAAATCTATCTTAAATAATGAATAGAGATGAAATTTGCATCATTATCCCATCTCGCATAGGGTCAACTAGACTTAAAAATAAACCACTTCTAGATATTAATGGAAAGACTCTAATCCAAAGAGTTGTAATTAACGCACTAAATATTACAGAAAATGTATATGTAGCAACAGATTCAGGTTTGATTAAAGATAATTTAAAACAAATAACTAACAATGTTGTTATGACCTCACCTGAACATATATCAGGTACAGATAGAGTGTGTGAGGCTGCCAATAAATTAAATTTAGATGATAATACTTTTATTTTAAATCTACAGGGAGATGAACCTTTTTTACCGAATGAATTAATATCTAATGTGATTAATGATTATTTTAAAAATTTATCTAATGTAATAACCGTATCAACTAATATTTCTTCTGATGAAGACTTAAAAAATCCAAATTGCGTTCTTGTAGAAATTGACAATAATAACTACGCAACATCTTTTGTTAGAACTGGAAGTATTAAAAATCCCAAAAGACATGTTGGTATATATGGATATAATTTTAAAACATTAAATCACTTAGTTAATCTTGATCCAACAAAAAATGAATTAAAGTATAAGTTAGAACAATTAAGATTCTTAGAAAATAATTATTCTATATATGTTTCTCACTATAATGAATACATACCTGATGGTATCGATACTGAAGATGATTTAAAGGCTGCTTCAGATTATTTACTTAATAAATGAATATTTTATCTGATCACAATATAGCTAATAGTTTAAGAATTAATTCAAAATGCAGATATTTTATTGAAATAAATGAAATATCAGAATTTAAAAAACTTTATGATTTTATAAATGAACAAAAAAAACCAATATTTATCCTAGGAGAGGGCACAAATATAGTTCCAAATGATTATTATGATGGCATTGTTATCAAACCAAGATTTAATCATATCAAGTACGATAAAAGTAAATGTATAGTTTCAGTAGGCTCATCGGTTAATTGGCATAATTTTGTTGAAGAGATGGTTGAGAATAATATATACGGTTTTGAAAACTTATCACTTATTCCTGGAAGTGTAGGAGCATCTCCAATTCAAAATATTGGTGCATATGGTCAAGATGTTTCTGAGTTAATTTCAAAAATAGATTGTTTTGATTATAAAAAAAACAAGCTAATAAGTTTATCTAATTCAGATTGTAACTTTTCATATAGAAATTCTTCTTTAAGAGACAAACCTTATATTATTTATAATATTGATTTTCATATAAACAGGCCTAAATTATTGAATCTTAAATATGATTCACTACAAAATTACATTAAAAAAAATAATCTTAATGCATCAAAACTATCCCTGAGTGATACTTCAAAAATAATTATTAATATAAGAAACTCTATTTTGCCAGATCCTAATTCAATTCCAAATGCTGGAAGTTTTTTTAAGAACCCAACAATAAGAGAAGAAAACATCAATACAAATCAATTCTCATTGGATGAATTAATTATTTGGAAACGCAATTCTAATAATGTAAAAGTTGGCGCTGCTAGATTAATACAACTTATTAAAGATGATTTAAATAATCATAACAATGTGTCTATTTATTCTGAGCATGCACTAATACTAATTTCTAATGGAAAAGCCTCACAAAAAGATATTTTAAATTTTGCAAATAACATAAAAGAAGTTGTTATGAAAACTTTTAATATCTCACTAGATATCGAACCCACGGTAATTAACTAGCCATGTTCCTATCGTCTGCAATTATGCATCTTATTGCTTTAACCAGTCCTGGTCCCGATACTGCAATAGTTATTAGACAAGTTTCATTATATGGAAGAAATGAAGGTTTCAAGACTGCTGTTGGAATCGGTATTGGAATTTATTTACATTGTTTATTAGCAATTAATGGTATTTCATTAATTATTACTTCAAATGAACTTTATAAGTTCATAATAAGCATCATTGGAAGTGTCTATATCATGTATTTAGGAATAAATATGTTAATTTCTAAATCTGAAAATATTAATAATGATTCAAAATCAACGCCTAAGAACAGTATATTAATTGGACTTATTACAAACGTTTTTAATGTGAAGGCATTTTTATTTTTTGTATCTCTATTTAGTTTTTTAATTGAAGATATGATTG
Organism: uncultured SAR86 cluster bacterium; assembly: GCA_902558095.1. Taxonomy (GTDB): domain Bacteria; phylum Pseudomonadota; class Gammaproteobacteria; order Magnimaribacterales; family D2472; genus SAR86A. Next base: position 86,174 of record CACECP010000001.1, on the reverse strand, counting down.
ATATTTATTTTTATATTTTTCCAATTTATTTTGCATTAACGTCTAGTCTTTGGTTCATTTTTTTAAGTTATATATTTACAGTGTCAAAAAATAAAGCATTTAACATGTATTCAAATAAATATTTATCATCAATAATGTCATTAGTTTTATGTTTTATAGCTTTATTTATTTTAATTAGATCAATTTATGAGTATTACTAAAATTACAAAAGATTTAAAAGGTCACGATAAAGATTTTCCACCTGTACATTTATGGAATCCTAAATTATGTGAGGGTCAAGAATTTTATATAGATAGACAAGGTAATTGGTTTTATAACGATTCTCCAATTAAAAATTTCAAACTTACAAAATTATTTTCGACAGTAATTAGAAAAGATGAGGACGAATATTTTTTAATAACTCCACATGAGAAGGTTCCTCTAAAAGTCGAGTTAGCGCCTTATAAAATTATTGATTATACTTTTTTAGATAACTATATACTTCTATCAACAAATTTTGATTACGATTTTATTTTAAATAAAACTAATACAACTAAATTAATTAAAGATAATGAATCATCTATACCAATAGTTCATGTTAGAAATAATATTGATGGATTTTTTGATAGAAATACTTATTACAACTTAATTGACTATGCATTAAAAAATGATTTTATTGAGAATAATTCATTATATGTACCTAGCCGTAACTTAAATCACATAATAGGAAAAATTGCATAATAAAAAACACTTACCAATAAAAACATGTCCTGTTTGCAAAAAACCATTTTCTTGGAGGAAGAAATGGAAAAAAGAATGGGAAAATGTAATTTATTGTAGTGAAAAATGTAGAAGGTCTAAGAATTTAAAGTTTCATTGATCCATTCATCAATATAATACTCAAGTAAATCTAGAGGTAATGATCCTCTTTTTAATACCTCATCATGAAAGTCTTTGATATCATATTTATCTCCAAGCTCTATCTCAGCTCTTTCTCGAAGTTCTAAAATCTTTAGTTGGCCTATCTTATATGCAAGAGCTTGTCCTGGCCATGCAATATATCTGTCGACTTCATTTTCGATATCTAAAATAGATTTAGCTGAATTTTCTATAAATAAATTAATAGCATCTTCTCTAGTCCAATCTTTGTAATGCATGCCCGTATCAACAACTAATCTTATTGCCCGCCACATATCATAAGTGAGTTGTCCAAATTTATCATACGGATCATCATAAAGATTTATGTATTCACCCAGTTCTTCGCTATATAAACCCCAACCCTCAACAAATGCAGTTATTCCTTGATATTTTCTAAATGTAGGAACATTTTCTAGCTCTTGAGCAATTGATATTTGGAAATGATGGCCTGGAACAGCTTCATGGACTGTCAGGACAGGGATTTCATACTTGGGTCTTGAGTCGGGTTTATAGAGGTTTGCATAAAAGTAACCCGGCCTTCCAGGGCTAGGGCTATTATAATATGCTGTTGTTGTGAATGGAGCTGACTCTGAAGGTATTGGTATAACTCCATACGGCGCTCGAGGAAAAACATTAAATAACTTAGGTAATAATGGATCGATTGTTTTCGACATAATTAAATACGCATCAAAAAGATCGTCTGGATTATCATAATAAAATCTTGGACTAGTTCTTAAATAGTTAAGGAATGAATTAAAATCACCATCCCAATTTACCGATTTAATAATTTCTTCCATTTCTCCTCTGATACGTTCAATTTCTTTAAGTCCAATATCATGAATTTCATCAGGTGTAAGATCTGTAGTAGTGAAGTGCCTAGCTAATTCCTCATAGTATTGTTTGCCATTAGGTATATCTTTTATACCAATCGAATCTCTTGAGTTAACTAAATAATCATTTTTTAAGAAATTATTAAGTTCTTCATATGCTGGATTAATTTCATTAATGATTAAGTTTTTTGCTTTATCTATCAATTCTTCTTTTTCCATTGGCGCTAATATGTTTTCATCTGCTTGTAAAAAAACTTTTAAATAGGGATTTGATTCAATATCAGAATTAATAATTGCATCTATTTGTGCAACAACACCTCGAGTTACTAACTTGGGCTGTGTATATCCATTTTTTAATCCCTGCTTATTAATATCCAAGAAAGTTAGTATATTTTCTGAAAACTGTTCTAATCTACTTAACCAATCGTAATAATCTTTTTTAGATTGATATACCAAACGATTACCCGTTTCATAGAAGCTTTGAATTCCACCTCGTTGATTTAGCCTAAGGTAATAAATAGGAAACTGACTGAGATTAAGATCACTTTCAATATCAAATTTTTTAAGATTGTAATTAAGTTTATTGTCATCACTTAATTTATCAGGATTAATTTTATTAAGCTTAGCTAATGATTCTAAGTCTAGATTTCTATCTTTATTAAATTGATCAATAGTTATTGGATTAATCTTGTCATTAAATCTTTTATCTCCAGTATATGTAGCAAAAAGGGGGTTATTTATTAAAGTTTTTTCCCAATCAGATTCTAAATATTGAATAAATTTCTCATTTTCATCAATTTGAACAACTAAATCTTTTTCTACTATGGTTTTAGATTCTTTAACTATGGCACTAGATTCTTCAATTGAAGAACAAGAATTTAACATCAATAAAAATAGAGCTGTTGCAAAGTTATATCTATTCATTACATATTTGGATAATTAGGTCCTCCAGGTCCTTCAGGGCTTACCCAGTTTATATTTTGTGATGGGTCTTTAATATCGCATGTCTTACAATGAACGCAGTTTTGGGCATTTATAACAAATTTATTTTCATTGTCTTTGCTCACAACTTCATAAACTCCAGCTGGACAGTATCTTTGTGCAGGCTCATCATACATTGGAAGGTTTACACTAATAGGTATTGTTGGATCCTTTAGTTGTAAATGACAAGGTTGATCTTCTTCATGATTAGTATTTGATAGATATACTGATGAGAGTTTATCGAATGAATATACCCCATCTGGTTTTGGGTATTCAATTTGTGGCATTTCATCTGCTTTTTTTAAACATGCATGATCAGGAGTAGGGTGGTTTAGAGTAAAGGGCAAATTACCTCGAAAAATAAATTGATCTATTGCATTAAATGCCGCGCCAAGAAGCGCACCAAACTTATGAAAAATAGGTCCAAAATTTCTAGATTTATGAAGCTCTTTATGAATCCATGAATTTTTTATCTTTTCATCAAATGTTGATGATGCATTATTTTGTAACAAATCAAATACATGCTCTCCTGCAATTAAACCTGACTTCATTGCAGTATGAGAACCTTTAATTTTAGAAAATACTAATGTTCCGGCATTATCACCAATTAGAAGACCGCCAGGAAATTCCATTTTTGGTAAAGATTGAAGACCACCTTTTATTAAAGCCCTTGCTCCATATGATAATCTTTCACCATCTTCTAGATATTTTTTTATTGATGGATGAGTTTTCCATTTTTGAAACTCATCAAATGGACTGAGATGTGGATTTTTATAATCTAAAGGTATGACATATCCTATATAAGCTTCATTATTTTCACCGTGATAAAAATATGAACCTGATGGTGTGTCAGTAGATGTTGGCCAACCATTTGTATGAATCACCAAACCTTCTTGATGTAATTCTGGTTTTATCTTCCACACTTCTTTAAATCCAATACCATAATGTTGTGGATCTCTATTTTCGTTAAGATTAAATTTGTTGATAATTTGTTTCCCTAAATGACCTCTACAACCTTCACCAAGAATAGTATGTTTTGCTCTTATTTCGATTCCAGGTTCATGGCCGGGTTTTAATTCACCATTTTCCGAGATTCCCATATCTCCTGTTTGCACACCTACAACCTTATCTTCTTCTATTAATAATTTACTTGCTGGAAAGCCTGGAAAAACCTCAACACCAAGATTTTCAGCTTGTTCACCCAACCATCTACATAAGTTTCCTAGACTAATTACATAATTTCCATGATTATTCATTGGGGGCATAACAAATGAAGGAATTGGTATGCCAATATTTTTTAAAAGAAATAATAACTTGTCTTTTTTTACAGGTACATTTAATGGAGCATTGAGTTCTTTCCAATTAGGTATTAGTTCATCAAGTGCATTTGGTTGGAATACATTACCAGAAAGTATATGAGCGCCTATTTCAGAACCTTTTTCTAATAGGCATATTGAATAATTAGTATTATTTTCGTTGTTTAATTGTGCAAATTTAATGGCTGTAGCAAGGCCTGATGGTCCACCACCTACAATTACAACGTCATACTCCATAGTTTCTCTGTGCATAAGATCCTTTTAATAATAGTGTAATTATTTAGTCAAATACTTTACAATTATAGCCTCTTATAAGTGTCAATTATATATATTGTAGTTATGAAAATTTTAGTACCAATAAAACGAGTTGTTGACTATAACGTTAAGGTAAGGCCACTTTCAGATAATTCAAATGTTGATTTAAATAATGTAAAGATGGCGGTTAATCCATTTTGTGAAATTGCATTAGAAGAAGCCGTTAGACTTAAAGAATCTGGAAAGGCTTCAGAAGTAATAGCTGTTTCAGTTGGAAAATCTGAATCACAAGAACAATTAAGAACAGCTTTAGCTCTTGGAGCAGATAGAGCAACCCTTGTTGAGACTGATTCTTTGTTAGAACCTTTAGCTATATCAAAGGTCTTAAAAAAGCTTATTGATGATGAAAAGCCTGATTTAATTATCCTTGGAAAACAGGCAATTGATGGTGATAATAATCAAACAGGGCAAATGTTAGCAGCTCTTCTTGATTATCCTCAAGCCACTAATGCATCAGAAGTGATTATAGAAGATTCATCAGTAAAAGTTACTAGAGAAATTGATGGTGGATTACAAACACTTGAATTAACTATACCAGCAATAATTACTACTGATTTGAGACTTAATGAGCCAAGATATGCATCATTGCCTAATATTATGAAGGCGAAAAAGAAAGAACTTAATGTAATATCTGCAAGTGATATGGGTATTGATGTTAATTCAAGAACTGAATTATTGTCAGTTGAACTTCCACCTTCAAGAGAGGCAGGAGTAATTGTTGAAACAGTAGATCAGTTAGTTGATAAATTAAAAAATGAAGCAAAGGTGATTCAATGAGTATTTTAGTTATAGCAGAACATGATAACAATAATTTAAAAGGTTCAACTTTAAATACAGTAAGTGCAGCATCTAATTTATCTGGTGATGTTACTCTTTTAATTGCAGGATTAAATATTGATAACGTAGTTTTAGAGGCGCAATCTCTTGATGGCGTATCAAAAATTTTAAAATGCGATAGTCAGACTTTTGCTAATGCTGTCGCCGAAGACTTATCATCATTAATCCTTTCAAATTCTGATGGTTTTAACCATATACTTGCACCAGCAACTACCTTCGGTAAGAATCTTATGCCCAGAATTTCAGCAAAGTTAGACTCTCAACAGATCTCTGATATTATTTCTGTTGAATCTGATGATACATTCAAAAGACCAATATATGCTGGAAGTTGTATAGCTACAGTTAAATCTAATGATTCTGTGAAGATAATTACTGTAAGGTCTACAGCTTTTGATCCTGTTACTAAAAATAATAGTGATGTTGAGGTCGTTGAAATTAGTGATGCTGGTTCATCAGGAATTAGTAAGTTTGTAGGTGAAGAGCTTGCTCAAAGTGATAGGCCGGAACTTACTGCTGCAAATATTGTTATATCAGGTGGACGTGGAATGCAGTCCGGCGATAATTTTCATTTATTAGATTCAATTGCTGACAAACTTGGTGCCGCTGTTGGAGCTTCAAGAGCAGCAGTAGATGCTGGTTTTGTTCCAAATGACTATCAAGTTGGACAAACAGGTAAAATTGTAGCTCCTGACTTATACATTGCTGTAGGAATATCTGGAGCAATTCAACATCTTGCTGGAATGAAAGATTCAAAAGTTATTGTTGCAATAAATAAAGATGAAGACGCACCAATTTTTCAGGTCGCAGATTATGGACTTGTAGCAGATTTATTTACAGCTTTACCTGAACTAGATTCAGCAATTTAAATAAAAATTGAAAAATATCTTTATTAAAGAAAACGCCTTTAGCATAACGCTAATTGTAAGCATTTTATTTTTAATTATCTTTACTGTTCTTAACTATTTTCAGATTCTTCAATCTGTAACTGCTGATAATTTAGCTATTATTGGTGAAGCCTCAAGATGGTGTGAAAGAGTAAGTGATGGTATTTTTAGAGAGCCAGTTAATACATTAACAAACTTAGGTTTCATGTTAGCTGGCCTATATATTTTATATAAATTAACTAATGAAACCTCTTTTAACGAATTCTCAGGACTAAATAAAATAACTATTCTCTATGGTATTGCTGTGGTGTATTTAGGGCCTGGCTCTATGATGATGCATGCTACTAATACTGAGTGGGGTGGTTGGGCAGATAATCTAAGTATGGTTATGTACATAATTATCCCATGGTTATATAACTGTTACAAAATGTCTAACGCTAATCAAAATACATTTATCAAAGCGTATATAGCTATTGTGATTATTTATTCCATATTAAGGGGTAAGTTTGGTGACGGAATGGGAATTGGCTTAGACCTTTTTGGTGTATCAATAGGCCTATGGGTTATCAGTGAATTTTTGTATAGATTTTGGTCACCATCTATGAGATTTTTATCAGGCTTTATAGGTTTTTTGGTCTTAATGTTATTTGGCACTATGCCAAATGAGGTATTTCTGAATATTAGTGACTACTGGTGGATAATTTTCTTTTGGTTACCGGGCTTATTAGCATCAAAAAAACCAGCTGGTGTGAGAAATTACAAATGGTATTTTGCTGGTATGGTAGCTTATTTGGCAGCTTTTTATATTTGGTTACAGGGTAATGCAACTATAAATCCAGATATCCTAACCAATGGTGTATGTAACCCAGATTCTTTAATTCAAGCACATGGAATTTGGCATTTGCTTACAGCTATATCTACAATATTTTTCTTCTATCACTATAGATCTGAAAAATTAGTTTAAAATATTCTCACAACCACTACCTGCTAGTAAACGCAAGGTAAGTTTTTTATTATCAGCTGATAGTTTATTAAATTCATCCTTAATCCATTTAAGGCACTTAACTTGATAAGGGAATGTTTTTTGTTTCCAAATAGAACCATCTATTGATGTTTTCCAAATGTCATCACCATTTTCAAATGCTTTTGCATTTGCAATTAAGCAGGGAATATAAACTTTACCCACTTCGTTAAATAATTCGATTAGAGAGTCTGGAATTTCATCATTATCAATCCAACCATTATCATTATTTTCAAAGTAATTTAATTTATTATTACCTGCTTCCTTGTTTTGTACACCAAAAAATTCTCCAATTCCTCCGGTGTCATGTAAGCCAGATAAATCAGACATTATATTTACCCAAGATACTGTTCTTGGTGATATCTTGTAGGCAATATTTCTTGGTGTAGGATCAAATCCCACAAGTTGAGTAAGTTGACCATATAAAGCAAAATCTGATGATGAAGGTCGTTGTCCAAACATAAATGGTAAATATTTAAGATGTTTTTCCATTAATGACAAATATCTTTTGTAACTTTGATCAATAAGGCTTGCAGTGTCACTATTCGAACCAACAACCCATAGTCTATTGATTTGTCTATTAGCAATAATGTCACTAAATTGTTTCATGGATTCATCATCAATATTAATTTTGTGTTGTAGCACTAACATTTTTTTTGCATTTTCAGCGTCTTCATCAAAATGCCATCTGTAATGAAACATATATTTTGTAGTCCACTCGTCAGCAAAATCTTCCAACAAATAATTAAGGAAATTTAAAACGGGTGATAGAGGTATTACTGACTTATTTTCATAAATATCTTCTAGTTCTCTAATGATTGGCGTTGTATCTGTTTTAGCAATTTTTTTATTATCCCCATCACTAAATACCATTGTTGGAAGTAAAACAGGTTTTGGAGGATCTATATCTAAAAGTGATAGATTTTGAACAACATCACCCCAAGATACGGTATAAGATATATTTCTATATCTTAATAAGGCTAGAATTTTTTGAGTATATGGAGATCCAACGTTTCCAAATACTTTTATAGAATCTGACATGAGATTCTACCCAATTGGATTTCCTGCTTCTTCACCAAGTCTTATTGCTTTTTTAAAGGCGTCTCTTGTTTTAATATTACCTACATACTTCTTAATATTAGACATATCATCATTCACACAACCCAATCTATCAGCCATATAGCATGAATGACCTAACATGCAGTCTGCTGCTGAAAATTCACCAATTAAATAATCTTTATCAACTAAAAAATCATTAACAGGAGATAAAGATTTTGAAAGTAAATTTTTAGCTTGATTTAATACTGTTTCATCTCTTCTGTCAGGAGGCAGGAGTACTGTCTGAACTACAATTTGGTTCATTGGAGGCATTACCATTCCCTCACAGTAATGAAACCATTGAAGATAATATGGATATTGATCAGAACTTATATCAGGTTTTAGTCTTCCTTCACCATATTTATCAAGTATGTATTGAATAATTGCACCAGATTCAAATATGGAGACATTACCATCTTCAATAACTGGTACTCGCCCTAAAGCATGTCTTGATCTATGCTCTGGTGACTTAAGACCTTCCTTTGTAAAAGGTAATACCTCTAGATCATATTGAATATTAAGTTCTTCAAGAAGCCATGCAACTCTTCCCGCTCTTGTGCCAGGGGTTAAATATAGTTTAATCATAATAAATCCTTATTTTTTTACCATTTTTTGTGCGTTCTTTATAAATTCTTTAGTTTTTTCCTCATCATCAAGATTCTCATTAATTTTAATTTCAACTGGAACCTTAATTCCTTCAAGCATACCTGGCTGCTCATACATAGCATTTTTCCATCTTTCTAAATTTTTTAAACCATCTGTTGAAACGCCTGACCACTTATGTGTTCTAACCCAACACCAATTTGCAATATCAGCAATTGAATATTCGCCAGCAAGCCATTCATTAGCTTTTAAATGTGAATCAAGCACCTCAAAAAGTCGTCTAGATTCATTTTGATATCTATCAATAGCTGGTTGAATTTTTTCTGGAAAGTATCTAAAAAAAACATTAGCCTGTCCCATCATTGGACCAACTCCACCCATTTGAAACATAAGCCATTCTAAAACTTTCGCTCGTTTTTGAGGATCTGTAGAAATTAAATTATTTGCCTTATCAGCTAAGTAAATCATAATTGCTCCAGATTCAAATATCGACAAATTATTAGATGTATCAATTATGGCAGGTATTCTCCCGTTGGGACTTATTTTTAAAAAATCGGGTTTCTTTTGTTCACCCTCTGATAGATTAACAAGTATTGCTTTATAGTCCATTTCTAATGCTTCAAGCGTACAAGAAACCTTATGGCCATTGGGTGTGGGCGCTGTATATAGTTCTATCATAATTATTTTTTTATAAAATCTATTAATACTTTAGATAATTCTTTTGGTTTAGTCCATTGAAAAAAGTGTCCACCGCCAATATTTTTGGCTTGTATTGCATTTGGGACCATATTTAATACATCTCTTTCCATGCCATTAGTTACAGGGTCGTTACCAGCAAAAACTGATAGAAATGGTTTATCAGTTTTATTAAAAAATTCTCGAGCTTTTTTTTGAGCATCTAAAGATGTATCTGGGATTATCGGAACATGACTCGGCATAGCTCTACAACCCATTTTATACTTTGCTGATGGAAAGGGTGCCTCATAAACCTTCATTAAGTTGCTCATATAAGGTGATATTTTAGATAATCCTAATTTGTAAAAAATATAGTGATTTTTTATCTGTTTTTTTGGTAATTTTTCCATCATCATTGAATTCAATAAACCCACTGGAAGATTTTTGGTATCCCAACAAAATTTTTGCCAATACATAAACTTTAATGCAGGATGCGATTTACCAGAATCCATCTTACTTACTTCTTTTGTCATGCTTAGTGGAGTAAGTTTAATTTTTGATTTTCTGAACTCATGCACTTTATCAATAACATCTTTGGGAGTATTTGGCATATATGGCAATCCAGTATTTCCCATAGATATTTTTATAAATCTATCTGGATTATCTACAATCATTCGTAGACCAATTAATCCTCCCCAATCTTGACCAAAAAATATTAGATTATTTAAATTATTTTTAACTAGCCATTGAGACATCCAATCAACCTGATTCTGATAACCATAATCATTTCTTGATGCTGGTTTGTCTGATTTACCATAACCCACTAAATCTGGTGCAATGACTCTTATTCCAGCGTCGTTAAGGATAGGTATCATTTTAGAGTATAAGTAACTCCAAACAGGTTGACCGTGCATAGCCAATAAAATTGGACCATCAGACGGACCTTCATCAATATGATGAATTCTTATTTTGCTTCCATCTTCCGCAAAAATATCCGTATATACTGGATCAAATGGATAACCTTTAATATTTCTAAAAAATTTATCAGGAGTTCTCAGTATCTTCATCAAAAATCTTTAATTAGTTTATCTTTCATTAATTCATTAATTAACTCATCAAATGGATCATCTTGTCCAAAATAATACTTTCCTTTATAAACATTCAAGGGAACACCATGATGTCCAGCTTCCTTCTGATCTAATTGATTCATTTCAATTTCTTCAATTAAAATTTTTTCATTAGATTTTATTGATTCTCTTACTTCATCTAAATCTTCTCCAAAATCAGCTAATAGATCTTTTAATTTATCGTCTGTATTCCAATTCTTTACACTCCATATCAAAGTTGATAATTCGTAAGCAAATTCTATTCCTTTACCTCTATTACTCATTAACTGGCCTATATGACATACATCAAATATATAAGGTTGATGATCAGCTATTTTTCCAGTTAATGTGTTTTGTTTAATTGGATCAGGTTTTATTGGCATATTTAATGGCATATTTAATTTTTTTGCTTTTTTCTTAAAGTCTCTTATAAATGGAATAAAGAAGAATATATTTTTGTTGTCAAACCATTCAGGCATCCTTATTGCTATTGGATAGACGATTTTAAAATTTATATCCAATTTGTATTCATTCTTAAGTCTTAGCATTCTTGGAAGAATTAAATATGAATATGGACTTCTGTATGAAAAATAAAAATCAATCATATTATGTATTTCCTTTTTTTAACGATAAATAAAACATTATCATAAAGTATATTAATATCGGTATATTCCCAATAACACCAGGAGGAGTGTTTATATAGTAATCATCGGTTAAAGGATGAAATGAACCTGAAATTAATCTAAAACAATGGTCTAAGAGACATATCATATATATTAGAGGCACTAGGTTTTTATATTTAACAAATAAAATTAATAAAATTAATGTCAATGAAACTTGTGTTGCTCCCCAAAGCGATGCAAATAAATAAACCAGATTATTCGGATCAATGTTATCTATAATTGCAAGTTCTTTTATTGTTGCAATACCAACAAGACCAGCATTTTCTGAAAGGAAATGAACAAGTGATCTAAATATATATAAAGCAAAAACAGGATAAAGGCCATATATCGCTATTTTTGAACCCGTGTATTCATTATTTAAATTGTTAGGAAATAATGCCATTAATTTATATGATCAATAAGTATTTCATTGTTATCAACTGGCATAACAACCCTTGTTCCATCATCTGAAAGGCTATATTCATCAAATACACCCTCAATAGGTCTAAAAAATACTCTTTCCATTAAAGAATTACGAGGTGTTGGTATGGAATGGTAAATAAGCAAATGCTTTACATTGGCATCTCTAGCAATTTCACCAGCTTCTTCTATGCTTGTGTGATAATCCTGAATATCAAGTAGTATTTTATCCATTTGAGGTATCGGAGCAAGATCTCTCATTCTTTCAACAATATCTATTGATATAGCCGAATGAACTAATAGATCAACATCTTTTGAATATTTTTGAACACTCCCATCATGAATAGTGTCTCCACTTATAACTACCGTTCTTCCTTTGTATGATATTTTAAAACCAAATGCTGAATTTACAGGATAGTGATCAACTACAAACGGTAAAATTTCTAATCCTTTAGTATCGTTTGGAATTAATTGATTATCTATAATTTGAATTGCATCAAATCCTGCAATACTCATTGGTAACATGTCATCTCCATGATGATCGCTTCTATATTGATAATCTGCTGAATATGCAAGCTCAAATCCTTTAGTAACGAGATTTATTCCCTCTGGACCATAAACTTTTAATGGTGCAGTTCTTCCTTGAATCCAAGATTGAAGGTGGGCATCAGGCAAATCTGCCATGTGATCTGAATGCATGTGTGTTATCAAGACTGCTTTTACATTTGGCCATGGTATTTGGTATTGAGTAAGATTGTTAACGCTTCCATTGCCTAGATCAAAAATATATATATCATTCCCAGCTTCTACAAGAACACAAGATTCAGCTCGTCCAGGTGAAGGAAGAGGGGATCTTGAACCACAAATAACAACTTTTAGTGAATCTTCTTCATCTAAAAAAGGTTCTGCGTTAGATAGAATATTTTTTAAACCAACATTTAAGATTCTGTCTTGAACAGAATGGTTATTTAAAGCTAACAAGGAAATAATAAATATTGATAAAAGCAAAGCTAATGAGATTTTTATATATTTTTTCATGATAAATTTTCTAAAGTTTCTATATTTAATTGGCCTTCAAGTCCTGCATCTCTATGGATATGAATTTTTTGATATCCAGGATCCATGGTCATATCCATCATAGCTTTTCTACTAGGGTATTTAGCAATAGCAATTGCATCCCATAAATCTTCAACTTCACCCAACATTAATCTACTTACTTTTCCAGCAAATACAAACTCGCCACCATATTTTTCAACATAACTAATTACTTCTGCAGCATATAGACCATAAGCCTCTTCGCCACTAAGGTTGGTATCACGACCATCTTCATATCTAGCAGTTTTTTTATATTTAAGTAAATTTACCATTGATATTGGTCCAAGATCAGGATTCTGTAGAAATCCATTAATTTGTTCTTCATTTGGAGTGATTTTGTTTTCAACTTTCATAAATTACTATCCTCAAATTTTTAATATTTTTTTGCACAGCTCATTAATTGATTTATTAATATTTATTTTATCCATACCTTGAAACTTTAATCTTTCATAGAAGGCAAATGACAATGTGGCATCAAATAATTCTTGACTGTTAGATTTAAGTTTTAGTATCTCAGGAATAATTTTTTCAGTTCTTTTTCTTAACAATTTTTGATATTCAGGGTATTTTTTTTGAAGAATTTTATATTTCGGCAATTGTGTAATTGTAGCAATCATAATATTTTCATATTTATCATAAATATTTATTCGTTCATCAATGATATCTTTCAATCTTGATATTAATGGAAGGCTAGAGCTTATTTCTTTTTCATCATTCAATATCTTTATATTTATTAATTCATCAACTTTCATTAATAATGATTCCATATCATCAAATTGTCTAAAGACAGTCCTTATAGCTATTCCAGATTCTTTTGCTACTTGATCAGCAGTTGGATAGTAGTTACCTTTGTTGATTAAATTAATTATAGATTCTAATATCAAAGTCTGACTTTTGTGACTTCGGAGAATTCTTCCATCTACTTGAGACATAATTTATTATAACTATTGACAGTATTTATGACAATATATAACGTTTTAACTAATGTTTAGAAAATTTTATTTATTAATAACTTTTATACAAATTGAATTTATGAAAAAATGAAAAAAAGGCTTTACTAAAGAAAAAGTAGTAATAGATAAATCTGATATTCTTTAATATACAATACTTGTATGAATAGAGTAATTCAACATACTGGGTCAAAGTATCCAATTATTCAAGCTCCAATGGGTTGGATAGCAAGAAGTCAACTTGCCTCTTCTGTTTCTAATGCTGGCGGTATGGGTATTATAGAAACCTCATCAGGTGAGATTGATGAATGTAAAAAAGAAATTCAATTAATGTCAAAATTAACTGATAAACCATTTGGAGTAAATTTACCATTACTTTTTCTTAAAGATGATTCAATGGTTAAATTTTGTGTTGATGCGGGAGTTAAATTTGTTACAACATCAGCTGGTGATCCAACAAAATACGTCAATGTATTAAAAAATGCAGGCATAACTGTATATCATGCTGTTCCTAGTCTACAAGGAGCACTTAAAGCAGCTAATGCTGGTGTTGATGGCCTTGTAGTAGAAGGAACTGAGGGCGGTGGATTTAAAAGCCCTGAAGAAGTTGGTTTATTAGTATTAATACAATCAATTAGACAAAATGTTAATTTACCTATTATTGCTGCTGGTGGTATTGTTGATGGTGCCGGGATGGCATCAGTATTTGCTGCTGGAGCAGAGGGAATTCAAATGGGAACAAGATTTGTATCAAGCTCTGAAAGCCCGGTACATGAAAACTTTAAAAATAAAATTATTAAATCTGGTATTGATGGGACAATCATTCTTAACAAAACATCAAAACCAGTGATAAGAGCTTTGAAATCAAATTTAACAAAGAATATAGATGATAAAGGTTCAATGGACATGACTGCCATGATTAACATTAAGGATCTATATTTTAATGGAGATATGGAAGCTGCCCCGGCACTCTCAGGTCAGTCAACTGGACTAATAAATCAAATAAAGCCAGTTAATGAAATAATATCTGAAATTATTGATGAGTTTAATGAAACTTGCAAAAAAATGGGTGATACAAGGTTTTAATATATGCCAGTTAACAAGAACACAGATAAAAGAAACGAAAACATAAAAATTTATATTAACGGATCATTTTTTGATAGAGATGATGCAAAAATATCAGTTTTTGATAGTGGTTTTCTTTTAGGTGACGGTATTTGGGAGGGTATTAGGTTAGTAAATAATAAATGGATGTTTTTAGATGAACATCTAGATAGATTGTTTGAGGGATGTAAAGCTATTGATATTAATATCAATCTTTCAAAAGAAGAAATTAAAGATGCAATTATTGAAACTCAAAAACAAAACAATATGAATACTTCTGCCCATGCAAGATTAATGATAACTCGAGGCAACAAAGTTAAACCTTTTCAACAACCATCACTTTCAGAGGGTATTAATTTTGTAATAATAATGGAGCATTCTGAAGCAGATTCAATTAAACAAGGAATTAATTTAATTACAGTTCCTCAGGTTAGGGGATTGCCAATGTCTCAGGATCCAAAACTTAATAGTCATTCAAAGCTAAATTGTATACTCGCATGTATACAAGCGAATAAAGCAGGTGGCGATGAAGCATTAATGCTCGATCCTTATGGGTTTGTTAATACTACAAATTCTTGTAATTTTTTTATTGTAAAAAATAATGAGGTCTGGACTAGTACAGGTGACTACTGCATGAATGGCATTACTAGATTAAAAATTATTGAATTATGTAAAAATAATAATATACCTATATTCCAAAAAAATTTTTCACTCGTTGATGTTTACTCATCACAAGAGGCATTTATCACTGGAACCTTGGGCTTGTTAACCCAAGTTTTAAGTATTGATGGCCGTTCAATTGGTAATGAAAACATTGGTTGGCCAGTATCTGAGAAACTTAGAGAGCTATATCGAAACCTTATAAATGTTTAATAACATTATTATTGCAATGTGGTCAGGTCCTAGAAATCTCTCTACAGCACTAATGAGAAGTTTTGGAAATCGATCAGATGTTACAAATGTTCTTGACGAACCATTTTACGCATCTTACTTGGCATCAACCAATAAAGATCATCCTATGAAGAAAGAAGTCATAGAAAGTCAACCAAATAATATTGATGAAGTAAAAAAGAATTGCCAAGTGAAAAGTAAAGGATTGACTTACCAAAAGCATATGACACATCATATTATTGATAAAGACTACTCTTGGATGAATCCATTAACAAATTGTTTTTTAATAAGAAATCCAAAAATGGTAGTACATAGTTTTATGAAGTCATGGAACGATGGGGGTTTTGAAGATATAGGTTTTCAACAACAATATGATATTTATAAATATGTTCAAGATAATATTAATGATAAACCGTTAATAATTGATGCTTCAAAATTAAGAAATAATCCTAAAAGAGTATTATCTAAATTCTGTAAGATTGTTGGATTAGAGTGGGATGATAATATGCTCTCTTGGTCTTCAGGATTTAAAGACTATGATGGTGTATGGGCTAAACATTGGTATCCTTCAGTTTTGAATTCGACTTCATTTAAACCTGAAACTAATAAACAAATTAAATTATCTGATAATGAAAAAAGAATAGTTGATTTAGCAATGCCTATATATGAAGAACTATATGAAAGTTCAATTTAGTCATCAGCCTGATTGTTCTCTAATTTCTCTCTTAATAGAAGTTTTTTGAGGCTGATTTTATCCTTAAGAGTCATAATATAAGCAGCCACTGCTAGTATTAAAATACCTGTAGCTTCATAAATGATATTAATTGCATTCAGATCTTTACTTTGAAGGATTATCATTCTTGTGAGAGCAGTCATTGCAATGATTAATGGTAATGTTACTGGAATCCTGTTATTTGCGTAAAATGATGCGACCATACCCAGTACTTCTGCGTATATAAATAGCAAGAATAGGTCACTCAAATTTACAGTTTGCACATTATACATTCTTACGATCTCTATTCCTGATGCATATATAGTTGCAACTGCAATTGTTAATAATATTATTCTTTCAGATAACCATATAAACTTTTGGACAGCATTTAATTCATTCATATCTAGATTTTATTATTATAAAAAATTGTGTCAATTATCTTTTAGGAGGAAGAAGCAACAGTGAAGAGGTTTTATCCATGTATTCTTTATAATTGGGGCGATTTTTTAAACTCCTATTATCCATCATAGGTATAGATATAAATATAAATAAAGCTAACATTACAGTAGGGCATAAAAGGGTCCATATTGGAAGAAGTCCTGTTGAAAGACCCATAAAATAAATTCCATACCAAAATAAAACTTCACCTAGGTAATTTGGATGACGAGAATATTTCCATAATTTATATTTCATTGTCTTGCCTTTATTAGCAGGATTAGATCTAAAATTTCGCATTTGTTCATCTGAAACAGTCTCTAAAATTACAGCAAGCATTGTGAACAATGAAGCAGCATATAGTAAAGGCATAGAAACTGATGAAGATGAATAATCTACAAAATAAACAAGAGGAAATAATCCAAAGTTAACAATAAGTGTTGGAATTAAATGTATACCAAAGAAGTTAGTAATTTCTGCTTTAAATCTATTTGTATTCTTTAAATCTATATATCTGAAGTCCTCATGTGAAAAACCTTGCCAGCTTATAAGCCAATTTCTTGTTAATCTTAAAGCCCAAAAACAGATTGGAAATAATACTAAAAATTTAATATCTAGTGTATCCATCCCCATACTTAAAAAAATTACTATTGGCACAGGAGCAACTGACCAAAACGGATCATACAAACTTGAGTTATTAAGTATTACACTAAAAATATAAACTATGATTGTTGCATAAACATGCCAAATTAATATTAACAACCAAATAGCATTTATATCACCAGATAATTGTTTTTGTAGTAGATTTGTAGTCCAAGATAGATTTATCAATAAAAAATAAGAGAGCCAAAATGAAAATACATATATTAATATGCATGCTAACTGACTATAAAATTTATTTTTAATCATAAAAAAAATGGGGTTTTTAAAAACCCCATTATATTATTATTTAACTCTAATAGAAGTTCTTATTTAGATCTCCATGTAATAGCTAATTGGAATAATAATACTAGTACTACAAATAAAGTTTGAACAGTTCCACCTATTGTTAATGGATTATCGACATATTGTCCCATTCTTTCAAAAGATTCTTGAAAACCATTTACTTCAAGATTTGAAACTGCAGTATTCAATATTGCAGCTCCTATTTGTTGCGTGTAAAACAACATTGCAGCAACAAGAACACAATATAAAGATGTAAAGAGCTTTGCAGCCATATTAGCATCTGAGCTATTGTAGATATTATTAGCCATTCTAAAGCCTAACCAAGTAAGCAAAACCATTCCTACGAAATACATAGAATTACTTATAAATCCTACATACATCATGTTAAATATTTGATATTCAGTCATTTTAATCTCCCTTATTAATAACTATTGAGAATAATAATACATTTATTTTAAATTTTACAAATATATATATCTAAAATATTTACATAAATCTAAAGAACTAATAACCTCGATAATGTATTATAAAAATTCATATATGGAGAGAATTATGAAAAAATATTTATATTTAATGCTTGTAATTTTTAGCTTCAACTTGTCTGTAATAGCAGATGAAGTAAAAATGGAAAGTGATGGCACAATTATGGAATTTAATTATCTAACAGTAACTGACCCACAGAATTTTATGAATATACTGGATAAATTTGATAAATCTGAATGTGCAAAAAATTGGCGAGATGAATCAGGTGTTGGTGTAAGCTTATGGTCACTAAGGGGATCAGGAAATACACATTTTATTCTTGTTGTTTATGAGAATGCGGAAAAGATGGAAAAAGGTAGGGCTATTTTTAACTCATGTAAGGAGTCAGCAGCAATGATCAAATCGTTTCAAAATAATACTGATACCGATAGATCTTGGAATTGGGTTGCTGAAAATGTTGTAGCAGCAAACCAATGGACTACTGATACAGTTTTTGCAAAATACAACTTCAAAGTTGAAGAAGGTCATGAAGGTCATTATCTTAATTCATGGAAAAAATTGATGTCAGATAACCTTGACAATGTATCTGGTTCATTTGGGATGAATAGAGTGCTTTTTGGAAACAGATATACATCTCATATGGTTTATGTAGGAAATGAGTCATTAGACGCACTTCTTAAATCACAAAAAGCTGTTCTTTCATCTGACGCTTTCTTAGATTTCTCTATGGATGTAAAAGATATTAGACAGAATGTTAATGTTGAACTAGTATCATTAGTTAAATTTTACACAGGAGAATAATATGAAACGTATATCAAATATATTTGCTTTAACTGTATTGTCAGCATTTATTTATGCAGATGAAGAGGCTACTGAACAGTCATTTCCTGGTCTTGTTTCATCAGAAATTTTTAATATGGGTAATGGTATGGATATGCATGTTGAAAGAAGAAAAACATGTAGCCAAGGTACAGTTGCAAAACATTTTCATCCTGCTGCTGGTACTTTAGTTTATGTTTTAGATGGAACATCTCAATCTAAATCAACTGGTAAATGGAAAACCTATAAAGATGGTGAATATTGGTTTGAAAAATCTGACTGGGTTCATGGTGGTGAATCAGATGCCCCAGATCTTGGTGAAGTATGTTCTGATATTCTTGTAATCAGGGTTGCTGAATCTGGTAAAGATCATACTGTTTTCATTGACTAGCAATTATTAATAAATAAACCCGTCTTATGGCGGGTTTTTTTATTTTAAAATATTACTTTAGAATGTGAGGTAAATATAATTTTTTATCAAAATTAATGGAACTTAATAAACCAAATATTACTGAAGTTGTTTTAAGAGATGGACAACAATCTCTTATTGCTACACGAATGAAAACAGAAGATATGAAACCTATTCTATCTAAAATGGATAAGGTTGGATTTTCATCGGTTGAGGTTTGGGGTGGGGCAACATATGACTGTTGTCTAAGATTTTTAAATGAAGATCCTTGGGAAAGACTTAAAGTTTTTAAAAAACACTTTAAAAACACAAAGTTACAAATGTTATTAAGGGGTAAAAATCTTGTTGGTTATAAAGAATATGATGATGAGGTTATAGAGTTATTCATAAAAAATGCATCAAAATATGGTATTGGAATATTTAGAATATTTGATGCGTTAAATGATATTAATAATATTAAACCATCAATACAATTTGTTAACAAAGAAGGTCAAAATTCTCAAGGTACTATTTGTTATACAACTAGTCCTGTTCACAATTTAAAATATTGGATTAAATTAGCAAAAAACATAGAAGACCTTGGAGCAAAATCACTAGCAATTAAAGATATGGCTGGTCTATTGAGACCCAAGGTTTGTTATGAATTAGTAACAAAACTTAAAAAAAATATAAATATACCAATA
Source organism: uncultured SAR86 cluster bacterium (assembly GCA_902558095.1). GTDB lineage: Bacteria > Pseudomonadota > Gammaproteobacteria > Magnimaribacterales > D2472 > SAR86A. Next base: position 66,003 of record CACECP010000001.1, on the reverse strand, counting down.
CACCTTCATACACACTCAACAACAGGCTTAGCTGATGCAACAAACTTTAAAGCTTATGAAGCTGGTGTTGATAATCTTGACACATCTATATCTTCATTTAGTAATTTATATGCTCATACGGCTACAGAAAGCCTTATATCAATGATTTACGAAGATAATACAAATCCATTTGACTTTAATCTTCTTTCTGAAATATCTGAATATTTCCAATCAATAAGACATAAATACAAAGAGTACGAAGGTTCTTTAAGAGGGACTGATATTAATATGTTAATTAATCAGGTTCCTGGTGGAATGTTGAGTATATTGGAAAAACAATTATTGGATCTAAAAAAACAAAATAAATTAAAAGACTTAATCAAGGAAATTCCTAAAATAAGAGAAGATGTTGGCTATGTTCCTTTAGTAACACCTTCTTCACAGATTGTTGGAGCTCAAGCCTTAATGAATGTACTTGATGGAAAAAGGTATAAAACTCTAAATAAAGAATTTATAGATCTTGTTTTAGGTAAGTACGGTAAAATTCCTGGAAAAATTACATCTAGTTTATTAAAAAAAGTTGAAAAATTTAAACAGGATGATGATATTAGCCATGTAAGTGTAAAAGAAAATAGAGTTAAATTCTCTGCATTTTGTAATGAGATTGGTATTAAAGATATTTCAAAACAGGATACTCACCTATTAAATTTCATTTTGTTTAATAAAGAATCTAAAGAGTTTTATCAATCAAAAAATAAAAACACAATGAATGATATTATTGGTCTCCAGGAAGGATTTGGTTTGTATATTGAATAAGTTAACAGAATTATATTTTTATATATAATAAAAATTATGAAATATATATTTACTTTACTTTTATTTACTATTTTTATATCAACTAATATTCTAAGTTCAGACGAAATATCTGAAGATTGTAGTTCTAAGAATGTTCCTTCATCAGAAAGATCTTTTTCAAATAACTTTTCTGGTAACTTTAATGGTAAAAATCTTCAATATACCGCAAGTCTTAAAGAAAAAATTCTTTATGAAAAAGATAATCCAAATGAGCCTATGGCATCATTTTTCTACACTGAATATATTGTTGCATCTGATAAAAACAGACCTGTAATATTTAGCTTTAACGGTGGTCCTGGTTCAGCATCATTATGGCTTCATATGGGTGTTTTAGGGCCAAAAGTTATTAAGGTGCCAAGTGATGCATCAGATGATGGATCAGCTCCATATAAAATTGTTGATAATAAGTTATCCCCATTAAGTGATGCGGATTTAGTATTTATAGATCCTATTGGTACTGGATATAGTAGGGCTGTTGGATGTCATGAACCAGAAGAGTTTTGGGGTGTAAGTGAAGATCCAAAAATTATTGCTGAGTTTATAAGAAGATGGATTAACGATAATAAACGCTGGAACTCACCAAGATATATTTTAGGTGAAAGTTATGGTGGTATTAGAGGCCCATTGTTAGTGTCAGAATTAAGATCAGGGTCTATTACTCCAATAGAAGTAAATGGCTTATTAATGGTTGCTCCAGCATCTGATTATCAGTATTTAGTTTTCCATCCTGGCAACAATAGCCCGCATTATGGATTCTTACCCTCATATGCAGCAACAGCTTATTACCATGGAAAAATTGAAACTGATAGATCACTTCAAGAGTTTTATGAAGATTCAAAAAAGTTTAGTTTAGAGGTTTATGGACCAGCTTTATTAAAAGGAACAAGAATATCGGAAGATCAAAAGAACTCTGTTATGAAACAATATTCTGAATTTACAGGCTTAAGTTTAAAGTTTGTGGAAGATTTTGATATGAGAATTGATCCATCTAGTTTTAGAAAAGAATTATTAAGAGACGAAGGTTATTCTGTGGGCAGATTAGATTCAAGATATAAAAATTCTGACTATATGGCAGGCGGTCAATATCCTGATACCGATGTCTCTAGTGAGGGTTTTATGTCAGCATATGTATCTGCTATCCATACATGGTTTAGTGAAATTGGTGTTGAAATGAAAATGTTATATCAAAGTGGCGACTATGATGTTTATTCTAGTTGGAAACATCCCCAAGAATGGAAAGGAAATGATTTCGGCTATGTAAATACAGTTCCAGACATTGCAAGAGCTCAACGTTATAACAAGGATTTTAAAGTTTATGTTTCATGTGGTTTATATGATTTAGCAACACCTTGCTTCACAGCTGAAAACTTTATGTATGACAACACTGTTGACATGAGTAGAGTAGTCTTCTCTGAATTCGAAGCAGGTCACATGATGTATAACCATCAGCCTTCGTTTGATAGATTCTTAAAAGAAATAAGAGAATTTATAGTTAATAATTAATTACTCATTAAGGACTTATTTTTGATCTAGTACCTAAACCAGGCCCATAAACAATAGCATTTAGCCATAATCTATTAGTTCCTAGTGTTGCACCTCTAAAATTAGGTTCTCCTGAAAACAATATCACTTGGCCGTTACCAATCCTTTCTCTCGTTAAATAAGCAGAATTAGCAATTCTTTGGGAAGCCTCAGGCCAGACCAATCCACTCATTCTCACATTAAGATCATTACCTGCAGGTAAACTAGACCAATTTATAACTCTTGATTCTTCAATTTCATCATTAGGAATCATTTGACCTATTCTTACAGGGGTATCAACATAACTTCTTGCCATAAGGATAGGGAGGTTGCTATATAGGACTGGAATAGTATTTGGAGTACCGAATGTTAACCAATGCTCATCATCAATTCTTCCTGCAACTACCGAGCCTGATGGCATGAAAATTGATTGCCATTTATCTCTTGATTTAAGCTCACTTTCAGACAAAGTACCATCTAACTCTTCCCATGGATAAGATACTTCAAAATCTAAAATATTATTATTTGTTTTATCTTTATCAATATTTTCATATTGAGAGTATATTTCTCTTAATAAATCAAAATTATACTTCTCACTTTCATCAAAAGTATTTTGAAGCTGTTTAACACTACCTATCCCATTTTCTGATGTTAAAAATCTAGTACTTCTATTATGTGCAATTAGTGTTCCACCTTGTGAAACCCATTCAAAGAGAGTATCTGTAGTGTAGTTATCTAGTGATCGACCACTAGGTATAATGATAGTGTTATATCTTCTTAAATCTCCATAACTAGCTAAAGATGCATTTATCATGCTATGTCTTATTCCTAAATGATGATCCAACGACCACCAACTTACTCCAACATCGTATGAATTAAACCCTTCATGACTTAACATGGCAATCTGAGGTTTTTCTAACAATCTAAAATGTCTACCACCCCAATCAGGAAGTTCTTTTGGACCAAATCCTGACTCAATAGATACTACAGATATATTTAATTCATCTGATACTGTTTTTACTAAATTTTGTAAATTTGTTATATCTGGATTATCCATTTGAAGAACAGCAACACTACCTCTAGGTAATGTATGATCGGATAGGGTGGATTCTTTATCAATTATCCTTACCTCTACATTTTGTTCCATTAATCGAGCAGCAAAAGCTACTGAATTATCATCTGTTCCATTAGTAGCCCAAATAACAGCATCTTTAGTAATTTCACTAGAAACTGCTGATGGCTTCCATGACTCTAGGTTTGAATCTACATGCTCATCAACTGTAACTGCATCTAAACCATACATCATGGTAAAATTAAAAGCTGTCGTATCGTACATTATTGATGAACCACTTTTTAAACTTTTTTGTCTTTCTTCAACTAAAACATCCTTATCAATATCAGCATCAAATTCTAATATTGCCGCAATAAGTGGAGCCTCTGGTTGTCTATTTGGAATAATCATACTTCCAGCAGGAATTGTATAATTTGTAACGAGCTGACCAGATTGTAAAGTTACATTCTCTATTTTAATATCTTTAGTATTTTGAAAAAGCTCTATATCTTGAGCTCTTAATTTTTCAGCTAAAGTATTTAACCTAGTATTATTATCTGTTGGTAAAACTACAAAGGTTTGATTAGCATATTTACTATCTTTTGAGATATTGTATTTTCTTCCATCCCAATAGTCTCTATACATTTCTTTTGAATTTTTAAGTAATGTTTCAAGGTTAACTAATGTACTAATATATTGATGATGAACTGATTCTTTATATGATTGAATAGTACCTTCTGGTCTTCTAACACCGTCTTCAGCCATTCTAGATTGTTCATAGAGTATTCCCAAAGTACCTCTAAATTGCACATAAAAAGAATAACCAGGGTAGAGGTCTTCATGCCATTCACCAGTATAAAAACGCCAATTTCTTTCATCAAAAGCATTGCCTTGATCTTGGGCAAATACATTACCCCATTTAATTAAATCAGTATCTATATTTTTATTAATAGGCTCTCTAGGCGGACCAGTCATAAATGTATCTTGTGGACCCATTTCATGACCATCTACGAGTATTTGTGGCCTCCATTCATTAATTAATTTAACTCTTCCTTTAGTTTCAGGTTGGGTTAAATAAAACCAGTCTCTATTTAAATCAAAATAATAATGGTTTGTTCTTCCATAAGGCCAGTCACCTGTATGAAGCAATGATTGATCATCGTAATTTGGCGCAGTACCCCTATATTGTTCAAGAGATTTTGTAAATCTTGCACGTCCATCAGGATTCATCAAAGGATCAACAATAATAACCATGTTGTCGAGCATATTAATATTATCTTCATCAATACTAGCAATAAGATGGTATATAGCTGCTAAAGCCCCATCAGCTCCAGATGTTTCATTACCATGGATAGAATAGGCCATCCAGGCTACCGCAGGTAAATTATTAATAATTGATCTAGCCTCTCTATCATTAGTAGTTCTTGCATCTGATAATGCAGTCAAATTAGCTTTAATTTCGTCTAAATTATTAATATTTTCAGGTGAGGATATAAATACTGCATGAAGCGGTCTATTTTCATGAGTTCTTGCATACTCAACAACTTTAATCCTATCTGATTGAGATGACCATGTCTTGAGTGCATTTGTTATTTGCCATGGTGCAGCAACTCGTTCTCCAATACCGAATCCTAAAAACTCATCCGGATGGGTTATATCGTCATTATATGTTCCTTCTAAAATAGGTATTTGATATAAATCTTTAGAATAAGATGTTGGATTCATTAAATCATCTGAATGAAGAATAGTGGATGAAGATATTATAAAAAGTAGTGTAAGTAATTTGGTTTTCATGAGGTTATAGTAAATGAAATAATAAAAATCTGCATTAAATTTCATAAATGACAAATATAAGTTTATTATTCTTAATGTATTTAGTTACAAATAGGAGTATGAATGAAAAATTTAGTAATTGTATCTTTTCCAGCAAAAGAGGGTATGTTAGATGATCTTAAAGAAACCTTGAAAGTTGCTTTACCAGATACCAGATCATTTGAAGGATGTATATCTGTTGATACATACATTGAAGATTCTACCAATACTGTTTACCTTATAGAGGATTGGGTGTCATTAGATGATCAATCTAGGTATCTTAACTGGAGAGTTGAAACTGGCCTATTAGATGTTCTTGATCCATTGTTAGATGGAGGAGCAGGGGGATTAAAAGCAATTATATGCGGTCCTAAATATATGGATATATAGAATATTTTATTTTAAATCAAAGTGCACACTTAGTGCTATTTGTCATTGTTTTTGATAAAAAGCTACTATAGTACTGCATATCAGAGGGGTTACTCCAATCTCGTCTCATTGCAGCAATTTCTTTTTCATTCATCGATTCAACAGTTGTATTCCAAATACACTCACACATCTCATCGGCTTTTTCACCCATAGGAAATACGTTATTAGCAGATGCAGCACACTCAGATACAAAAATATTTTTTTGTGGATCGTTTTCTGATTCTGAATTTCCACAACTTGAAATTATAGACGTTGTTATTAATAGTAAAAATAATCTTTTCATTATTTAAATATACCCTTTATATATTTAATTATCTATATTAATAGTTAATAAAAGGGTATATACATTTTCTAATGTAAGTACATTATACAGTTCGCATAATATATATTATGTTTACTTAGATCAAGTTATTTTAGTTTAATAACCTCAATTGCTTCAAAAGTATTGTTATTAGACCTTTTACTATAAGTTATAAAATAAGCATCTAGGTCTTTTGGGAAAGCTATCTTGTAGTTTTTTATTGGTATTTCAACGTTATATATGCTCTCTTTTTCAAAACCTATATGTTGAAATCTAGTCTCAAACGGATTTCCTAAGCCCAGAGTGTATATTGGTTTCATATCGTTATCATGAAATGTAATCATGTATTTATCTTTAAAACTAATACTATTATTTTTAATAAATTCTCTTTGTGCTTCGTTAACTTGTAAATTATTTATATCTATATTTGAGTTAGATAAATTAACTGTAATAATGTTTTCTTGTTCGCCAACCCTGGCCTTCGTATTAAAGAAGTTTTTTCTTTGATACTTATTTGAAACATATGAAGGCGTTGTTGATGGTTTGTAATTTTTCCAGTTTATCTTATAACCATAACCTAATGCGCAACATTGTTCTGCATATAAATAATTATCAATATTTGATAAATCAACAGTATCATCTGTATCATTAACTCCAGTTGTTCTATGCCAGTACCATGTACCAACATATGGATAATTAGGGTTATTATTAGGATTTGTATTTGGATCTGGATCGTAATATGACCACATATTAAAGATACCCTCGTATAAATCTCTAGGATTTAATGGATCATTTGGAGCGATCATATTTCCAGAAAGATCATGTACTTGCCAGGAATATGTAGTCATAGCATCATCATCAGGCCTATCAAAAGTTACTTCTAGCTGATTTTCAAGATCTATTTGCTCAGTTCCATCTAAATACCATGATAATTTAAGTTTATTTGTATCAAATACTCCATTAACATCAAACGTTATGTATTCACCCAGAGATTCAGAGTTATCCAAATCAATATCATCACCAGTATCTGATTTGATTATAAAATCATTAAATCCGTTAAATTGATTTGTAATTGATCCAATCGCAAAGCCTTCAACATTTATTTTTCCATAATCAAGAAAACAACACCACATTACACTTATCCATTTTGGTCTGTATGTGTCTACCTCATCATAATAAGTTCCTTGGAACAGCCCTATTTTATCTCTACATGAGTCATCTTCATTTATACCAGGATAATTTGGATCATACTCTGGATGATTTTCGTCATATGTATTCATATAACATTCGCAATCAGCATATTCAATATCATCTCGATAATATATATCTCCGTCTGGATAGTTATAGCAAACATCATAATCAACACCTGGTACATTAGTCATGTCTTCAATAAAGTGATTCCATTTAACTAAAGACGGGTCAGAAACCGCTGTGGTATTTACACTAAACTCTGCATACCAAGATGGAAATGTTCTTTCTCCTCTTGAATCATATTCGTCTCCCATAAATCCATGTGAGTGTCCCAATTCATGTTGAACAATTTCAGCTGATCTTGAAGATAGAGGTTGAATGTTTACAGCTCCCTGAGCAACACCTCTACCTTCTAGTGTTGTTAAAAAAGATACTACATTCCAGTCTCCAACCACATCTCCAATCATCCCTCTATCGACATTACCTATGCAATAAATTCTTTCATCCCAATTAGCATAACAACCCTTTTCAATTGTAAAAATAGAAGCACCAGTAGGATCTGATTCTTCTAAAACTCTGATATTAAAATAGTCATTAAAAACTTCACTTGCATCAGAGTCTCTAAGATTATTTACTGATTCAAGAAGTCTTAAATGAAATTCTTCACTGTCATTTGAGTCATTTATTTGATCGGCAATAAAAATATATTCTGTTTTTGCAGTTGAATTAGATCCTCCAACTAAATAATATAAATATTGATCATTAGTTGAACAATTTTCACCGTTTTCATCACAATTATATGTAACAGTTTTTATATTTTTATCAGAAATAAAATATGCCTCTAGATTTCCTTCACAGGTAAGATCAGTTCCATCGTCTGCACATATCGACATTGTAAATAGCCCTGCTGTTTGAATGTTATTAAGATTAAAAATTAAGTTTTGTTGCTCATTTGTTATGTCCATCTCTGCATTCACTGTTTCGCTTGGCAATTGACCATAGAAAGTTAATTCAGAAAGATCATTATCAACATCAATGATATTAACTTGCACATCAACAGTATCATTTAACATAAGATTTAGATCACTAAAATTATTTAATTCATCAGTTATATTTATTACTGGTGGGTCGTTTACTGGATTAATAACAATAGAAAGGGATAAAGATTTGGTAAGAATTTCACCTGTAGTAAGGTTATCATCTCCAACTCTTTCAGCTTTAATTTGTATTGTTACATTATCATTTCCGAAGAAATCTTGATTTGGTAAATAGCTATAACTTCCAGATGAAGTTACTTCAGATGTTCCATTTATAGTAGAACTTAGTATTTGATAACTTATTATTGACCTGTAATTAGTTGTTGCTCCAATTACAGTGCTATATGGATTATCTTCATTGATTGATACTGTAGATAGATTTGGCAAAGTAAGAGCGAATGGTGCTGAACCCCCTCCTCCACATGAAGTGATAATTAATATGCATGAAAATAATTTTATAAAAGATAACTTTTTCATTAATTAAATTATAATATTTTTCAAAAAAAATATTAATTAAATTTTATAAATCAATTAATTAGTTTAAAATGCAATCCTATGTCAAAAGAAGATCAATTAGAGTTTGAGGGAGAGGTTATTGAAACACTCCCAAATACTAAGTTTAAAGTTAAATTAGAAAACGACCATATCATTACTGCCCATATATCAGGAAAGATGCGTAAGCATTATATAAGGATCCTAACTGGTGATAAGGTTAAAGTTGAAATGACACCATATGATTTATCTGTAGGAAGAATTACTTTTAGAGGCAGATAAACTAAGCTTTTACTTTAGATTTAATATCAAGAAATTTAAGCTCTCCTTTTTCCATATCTAATTTGATAACACCACCAGATTTTAAATTGCCAAATAATAACTTATCAACTAATGGTTTTTTAATATTTTGTGATATGAATCTTTCCATAGGTCTGGCACCCATTTCTTTATGATATCCGTTTTCAGCTATCCAATTAACCACCCTTTTTGATACTACAATTTCAACATTTCTTTTATCAAGTTGAGCTTGAAGTTTAACAAGGAACTTATCAACAATAGATAAAATAATATTTTTATCTAGATAATTAAATTGAATAGTTTCATCTAATCTGTTTCTGAATTCAGGAGAGAAAAGTTTATTAAGTGAGTTCATTGCATCAGTTTCATTAGATGTCTCAGAAAAGCCTATACTTCTCTTACTTAGCAACTCTGCACCTATATTAGTTGTCATTATTAAAATAACATTTCTAAAATCAGACTTTCTTCCATTATTATCAGTTAAAACTCCTGCATCCATTACTTGAAGGAGAATATTAAATATGTCAGGGTGAGCTTTTTCAATTTCATCTAATAAAAGAACGCAGTGAGGTGTCTTTACTATAGCTTCAGTTAGAAGTCCTCCTTGATCAAATCCAACATAACCAGGAGGAGCACCAATCAGTCTAGAGACTGTATGTCTTTCCATATATTCACTCATATCAAATCTAACTAAATCAATACCCATTATCTCTGCTAATTGTTTAGATATTTCTGTTTTACCAACACCAGTAGGCCCAGTAAAAAGAAAAGATCCAATAGTTTTATTCTCATCTCTTAAACCTACTCTAGATAATTTGATTGCATTAGATAATGTTTCTACAGCTTGATCCTGACCAAATATTACTCTCTTTAAATTTTCTTCTATGTTTCTAAGATTTTTTTTATCAGATACTGAGATAGATTCTTCTGGTATTTTGGTTATTTTTGAAATTGTCATTTCAATATGTTTTTTGGTGACCTTTATAGACTTAGTATTTTTTCGCTTAATGTTTAATAACGCGCCAGTTTCATCAATCACATCTATTGCTTTATCAGGTAAGAATCTATCATTAATGTATTTTGAAGATAATTCTACCGCTGATTTAATTGATTCATCAGTATATTTAACATCATGATAGCTTTCATAAATATCTTTAATTCCGTTAAGTATTTCCTCACATTCATCATATGATGGTTCGGTTACATCGATTTTTTGAAATCTACGAGATAATGCTTGATTTTGATTAAAAATACCTCGATATTCTTGAAAAGTAGTTGATCCTATACATCTTATTTGCCCTTTACCCAAAGCTGGCTTAAGAAGATTAGATACATCGAGTGAGCCACCAGATGCAGAACCAGCTCCAATGATTGTATGGATTTCATCAATAAAAAGAATTGGATTGTCTTCTTTTGATAAAAAATTAAGAACATTTTTTAATCTTTTTTCAAAATCGCCTCTATATTTTGTTCCTGCTATTAATGCAGCAATATCAAGAGAATATACAGTAGTATTTTCAATAATTGACGGGACATTTTTATTTGATATCAAGTAAGCAAGGCCTTCAGCAATTGCTGTTTTACCAACTCCTGACTCACCTACTAACAAAGGATTATTTTTATTTCGTCTTGAAAGAATTTGGATTAACCTTTCTATTTCTTTTTTTCTGCCTACAACTTTATCTACTTTATTATTCTTAACGAGATTATTTAAATTAATTAGGTATTCGTTTTCATTTATTGATTTGATTTTTTTATCATCACTTTGCTCATCTAAATCGTTAATCGAATCTTTTAAATCTTTTGGGCCATGTGATAAGTAAGTGACAACATCAAGTCTGCTTAACTTAAGTTTATTCAATAAGAATACTGAATGAGTTTCTTTTTCAGAGAATATAGCAACTAGAATATTTATAGGTTTTACAACTCCCTTACCTGAAGACTGAATATGGAAGACAGCTCTTTGAAGAACCCTTTGAAAACCAAGTGTAGGTTGTACAGGCTTTTGTTGATCAATTTTTGATACAACTGTTTTTTTTAAATGCTCTTCTAAATCATTTTTTAAATTTTCTATAGAGACATTTTCAGACTTAAAAAACTCTTTTACATCAAAATCATTAATTATCATTAATAAAAGATGTTCAACAGTTATATATTGAATACTGGCCTCATGAGCTTTATCAAAAAGACTTGCGATAGATAGTTCTAATTCTTTACTAAACATTTAATCTGTTAATGGTTCAATTTCACTTAATAATGGATGCCCATGATCTTTTGCCATTGTATTTACCTCAAATGACATCATTTCTGCAATCTCTTTAGAAAATATACCACAAACACCCTTGCCTTTTGTATGAACAGTCATCATTATTTCAGTTGATTTTTGATGATTATGGCCAAATACGCTTTGAAGAACAAAAACTACAAATTCCATAGGTGTATAATCATCATTTAAAAGTATAACTTGATATGAGGGCGGCTCTTTAACCTCTGGATCTTTTTCTAATACAACAGAACCCAGATCATTAGATGAGTCTATAACATTATCTTTCGATAATATAAACATTACATTCTTTTAATCATTTCATCTGCAAAGCCTGATGAAGTAACTTTATCAGCATCAGTCATCATTCTTGCAAAATCATAAGTAACTTTTTTAGCACCTATTGTTCTATCCATTGAATTTACTAAAATATCTGCTGCTTCAATCCATCCCATGTGACGTAACATCATTTCTGCAGATAAAATTAGGCTTCCTGGATTTACCTGATTTTTTCCAGCATATTTTGGCGCTGTTCCATGAGTAGCCTCAAAAACAGCATAGCTATCTGATATATTTGCACCAGGAGCAATTCCAATACCTCCAACCATTGCTGCTAATGCATCAGATATATAATCTCCATTTAAATTCATTGTTGCAATAACATCATAATCTGTAGGCCTTAAGACAATTTGTTGTAGAAAAGCATCACAAATTACATCTTTAATAATTATCTTTTTTCCATTATTGGGATTAATAATTTCTTGCCATGGTCCCTCTTCTATTTCTACACCGCCATAATCTCTTTTTGCTAAGTCGTAACCCCAGTCTCTAAATGCACCTTCAGTAAATTTCATGATGTTACCTTTATGAACTAAAGTAACAGAAGATCTATTGTTATCTATAGCATAGTCAATAGCTTTTTTAACCAATCTTTCTGTACCTGATTTAGATATTGGTTTAACACCGATACCAACATTTTCATCAAATCTTACTTTTGTTACATCAAAATCTTTTTTTAATATTTGAAGAAGTTTATCTGATTCTTTTGAATTAGCCTCAAACTCAACACCGCAGTATATATCTTCTGAATTTTCTCTAAAAATTACCATATCTACATCTTGCGGTCTTTTTACAGGCGAAGGAACTCCCTCAAAATAGCGTATTGGTCTTAAACAAACGTAAAGATCTAAAATTTGTCGCAATGAAACGTTTAATGATCTAATGCCACCACCAACAGGGGTTGTTAGTGGGCCTTTAATACTAACAACATATTCTTTAAGAGCATCGATTGTCTCATCAGGTAACCATGTGTCTTTATCGTACTTTTTTGTAGCTTTTTCACCACAAAAAACTTCCATCCATTCAATCTTTTTTTTCCCATTATATGCAATTTTAACAGCCTCATTTACAACGTTAATCATTGGGGGCGTTATATCAATACCTATACCATCTCCTTCAATAAATGGAATAATAGGATTATCTGGTACGACTAATTTACCATCTATGTAAGATATTTTTTGACCTTTTTTTGGTATTTTTATTTTTTTGTAACTCATTGGGTAATAAAGCCTCTAAAATAAGTTTTTGAAGTTAAAATCGGTGATAATTATACTCCTAAAGTATTAATAATTGTATTTATTTAAATCAATGAATAAAACTAATAAAAAAGTAATAGTTGGAATGTCAGGTGGTGTTGATTCTTCTGTAAGTGCATACCTATTAAAGCAAAAAGGTTATGAAGTTATTGGATTATTTATGCAAAATTGGCAGAGTGAACCAGGTGAAGAATGCACTTCTGAGATTGACTTTAAAGATGCATCAGATGTCTGTGATAAATTAGAAATACCATTACATAAGGCAAATTTTTCTGACGACTATTGGAATAAGGTATTTGAAGAGTTTCTTAATGAACACAAAGCTGGAAGAACACCAAACCCTGATATTTTATGCAATCGAGAGATAAAATTTAAATCATTCTTAAATTATGCAATTTCTATAGGAGCTGACTATATCGCAACTGGTCACTATGCTTCGCTTAAATATAACAATGGTAGACCTTATTTACATAGAGCAAAGGATAAAGATAAAGATCAAACATATTTTCTACATGAGGTAAAAGAATCAGAGTTTATAAAATGTATTTTCCCATTAGAAAATTTATTGAAAAATGAAGTTAGACAAATTGCTGAGGAGATTGGTCTTGATGTTTCCACAAAAAAGGATTCTGTTGGAATTTGTTTTGTTGGTGAAAAAAATATGAAAGATTTCCTTGGTAGGTTTATTAAACTTACAAAGGGTCCAATATATGATCACAATAATGATTTAATTGGCGAACATAACGGAGCAACCTTATATACAATTGGGCAGAGACAAGGCCTTCAAGTTGGAGGTATCAAGGGTAAGGACGATCTACCTTGGTATGTTTATAAGAAAGATATAAACAAAAATGAAATATATGTATGTCAAGGTGTAGACAACAGACTTCTTTTTAGTAGTGGCTTGGAGTGTAATACCATTTCTTGGATTAATGATGAGCCTTGTAAAAATGAAATTGATTGTTTGGTTCAAATAAGACATCAACACAAACCCATAAATTGCAAAATCATATACAAAGAAAATAAATATATTATAGATTTTGAAAATACTATTAGAGGTGTAGCACCAGGACAATCGGCTGTATTTTATAAAGATAATATATGCTTAGGCGGTGGTGTTATTTCTAAAGCTTTTTAATATAAATAAATCTATAATAATGCTTTAAATATTTTATGAAATTTGAACACAACAACATCTCTCCTCTTGATAATAGGTATTCTTCAAAAATTTTAGATACAAGATTATGCTTTTCTGAGGCTGAGCTTATTAAACAAAGATTCATTATAGAGATTGATTGGCTAATTTACTTGTGCGATAAGCACCCAAAACATTTTCTTAAAATTAGTAATACTTTAAAAAACAAGCTGAGTATTTTTAAAAATCAATTTTCAGATAAATATGTATTAAAAATAAAAAAAATTGAAAAAAAAACAAACCATGATGTTAAGGCTGTAGAGTATTTTATAAAGGACTATTTTTTAAAAGATAAACAATTAGCAAAATATATACACTTAATACATTTTGGTTTAACCAGTGAAGATGTAAATTCATTAGCGTATGCAATAATGATTAAAACTGGAATTAAAATCCATATACAAAAATTACAATCGCTCACTAAATCACTGAATTCCTATTCGACTAGATGGAAAAATATTAGCCTTCTATCAAGAACACACGGACAAGCTGCATCTCCATCAACTTTAGGTAAAGAAATTAAAGTCTTCTCTAATAGAATTAAAACAATAATAAAATCATTGAAACTAGTTACTCCACAAGCGAAATTTAGCGGTGCAACTGGCAATTATCATACGTTTTTAATTGCAAACGATAAGATAAATTGGCCAAACAATAATAAAAAGTTTCTTAAAACTTATGACATTCAACATAACACGCATACAACTCAAATAGAACCACATGATTGGATCGCTGAAACTACACAAATTATGACTAGGTTAAATAATATCTGTATAGATTTATGTCAGGATATGTGGCTATATATATCGAATGATATTTTTTCTTTAAAAGTTTATAAAAATGAAGTGGGATCATCAACGATGCCTCATAAAGTTAATCCAATAGATTTTGAAAATGCTGAAGGTAATTTTGGAATTTCTAATTCATTAAATGATTATTTTGTTAATAAATTAACGAAATCAAGATTACAAAGAGACCTTTCTGATAGCACAGTCCTTAGAAATATTGGACTAACTTTTGGTTATTCACAAATAGCTTTAACATCTCTTGCAAATGGTATGGAAAAAGTTAAACCTAATCTATCAAAAATAAACAATGAGCTTGATGATAATTGGGAAGTTTTAACAGAGGCAGTTCAAACAGTTATGCGGTATGAAGGTATTGATAATGCATATGAACAACTTAAAACTCTTTCTAGAGGCAAAAAATTAAACAAAGAGTCTTATATAAAATTTGTTAAAGGCTTACAAATATCTGATGCCTCAAAAAATAAACTTATAAAACTAACACCAAAGACTTATATTGGTTTGTCAAATAAACTCTAAGAAATCTAATTTTGTAGTAAAACTACATTATAAACCCCTTAAATAAGCAATATTTAGATAAATTGACATAATTTATTAAATATTATTTACTGCACTACATAACAGGGGAAATTTTATGTCAAAACTTAATAGTAGTGTGGATGGTGCAAACTCCATTAATCATATGAAATCATCTAGTTGGTCGTCGATAAATGCAGAATATGTTGCAAGAATGCGTTTACAAAACCAATTTAAAACTGGAATAGAAATAGCAAAATATACTGCAAGTATAATGAGGAAAGACATGGAGAGCTATGATAATGACTCTTCACAATACACACAATCACTTGGATGTTGGCATGGTTTTATTGGTCAACAAAAACTTATTTCAATAAAGAAACATTTTGGTACTACAAAACGCAAATATCTTTATTTATCCGGCTGGATGATTGCTGCTTTAAGATCAGAATTTGGTCCTTTGCCTGACCAATCAATGCATGAAAAAACTACAGTTGCTAGTTTAATTAATGAACTTTATACATTTTTAAAACAAGCTGATGCTAGAGAGCTTGGTGGATTATTTAGAGAATTAGATAATGCGTCTGAAAAAAATAGATCTGAAATAATAAGTAAAATTGATAATTTTGAAACCCACATAGTGCCAATAATTGCTGATATTGATGCTGGATTTGGAAATGAAGAAGCTACATATTTAATGGCAAAACAAATGATTGAAGCTGGGGCTTGTGCAATACAAATTGAAAACCAAGTATCAGATGAAAAACAGTGTGGCCATCAAGATGGTAAGGTTACAGTACCTCATGCTGATTTTTTAGCAAAAATTAATGCTGTTAGATATGCGTTTTTAGAACTTGGTGTTGATGATGGAATTATCGTAGCAAGAACAGATTCTCTTGGAGCTGGTTTAACTAAACAAATTGCGATAACTGATGAACAAGGAGATCTTGGTGATCAATATAATTCATTTTTAGATGTAGAAGAAATCAATGAAAAAAATATGAATCATGGTGATGTAATGATCAGTCAAAATGGAAAGATTGTTAGACCTAAACGCCTGCCATCAAATTTATATCAATTTAGAAAGGGAACTGGCGAAGAACGTTGCATACTTGATTCAATTACAAGTCTTCAAAATGGAGCTGATCTAATTTGGATTGAGACTGAGAAACCACATATTGGTCAAATCGGTAAAATGATGAAAGAAATAAGAAAGATCATACCAAATGCAAAACTCGTCTATAACAATAGTCCTTCATTTAACTGGACATTAAATTTTAGGCAACAAGTTTTTGATTCAATGAAAGATTCAGGGATTGATATATCAGCTTACGAGAGAAGTGATCTTATGAATGAAAAATATGACGATACAGAATTAGCAATAGAAGCAGATAACAAAATAAGAACATTTCAAGCTGATGCTTCTAAAGAGGCTGGTATATTTCATCATTTAATTACATTACCAACATACCACACAGCCGCCCTATCAACTGATAACTTAGCTAAAGAATATTTTGGTGATGAAGGAATGTTAGGTTATGTTGCTAATGTTCAAAGAAAAGAAATCAGGCAAGGTATAGCATGCGTTAAGCATCAAAATATGTCTGGATCTGATATGGGAGATGATCATAAAGAGTATTTTGCTGGTGATGCAGCCCTAAAGGCAGCTGGTGAAGATAATACAATGAATCAGTTTTAATTATTACAATTAGCAGGGTCAGATCTACCACAGATTTGACATTCACCGCCATCTTCAAGATTTGCCATACCTCCACAAGAACCCTTAATTGGTTTTGATCTTATTATAAGACCTAGAGCTAAACCTATAAAAGATATAGTAATTATTAAGAAACCTAAGAATAATTCATTCATATAACTAAATCATACCATTTGTTTGAATATATGATATCCAATTTGTTGTTGTTCTGAACAATTAACATAAGAGCAATATTATTTTTGTTAGCTATTTTCATTGCTAGATCCACTCCCATTGCATTGAATGCAGTTGCATAAGCGTCTGCATGTGTTGCAGATATGTCATGAGCAACAGTTACAGAGAGGATATTATGATCTATAGATTCTAGGCTCATAGGATTTATAGTGTGAGAGATTTTGTTACCATCTACATCAGCCTTAAAGTTTCTGTATTCTCCAGAAGTTGCTATTGCTAAAAAAATATCCTTTTTTTCAATAACTATAGATGCGTTGTTTTGTAATGAAAGTGGATTTTGTATACCTACCAGCCAAGGTTTTTCTTTATTTTTGCCATTAATAATAATCTCACCACCTATATCAATAAAATGATTATTTAGGTTATGTTGAAGCAGATATTCATGAACCTTTTGTACCGCGTATCCTTTAGCTATAGATGATAAATCAAACCAATTTAATGAGAGTTTCTCTAGTGATTTATCTCTTTCATTTAAGTTAAAGGTTTTATCTTTTTTATGAATCAGCTCTTTACCAAAATTTGGTGAAAAGCCTAAATTAGATGATACTTTACCAAGAGTTATGTTATAGAAACCTTCGGATATATTTTCAACCTCTTTTGCTATTGCAAGTATTTGAAAAAGATCTTCAGATATAAAGTGATATGAATCATTGCTAGCATTAATCAGTGCTATTTCAGAATCTTCTTTATAATTAGAGGCAACATAATCAATCCTTGATATGATTTTCTCTATATTGTCTTTATGATGGTCACCAATATATTCAGTTGACTTTATTGACCAAGTAGTTCCGTAAGCATCACCATTAATTAAATATAATCTATCTTGATTATGGTTATAAGCAATGAGAAGTAATATAAAACCTGCTGTTAAAGCAATTATTTTTGATATTAATTGGCGGCCCACAATTTATTAATTAACCACCAAAGTCATCAAGAGCGATATTTTCAGGCTCTACACCAAGATTTATAAGTAAATCTATAACAGCTTTATTCATCATTGGAGGTCCGCACATATAATATTCACAATCTTCTGGAGCCTCATGATTTTTTAAATAATTTTCATATAAAACATTGTGAATGAATCCGGTATCACCATCCCAATCGTCTTCGGGCAAGGGATCTGATAATGCTACATGCCATTCAAAATTATCATACTTTTCTGCTAATTTATTAAAATCATCAACATAAAACATTTCTTTAAGACTACGTGCTCCATACCAAAATGTTATTTTACGATTTGTATTAATACGAAGTAATTGATCAAAAATATGAGATCTCATGGGTGCCATACCAGCACCTCCACCAACAAATACCATTTCAGCATCAGTTTCTTTAGCAAAAAACTCTCCAAAAGGTCCAAACACCTTTACCTTATCACCAGGTTTTAATCCAAATGTCCAGGATGACATAAGTCCAGGGGGTACATCTTGACCTGGTGGTGGTGAAGCTATTCTGATATTAAATTTTATGATTCCTTTTTCTTCAGGATAATTAGCCATAGAATAAGCTCGAATAACAGGCTCTTTAGTAATAGATTTATTGTCCCAGATTTTAAATCTATCCCAATCTTCATGATATTGCTTATCAATATCAAATTCCTTGTAATCAATTTCATATGCTGGTGCTTCAAGTTGAACATATCCTCCAGCCTTAAAATCTACATTTTCTCCTTCAGGTAATTTGAGTATTAACTCTTTAATAAATGTTGCAACATTGTCATTAGAAACAACTTCACATTCCCACTCTTTAACACCAAACACATCCTCAGGAACATTTATTTTTAAATTATCTTTAACTGGAACTTGACAAGATAACCTCCAACCTTGTTTCTGTTCAGTTGAATTAAAATGAGATTCCTCTGCTGCCAATATAGAACCTCCACCTTCTAAAACCTGACATTTACATTGACTGCAAGTTCCTCCACCCCCGCAAGCAGATGCAAGAAATATATTATTATCAGCTAAAGTTTGTAGTAATTTTGATCCTGAGGGAACTACTATAGGGTTGCTAGCATCACCATTAATTTCAATTGATACATTACCAGTGGAAACTAATTTTGATCTTGCAAAAACTATAATCAAAACTAAGAGTAAGATTATTCCACTAAACGATGCAACACCAAGTATTAAGTCAATACTCATTTTAAAGTGATATTCCTCCAAAAGACATAAAACCAAAACTCATTAATCCAACAATAATAAAAGTTGTACCTAATCCCTTAAGTCCATCTGGTATATCAGAATATTTTAATTTTTCTCTAATACCAGCTAAAACTACAATTGCTAAAGCCCAACCAAAACCTGCACCAAATCCATATACAACACTTTCTCCAAACATTAAGTCTTTCTCAACCATGAATAATGAGGCTCCTAATATTGCACAATTAACAGTGATTAGGGGTAGAAATTGCCCAAGAGCATTATATAAAGCTGGAACGTATTTATCTAAAAACATTTCTAATATTTGTACACTTGCGGCTATTACACCGATATAACTAATTAACTCAACGAATTCTAAATTTGTTCCTTCAAGCCCTGCCCAAGAAAGAGCATCTTCTCTTAGTATATAGTTATAAATTAAATTATTTAAAGGTACTGTTATCAAGCAAACAACAATAACTGCTATACCTAATCCAAATGCAGCATCAATTTTTTTTGAAATGGCTATAAATGTACACATTCCTAAAAACAAAGAAAGAGCAATATTTTCAATGAATACTGTTGTTATAAAAATATTTAAATAGTGTTCAAACATGTATATCTTTTTTAGTTAAATTAGGTGCCGTTGAATGAACTGAAACCTCAAAATCATCCTCTTCAATTTGAGCTGGTTTTAAAGATCGTATAAGCCATATAAACAAACCTATAATGATAAATGAGCTTGGAGGTAAAAGTAATAGATTATTAGTCATATACCATTCTGGCATTACATCAACACCGAATAGAGTTCCAGCACCAAATAGCTCTCTTATAAATGCAACACCAATTAGGATAATGCTATAACCTATTCCATTCCCAAGTCCGTCTAAAAAGCTGAGCAATGGCTTCTCTTTCATAGCAAAAGCTTCAGCTCTACCCATAACAATACAATTTGTAATTATTAATCCAACAAAAACAGATAATCTTTTGCTAGTTTCATAGTCATATGCTTTTAATAACTCATCAACGACTATTACTAATGATGCAATGATGGTCATTTGAACAATAATTCTTATACTCGAAGGAATATAATTTCTAATAAGTGAAATAAATAAATTCGAGAAAGATATTACACTTATAACAGCTATGCACATCACTAGTGTTACAGTTAAATTATTTGTAACAGCCAAAGCAGAACATATTCCAAGAATCTGAAGAGTTATAGGGTTTTCATCAATAAGAGGTTTAATAATGACCTCTTGATATCTCTTAAGATTCATAATCTAGCTCCTGTAATAATTTTGAATATCCAGAATTACCAAACCAATAAGCAATCATATTAGAAACACCTCTTCCAGTTATTGTGGCGCCTGATAATCCATCAACTTTATATATCTTAGAGGGATCATCACTAGCTACTTTTCCCTTAATTACTGTTAAAGCTACCTCATCATTTTGATATATTTTTTTTCCAACCCAAGAATCTTTCCAATCATCATTATCTACCTCAGCACCTAAGCCTGGAGTTTCTTTATGTTCATAATAGGTTATGCCTGTGACGGTATTAAAGTCTCCTTTAATTGCTATATACCCATATAATGTGCCCCATAAACCATATCCTCTTATTGGTAAAACTAACTTATCTATATTTCCTAAATTGTCACGTAATATAAATATTTTTCCTACATTTTCCCTATTTTTTATTATTGCTATGTCTTCATTTTGAGGCACCGAAGAGGATAAGTTGCTATCTTTAGTAGACATTAATTGATCATATTCATCTATATCAAAGTTTTTATACTCATCCATTAAGAGACCTGTATCAAAGTTAACAAATTTTTGTTCTAGTTTAGAGAATTGTTCTGCAACTGTTTGATCTGGTTTAATTTCTATACCGGCAACTTCAAGAACTTTTATTCTTCTATCATTGAGCTTATTTTCTTTTTGTTGATCTCTTAAGCTAACTGCGGATGTTGAAACAATTAAAGAACATACCAAACAAACAAAGAATGCAACTCCAATTGTTTTTAACACAGATTCATTCATTAAATAGAGCCTTACGTTTTTTAATATTTGACATTACAACCATATGATCAATAACAGGAGCTAATAAATTAGCGAATAGTATAGCCAACATCATGCCTTCAGGAAATGCTGGATTAATAACTCTAATTAAAATTACTGTAACACCAATAACCATTCCATAAATCCATCTACCTGTATTAGTACCAGATCCTGAAACTGGTTCAGTAGCCATAAATACTAGACCAAAAGCAAAACTTCCAATAACAGCATGCCAATACCATGGAATATAGAACATTGGATTTGAATCTGATCCAACTAAATTAAGAATTGAAGACATAAATATCATACCAATAAATGTTCCTAGGATAATTCTATATGATGCTACTTTTGTAGCTAATAAAATTATTAAACCTATCATTATTGCTATTATCGATGTTTCTCCAACAGAGCCTGGAATATTTCCTAAAAATGCATCCATCCATGAATATGAATTAGTTATACCAGGTAATCCGTTTTCTGCTGCCATTCCCAATGCAGTGGCACCACTATAACCTTCAGGTATTATATTGTAGTCAGAAATACCTGCTATCCAGACTTTGTCACCTGAAATTTGAGCTGGATATGCGAAATATAAGAAAGCTCTTCCGGTTAAAGCGGGATTTAAGAAATTTTTACCAGTACCTCCAAAAATTTCTTTTCCAATAACCAAGCCAAATGAAATACCCATTGCAGCTTGCCATAGTGGTATATCAGGCGGGCAGCTTAATGCAAACAATACAGTTGAAACAAAAGCCCCTTCATTAATTTCGTGTTTTCTTACAATTGCAAATAATGCCTCCCAAGCAATACCTACGGTAAAAACTACAAAATATATAGGGATAAAATAACATGCTCCAAACCATAACTTGCTAAAAAAGCTATTTGAATCATAACCAACAATATTTACAAAGTAATGATGCCAATCACCAGTATTTTGTACATTTATTGAATCTAGATATTCTAATGAATGAGATCCAAGATTATACATACCAAAAAACATTGCAGGAAAAGTAGCCAACCAAACAGTTACCATTACTTTCTGAATGTCTACAGCATCTCTTACATGGATTGGATTTTTTGTTTTTTTACCATA
Source organism: uncultured SAR86 cluster bacterium (assembly GCA_902558095.1). Taxonomy (GTDB): domain Bacteria; phylum Pseudomonadota; class Gammaproteobacteria; order Magnimaribacterales; family D2472; genus SAR86A. The sequence continues at coordinate 43,414 of CACECP010000001.1, read as the reverse complement.
TGAAAAAAATAAATTTTCTAATGCATCGAATAATGGAAACCATTTATTATATTTACCATCATTAATAAAGTTAGGTTTGATATTGTTAAAATAATTTCTAAGAATCTTCATTGTTCTAAATATAGCTTATTTAAATTATCCATTAGAATTGATGAATAATCATATTTACTGGGACAAACATATGAACAAAGAGATAAATCTTCAGGCACTAACTCCAACATTCCCAAATCAATTGCCATCTCTATGTCAGATACCACCAATGATTTAAGTAATTGTGTGACTAGAATATCCATTGGAACAACTTCTTCATATGATGAAATTGGGACTATTGCCCTATTACCACCTCCTATGGATGTATTAAAGATATATTTTTTAGGCTTAATAAAAGATGAAATAAAGACATTTAATTTTGAATGGAGTGAAGAGCCTGGCATTAACCAATTTAAAAAGATTTCATTAACTTCGTCTGGAATAACAGATACTTGTGAATCGTAATAACCTAAATACTTCATTACACCCTCTGATTCATGGCCATGTAGAACAGATCCCGATATAACTCTTGAATTATCATCTATCTTTCCAGCAGTAATCTCATCTAAATTAGATCCATGTCTAACTTTGATTAATGATGGCTCAAATACAGCAGGACCTCCCAAGCTAATGATCTTAGTTGTTTTAATTTTTTTATTTATTTTAAGATATCCTATTGATATTATGTCTTGAAAATTAGCTGTCCAAACTTTTGAATTTAAATTTACAGGATGTATTTTAGAAATATGTGTACCAACTAGACCAGCTGGATGTGGTCCAGTAAACTGATGATAATTAATGCCTGATAACGTATTATCAAAATTATTATTTTGATAGGTAAGATGGATATCACAATCAAATAATTGTTTTATTGTCTCAAGACCCTCATCAAAACTATCTTTTTCAATATTAATGATTTCATATGGGTCCACACTTAAGGGATTAGTATCACAACAGTTTATAAATAAGGCCTCTGGTGAAGAAGATATGTTTGGTGTTCTGTTAAATGGTCTCGTTCTAAATACGTTCCAAAGACCACTATTAATTAATGTATTTTTGATTTCATCTTGACTAGACCCCATATCAAAATCAATGAATTCTTCATTTTGTGAAATTTCTATTTCAATTGATAAAAATTTTCTTTTATCGCCTCTATTAATAGACTTGATAAATCCTCCAGCAGGAGCAGTAAAAAATATACCAGGATTTTTTTTATCTTCGAATAATTTTTCACCAACTTTTACTTTATCATTTTCTTTAACTAGCATTGTTGGCTTCATTCCAACAAAATCATTTGCTAATAAAGAAACTGATGAAATTTTTGGTTCATCAGTAATAGATATGTCTGGTTTACCTGAAATTGGTAAATCAAGACCTTTTGATATTTTTATCACCTTATGTGTGCCTTAGTTGCTATTGAAACTATTAAAAACAATAGAATTATAAGGCTAAAGTGAGTCTGATTCTAGGTTTAGTTAACTGGATTTGGTAATCTTGGTAGATTAATTTTAGCTACTTTTTTAGTAAGTCCAATAACTTGTTTAGAATAACCATATTCGTTGTCATACCAACAATAAAGCGTAACTCTATTTTTACTTGCAATTGTCGCTTGAGAGTCAATTATTGAGGCAAATGGACTTGAATAGAAATCGGTTGATACAATTTCTGGTGAATTAACAAAACCAATTATTTCTCTATATTTTGAATGGAATGCAATTGACTTAAGATAATCATTAATTTGTGTATCGGTAACTTCTTGTTCAAGAGCTAAGGATAATATTGCAAGACTTACATTTGGTGTTGGAACTCTTATAGCATTACCAGTGAGTTTTCCCTCTAGCTCTGGAAGTGCTTTTGCAACTGCCTTAACAGCTCCTGTAGTAGTAATGACCATATTTAACGGTGCCCCACGACCTCTTCTGTCACCTTTGTGAAAATTATCAATTAAATTTTGATCATTTGTATATGCATGAACAGTTTCTATATGACCACCTTTAATTTTATATTCATCATTAACTGCCTTTAAAACTGGAACTATTGCATTTGTAGTGCATGAAGCAGCTGATATTATTGAATCGTTATCTTTTAGAATATTATCATTTATTCCATACACTATATTTTTTAAATCACCTTTTGCTGGAGCAGTAAGAATAACCTTAGAAGCTCCAGATTTAAGATGTTTTGAAAGACTGTCTTCATCTCTCCAAACGCCTGTATTATCAATTACTATTGGATCAATTATATCGAAATCTTTATATTTAATTTCATCTGGACTCGATGCATATATTATTTTTACTGGATTGCCATTAATTACAAGAGTTGAATTCTCTTCATCAACTCTAACAGTACCATCAAATGCTCCATGCACGGAGTCTCTTGTTAATAAGCTTGCTCTTTTAAAAATATCATCATCTGTAGCTTTTCTTATCACGATAGCTTTTAGTCTGAAGTAATTACCAGGACCAGTTGTTTGCGTCATCATTCTTGCTACCAATCTTCCTATTCTTCCAAAACCATATAAAACTATGTTTTTGGGATTGTTTGGCCTATTAGACTTTTTATTAATTACAGATTTAAGTTCGCTATTAATATAATCAGGAATTTTTGAAGTATCATCTTTAATATCATTAAAAAAAGGACATTTTACAGCTATCTCACCGATATCAATTTCACAATCTTGCAGTTTTAATGAGCTTATATGTTGAAGAATAGGATATGTCTCAAGTTCACTTAATTCATTATTATCAGTTTGTCTTGCAAATCTATGAGCTTTCATAATAGCAACAGGTGATTCATTTACTAATGATTTGCCATAAATCATTATATTAATTCCATTTCTATATAAAGAACCAATTAATGGAACCATTAATTCTGCAAGTGCTTCTCTCCATTTCCAATCACCAAAAGAATCCTGTGGCAAAATTCTTTTTTGTCTCTGGGTTGATTGAAAATTTATATCCCTGTTATCACCCATATTAAGATTATAAATGCATTTTTAAATAACTATATAATTAACTTGCAAACTTTTTAAGATGATAATCTGCATTGCCAAATAGAGCATCAATTGAGATCATTTTCTTTAAATAATGACCGATCATCATTTCCTCACTAACTCCCATACCACCATGGAGTTGAACCGCTTCCTTTGCTGATAATTTTCCGTATTTTCCAATATATGATTTTAGTGCTGATACATGTTTATACATTTCATCAGATTGATTATTAACTTCAAGCATTGCTTTTATTAATAATGACTTTGCAAGTTCAGACTCAATATACATATCAACCATTCTATGTTGTAAGACTTGAAAATTAGAAATAGGTTGACCAAACTGTTCTCTGCCTTTTGTGTACTCTAAAGTTTTTAAATAACATGATTGCATTAATCCAACTGCTTCAGCACAAATACACAATACAGCCAGATTTATTGTTTCATTAATTAAATTGATTGCCTCATCACCTGATGCAACAACTGTTGATTCATCCAATTTTACATTTTCAAATGAAATTTCAGAACAAGATTGACCATCAACTGTAGAAAAAGAATTTACAGAGACTCCTTCAATATTTTGATCCAGTATAACTATTTTAAAAACTTCATCCTGAACACAAGTTACCAATAACTTTTCTGCATTAGCGCCATTTAGTACAAGCGTTTTAGTGCCATTTAAAACATAATTTGAATCTAAATTAGTTGTTGGTGATAAATAATCATATCCTTTATCAACCTCAGCATATCCTAAAGAAATATGTAAATTACCAGAGTTTATATTCTCTATCAATTCAGATTTTTGGTTATATGGCGATTTATCAAGTAAAGTGCCTGATAATACAATGGATGCTAAATATGGCTCAATTACGAGAGCTTTACCAAACTCTTCAAATAAAATCGATAGTTCTATAGGTCCAAAGCCAAGGCCACCAGATTCTTCGCTGAAAGGCATAGACAGCCAACCCTGTTCAGCAAAGAGTTTCCATACATTATTGTCAAAATCTTTATCAGACTTAATTACTTCTTCTCTTTTGTAAAAATCATAATCTGATTCACAAAATTTCTGAATCTGTTCACGAAGCATATTCTGTTCATCGTTATAATTAAGATTCATATTTAAACGCCTAATACAAACTTAGCTAAAATATTTTTTTGGATTTCATTACTTCCACCATAAATAGAAGTTTTTCTTAAATTTAAGAATCCTGACAAGCTCTCTGCTGCATATTCAGGTCCAGAAGGTTTGTCATTGCTACCATAGCCATGAGGACCAGGATACATTAGAGCATATTCACCTGATGCTTCAACAAATAATTCTGATAAATTTTGCTGCATTTCAGTACCTTTAATTTTTAAAATAGATGACTCTGCTCCAGGATGTCCTCCATTTTCTAATGCTGACAACAATCTTAATTCAGTTATTTCAATAGCAGATAATGCGACCTCTAACTCATGTGCTTTCTTTTCTAAATCAGGATTATTTAATTTAGAAATAATATCTTTTAATCTATTTAATGATCTCAAAGATGCACCAAGTCCAGCAATTCCAAATCTTTCGTGAGCAAGTAAAAATTTAGCATATGTCCAACCTTTACCTTCTTCGCCTACAAGATTAGAGACAGGGACTCTTACGTCAGTAAAAAATACTGAATTAACTTCGTGTTCACCATCAATTGTAATAATTGGCTTTACTTCAATACCTGGAGATTTCATATCAATTAAAAGAAATGAAATTCCCTCTTGCTTAATACCACTGTTATCTGTTCTTACTAAACAAAATATCCAATCTGCATTTTGAGCTAAAGTAGTCCATGTTTTAGATCCATTGACAACATAATGATCTCCGTCTAAAACAGCCTTAGTTTTAAGTGAAGCCAAATCAGAACCAGATCCTGGTTCAGAATATCCCTGACACCACCATGTATTAAATTCTAATATATCTGGTAAAAATCTTTTTTTCTGTTCATCGTTACCAAATGTCCATATAACTGGAGCAACCATGCTTACACCAAAGGCTAACAAAGGTGGGCAACCTGCAAGACCAAATTCTTTATTAAATATATATAACTGTGTAGATGACCAACCTGTTCCACCATACTCTACAGGCCAGTTATAACCCATCCAACCCTTCTTAGAAATGGCTTTATGATAATCAATCATGTCTTGTTTGGTTAAAGCAATACCATTATCAGTTTTTTCTTTCACATGCTTTGGATAGTCATTAGCCAACCATTCTCTGACTTCATCCCTAAAAGCAATATCCTCTTTACTAAAGTTTATGTCCATAATTCCTTTTAAAATAAATTTTGATTGATAGAATAAGGCCTCATTATACACAACTAGATGCTCAAAAATAAATATAAAAAACATCAAAACTATTCTTATTCGTTATTAAACTACTTTCTTAATTCAAATAAACCTATTTGTATTTTAGTAAAAAATAATAAGGAAGCTTTATATCTTCAAAATGAGCTAGGTTTATTAGTTGATAAAGAGAAAATAAAACTCTTTCCAGAAAATGAAATCTTACCCTATGACCATTTTTCAATACCAAAGAATATCAACAAAAAAAGATTTAAAATCATAAATAACAATTCTCAAGATAAACATATTTTAATTACTTCAATTAAAAACCTATTTGATAGATATCCTACTATTGATAACTTTAAATCAAAGAAAAGTTATGAAGTTGGTTCACAGATTTCATTAAATGAGCTTATTAAGATTTTAGAATCATTGAATTATATTAAAAAAGATAATGTTGAAAATATTAATGAATATACTGTTAGAGGTGGAATAATTGATATTTATACCCCGATATATAAGAATCCCTTAAGAGTAGAAATATTCGATGACAAAATAGAATCAATAAGATTTTTTAACATAGATAATCAGCTATCAATAAAAGAGACTAAAAACTTTTCTCTAACAAAAGGTGATTTCATTTCATTTGATAAATCAACAATAAATCTATTTATAGATAGTTGGCGAGAATATTTTAGTGACTTTGATGAACGTTATTGTTCATTGTTTCAAAATATTAAAAACCAAATACCTGTAGAGGGCATTGAAATATATCTTCCCTTCTTTTTTAAAAATACATCTTCATTCTTTGAAATATTCTCTAATTATGAATATATAAAATTTGAAGATCTTAATTCAGAAATTCTGGACTACAAAACCTTTATAAATGAAAGATTTAATGACGAGTCAAACGAAATAAATCGTCCCCTTATTAAACCAGAAGATTTATATATTGGTATGAATGAAATAATTAATAATATAAAGAATATTAAGTCAATAAGACTGGAATCATTTGATTGTCCTTATAACAAAATTGAAGACTTGATATCTGATTATGAAGAAATTTTATTGAAAAAAGATAACTACATAATTATGGCATCTAATGCAGATGATTTTGAAGATCTAATAAGTATAAGATCTCCGAACCTATCTATTACCAAAGAATTATATAACTTAGATAGTCAACTAAATCTAATGCTTGGTGAAATTGTAAGACCTATGTTTTTAAAAAATGCCAATACTTACATTTTACATATGGAAAATCTTGATAATGTTATAAGACCAAGAAATGACCAAGTAAGCCAATCAAGATTTATTGAATCAAATAAAACATTTAATAAGAACGAATATGTCATTCATGAAGATTATGGTCTTGGTAGATATTCTGGACTGGAAATAGTAGAGGCTGATAATAAATTAAATGAATATATAAAGATTATTTATGCAAAAAATGAGGTCCTCTATGTTCCTTTAAATAATATTAATAAACTATCTAGTTATCATAAAAAAGAAATTTCCGATACTCTAGAGCTTGATTCTCTTTCATCAAAAAAATGGTCATCTAAAAAAGAAAAAGCTTCAAAAAGAGCCATAGATCATGCTGCTGAGATACTTGATATAGAATCACGAAGATTAAATTCATTGGCACATAGTTTAAAAGTTAGTGAAGATACAATGAAAGAATTTAAGGATGATTTTCCTTATATTGAAACTCCTGATCAAATATCTTCATTCAATGATATAAGAAAAGATCTTTCACTAATCAAGCCAATGAATAGGGTTTTATGTGGTGATGTGGGATTTGGTAAAACTGAAGTAGCAATGAAATCAGCTTTTGTTGCCGTGAATTCTTCAAAACAAATTATAGTAATAACACCAAGTACTATATTAAGTGACCAGCACTACAATTCATTTTTACAAAGATTTAGAAATTTCGGTGTATCAATTGGTAAATTAAATAGATTTGTATCAAAAGATAAAAAAAACCAATTAATTGATGATTTTAATTCTAATAAAATAGATATTCTTATTGGCACTCATATTATTTTTAATGATGAAATAAATTTTAAAAATACGGGATTATTGATAATCGACGAAGAGCATAAATTTGGTATAAAACAAAAAAACTATATAAAAAATAAACAAGAAAATTGTCATGTTCTTTATTTATCAGCAACGCCTATTCCAAGGACAATGAACATGGTATTTTCAGGATTAAAAGATTTTTCATTCCTACATACCGCTCCATCAAATAGAATTAATATTAAATCTTTTTTAAAAATTCATACAAATCAAATTTTTAAGGAGGCGCTAATTCGGGAAAAATCAAGAGGTGGTCAATCTTTTATCATACAAAATGATATTGAAAAAATTGAAAGAACAAGAGAACAAATTAATGAATTATTGCCAGATTTTGAATTAGGAATAGCTCATGGAAGACTGAGTAAAAAAAATATTAAGAAAGTAATGAATGAATTTAAAAACGGCTCACTAGATGCATTAATCTGTACAACTATTGTTGAAATGGGACTAGATATTCCTAATGCAAATACAATGTTAATTATAAATTCACAGAATTTTGGTTTATCTCAACTTCATCAATTAAGAGGAAGAATTGGAAGATCTAATAGACAGGCCTATTGCTACTTTTTAATACCTGACATAGAAATTCCAAAAATTTCAAGAACAAGACTAGATTCAATAATGGAAAACTCTAATCTTGGTGAGGGTTTTATGATTGCTCAAGAGGATCTTGAGATTAGAGGTGGTGGTGAAATGTTAGGAGAAAAACAAAGCGGTCATGTAAATAACGTTGGTATGTCTCTTTATCTATCTATGCTCAATAAAGCTATTAATACATCTACATTAAAATCTATAGAACTAGAAAATAAACCTGAGGTTAATTTTAATGATTCAGCTTATATTGATTCATCCTATCTACCCTCTCCCATTGAAAGATTGAAGATTTATAGAAAAATTGAAGAATCAATTACAATTGATGAATTGAATGATATAAGTAAGAATCTCATAGATCGTTGCGGTGCTATGCCTATTGAAGTAAACAATTTAATCAATAACAAAAAAATTGGAATAAGAATTTCTCAAACAGGCATTAAATCAATTAAATCAAATTTTAAAAATACAAACTTTAATCTGTCTAATGAATTAAACAATGATATCTTGAACAAATTTCTAAAATTAATATCGAAAGATAGTGACATCTATTCAATTAATAAAGAAGATAAATTTATTTATAAAAATAATGAAATCGATTCAGAAATTAGAAGGAAAAATGTTAATCTGTTATTAGATGAAATTTTATAAATTTTTAGTTTTTTTTATTCTTTTTACTTTGCAAATTGAAGCAGAGGATATAAAAAATGAATATAAGATTGAAATGCTGATATATAAATATGATCAAGCTATTACAGATGAAGAATTCAAAACCTTTTACGAAATACCAAATGGTGATCATGTAAAATTTTTTGATAATAAAAAAAATTCTAAAAATAGTAATTTTTCTAATATTGCAGATTACATTGATGCAGTTTTATCAAAAGATATATCTAATGCAAAAAAGCTGTATCCACAAATTTGGTATAGAGATAGTGATGAACTCATTAAATTAACTAATTTAAGAAATAATCTAAATAAAAATAAAAATATAACTCTTCTAAAATCTAAGTCATGGATACAAACAATTCCAGAGTTAAAATCAGATCGTTTTTTGATCTACATTGATGACGAAGAAAATATAGGATTTTTAATAAAATTTTATAAAAAAAGATTCATGCATGTTGAATTAGATGCATTCTTAAAAGATAAAAAAATAAGTAAATATATAAATATTAAACAAAGAGTTTTTAATGAAGAAGTATATCTTTTTGATCATCCATTTTTTGGAGTTATTTTATCAATAGAAGAGATTTAGTTATTTGTAATAAGCGTTATCGTCTATTGAATGGTCAGTAAGATCTTTGACATTTTTTACTTCGGGTATTTGTTCAACAAGTGTTTTTTCAATGCCATCTTTCAAAGTGACGTCAACCATTCCACATCCTTGACAACCACCTCCAAATTGAAGAACAGCCTCATTATTTTTAAATTCAACTAAACTTACTTCACCTCCATGTGATTCAAGCATTGGATTTATTTCATTATAAATAACATAATTAATCCGATCTTCAACAGGACTATTAGGTGAAATATTTGGTAACCTAGCATTAGGAGCTTTTATTGTAAGCTGTCCACCAAATGTGTCGTTATCATAATTTACTTCACAATCTTTTAAAAAAGGTATGCTTCGTTTTTCAATATTTATATTTATAAGATTTAAATTAATAATCATATCATCTGGCATTGCTTCTTCTGGTTTACAATATGCTAGACAAGTTTCAGCTTTTGGAGTACCAGGATCAGAAATAAAAATCCTGATTGATAAATCAGTTTCATTTTTATCATGAATAAGTTTAGCTAGATATTCCTCTGCTGATTCTGTTATTTTGATAAATTCACTCATATTATTATGTGGTTTACTAGAATTATAAGTTCTTTTTTTGGAATAAGAAAAAAAAGTGATCTAAATGATGACCTTAAAAGCATTTCATTGAAAAAAATAATTTTTCTTTTCTTAGTTCTTAATATTTTATTTATAGGATTTGTATTATTAATAACTAGAATATTTATTTAAAATGGATAAGTTCAAGAAATTTAAATCTGATATCTCAAAATATTATTCAGAGAATATTAATATAAATTTTAGCCCCTCATCATCCTATAGGAGCAGATGTGAATTTACTTATACAAATAATTCTTATGCAATGCATGATGGTAAATCAAAGATATTTCTAAAATCATTTATTAATGCATCATCATCTATTCAAAAAGTAATGCCAATTTTACTTTATGAAATTAATAATTCAGAATTACTAAATAAAAAATTATTTCAAATTAATTTTAGATCTAATTCAAGCAAAGAAGTTCTTGCTACACTTATTTATCACAAACATCTAACTGACGAAATTAAAGACTTAAGAGATAAATTAAATACTAAATTAATTGATTTAAATGTAAAAATTATTTTAAGGGCTAAAAACGAAATATATCCTGAAATAAATCAATTTTTTAAAGACGCTATAAGATTGAAAAATTTAAATTTAACGACATATCAAACTGACAATTGTTTTTATCAGCCTAATAGATTCTTGTTGACAAAAATGATTGATAAAGTTCTTTCATATACAGGTTTTAATAATACAGGTGATTTAATTGAATTATATTGCGGAGTTGGAACATTTAGCATGCCTCTAGCAACTAGTTTTGATAGAGTTTTTGTAACTGAAAATAATAGATCATCAATTAAGTGTCTCAAACAAGCAATTATTAAAAATAATATAAAGAATATAGATTTTGCAAGATTATCATCATCAGAAGTTGTTGAGCTTTTTAATGGTAGAAATTTTAATAGAATGAATAATAAGAATATAAGTGAATACAATTTTTCACATATCCTGGTAGACCCACCTCGGTCTGGATTAACGCATGATGTTATTCAGTTAATAAATGGATTTGATAATATTATTTATATTTCATGTAATCCTGAAACATATTTACGAGATGTCGGCCTACTTAACAACCATAAAATTAAAAAAATTGAAATATTTGATCAATTTCCAAATACTAAGCATCTAGAAATCGTTTCATTACTATCAGTCAATTGATTTAATCTCTATGTAATCAATTAAAAATCTTCCTTTATCAGGCTCAGATAAATTAGTACATTGTTCATTATTACAAAATTTAGTTGGATCTAATTGATTTGAATCAAAATTGCCTCCTGAGGCAACATTGAGTAAGAGATAAAATTGATTATTGAATGGATAATTTGCATTATTAAATGGAGCAGAATTTTTTCCCTCTGAATAGAATGGTTCATTATTTGTATCAAGATACATTTCAATACTATTTTCAGTCCACTTAAAAGTTACTGAATGAAACTTATCTTGAAAATTAACATTCATTGGTACTGAAACCTCATGACTTATATATTGATGTGAATTATTGCTATTGGCAAAATGAATTGCTGAGCCTATTGCTTGCGGAATTCTGCCCCTAGCCTCCATTAAATCAATTTCGCCATCTTGAGGCCAAGTTTTAGTTCCTTCTATAAATCCTTGGGGTAACATCCATACTGCAGGCCAATGACCAGTTCCATCTGGCACTCTAAAACAAACTGTTATTTCATTACCAGGACTTATAACTTTATTGGTTGATGTGATAATCCTAGCAGAAGTATAGTCCCATGTAGTTTGACAATCTTTATCACTACAATAAGGATCAGGGAACGGATCATTATTATCATATATAGGTTGAATTTTTAGGTATCCGTCTTCAATAAACGCATTTTCAGTTGTATTTGTGATTGAACTATAATTTTTAGCATAACCAGTTCCAGGTCCTGTGTAATATTGTTGTTCGTTATTGCCCCATCCTGCAACCCATGTTCCATTTGCAAAAAAGCCATTTCCTAATTGGTAACTATATATACTTGGATCGAGCGTATTGTTATCAAATTGATCTATCCAATAATTTGAAGAATTATTGTTTGGAATTCTGCAATACGATTCTTTATCTATTTCATATATATCATCACTAGACTCAATAACATCAACAGATATAGTTGAATTTACATTATTGTTATTACCATTACAGCTTAACGTAAAAGTATGATTTCTGATTTCTGTAAGAGTTAATGTTTCAGAGCCATTTATATTCTTATTACCACTCCAATCACCGCTTGCTGTGCATGAGGATGTGTTAGTAGATTGCCATGATAATGATATCGATTCATTTACATAAATTGATGTAGATGATGAGTTAAATGAAGTAATAGATGGAAATAATTGAACCTCGTTCATAGACGAGCCTCCAGAACCACCACCACAAGAAATAATTACAAAGATTGAAAAATATCTTAAAAATTTCATGTAATTAATAGAAATTATTTAACTTTAAAATCGTCCGACATTAATTTCATTTCTTTTCTTAATACAAACATAGCAATTAAATTAGGTATAGATACTAGAGCTACAACAACATAAGCTATATTCCATACAACAGTGGTATCAATAACAGCAGCAAGAATAAAACATAGAACATAGAAATTTCTGTACCAAATGACGCCTTTCTCTCCAAAAATATATGCTGTAGACCTGTCACCGTAATAACACCATGTAATTGCAGTTGAGAAAGCAAAAAGTAACAAAGCAATTGCTACTAATTTTCCACCATATTCTCCCATGACACCCTGCGAGAACGCTTTTGCAGTAAGTTCGGCTGAGCTAACAAGAGATTTTCCTTCGACAGTTACAGATTCTGTTATTTTTCCATCTTTAACATCCAGCAAACCAGAATAAAGATTTGTCTCTAATTCATTTGTGTAATTGGATATCGCTATGAATTGATCGTAGGATAAATTGTCAAATTTTACACCTTCTAAAGTAGCTCTATAATAAGGAGAACCTCCTGAGGTAATGGTTATATCTTCAGCTATTGATCTGGCATGTAAAACAGTTACATTATTCTCGGTTAATTTACCGTTTAGGACATTTAATTTCCCAGTGTAATTTTTAATATTTGAATCAACTGATTGAACATATTTATTTAACTCAATGATATGATCAGGATATAAATAATCACCATCAATATTTTTTTCATCGCTATATTGATCAGCAAGTATCACCATATCTGTTTGAGAAAATGTTGTATCAAATTTTTGTGTCCATACACCACTTGATAAGATAACTAATGCGGTAACACTACAAACAACTATGGTATCAATGAATGGTTCTAGAATTGAAACTACACCTTGATCAATTGATTTATTTTTTGAAGAAGCATGAGCTATAGGTGAAGAACCCTGGCCTGCTTCATTTGAATAAAGTCCTCTTGCAACACCATACTTTAAACTCATTGCAAAACTTGCACCTAAGAAGCCACCCATTGCTGCTGAGCCAGTAAACACTTGAGCAAAGATAGCGTGGAATGATGGAATTATATTTTGATAATTTTCTATTAATATAATTAAAGCTCCCCCAAAATAAATTAAACCCATGATCGGAATTATTTTGCTTGCAACGGAAGCTATTCTTTTAATACCACCGATTATTATTATCCAAAGCAAAGCACCTAAGAATAATCCTGTAAATAATTTTGGTACTGAAAATTCAGTATTCATTACAAGTGCAATATTATTAATTTGAGGCATATTGCCTGATCCAATAGCTGTAATCATCATCAGAAAAGCAAATAAAATGGCTACCCATTTCATATTTAGGCCTTGTTCTATGTAGTACATTGGACCACCAGATATAGATCCATCAGAAAGTTTAGTTCTATATTTATGACCTAAGGTAACTTCAACAAATTTAGTTGTCATGCCAAAAATTGCAGTGATCCACATCCAAAATATTGCTGCAGGTCCGCCTGTCCATATTGCTAGAGCTACGCCACCAATATTTCCAGTTCCAACTGCTCCTGACATAGCAGTTGTAAGTGCCTGAAATCCAGTTGTTTCACCCTCAGAGTCAGATGATTTAGTTTTACCAGAAACAATCTTAAGAGCACTTTTAAAATACTTAAACTGTGGCAGTCCTAAATAAATAGTAAAAAATATTCCTGTTCCTATTAGCAAGGCAGGAAACCACCATGAACCACTTAGGTTTGCATCTAATAGAACTAAAAAATCATTAAATTTTTCCATAGTTTTAATCTGAATATTTTTCGATTAAATCAGTATAACCTCCAATTAACTGATCATCTATAAATATTTGTGGTACCGTCCTTGCTTGAGGATTTCGTTCCATCATTTCACTGAAGATTTTTGGATCATCGGCACTATAAACTTCATACTGCATATTTTTTGAATCAAAAAAATTCATTGCCATAACACAATATGAACAATTAGATTTAGAATATATTTCAACTTTTTTACTCATAAATTAATTATAATGAAAATATGTCATTATTTAACCTTAAAGATAAATCAATTTTAATAACTGGGTCGTCTAGAGGAATAGGAAAATCTATTGCTCACCATTGTGCTCTACATGGTGCCAATGTGATTATTTCTAGTCGTAAGTTAGATGCATGCAACGACACTGCTGATGAAATCAATAAAAAAATAGGTAAGGATGTCGCCTTTCCCATTGCGGCAAATATTAGTGATGAGAAACAACTTGAAATGCTTGTTAAAAATACAAGAGATAAATTAGGAAAAATAGATGTATTAATTTGTAATGCAGCAACCAATCCATTTATGGGATCTATGTTGGATATGCCTATGGAGAAATTTGATAAGGTTATGAATAACAATATTAAGTCTAATCAAATTCTATGCAATCTTGTATTACCTGAAATGATTGATAGAAAAGATGGTTCAATAATCATAATTTCAAGTATTGCTGCAATTAAGGGAAGCCCCATATTAGGTGCCTATAATATTAGCAAAGCAGCTGATGTAATGATTGTTAAAAATATTGCTACTGAATTTGGACATAAAAATATTAGAGCAAATTCAATAGCACCAGGTCTTATTAAAACTGATTTTGCTAAAGCGTTATGGGAAAACCCAGATATTCTAAAAACTGTTCTTGGATCAACACCAATGAAAAGAATTGGTGATCCTGATGAAATAGCTGGTGTAGCTATTATGCTGGCTTCAGATGCTGGAAACTATATAAATGGACAAACCATTGTAGTTGATGGCGGTACAACTATATCTTAATAGAGTTTTTTACTTCACTTAAAAAATAATTTAAAACATGAGTTTCATTTATTTGTGGCACTTTGAAGTAATCATGTCTAACATTATTAAGGTCATTTATTAAGTTTGATATCTTAAGATTGTTAAAAACACTATCATTAAAACTTTTATAAATACCAGAAAGGTTTTCAGATAAAAGTTTAGATTTAAGAATTATCTTTAAAAATTCAATTAAGTAATTTAATTTCATAACAAGGCTTACATCTAGACTAATAATTAGCTTCATAGTTGAATTAATATCTGATTTATTTAATAAGTAATTTGTAATTATTTGAATAAACTCTTTAAATATTAAGTGAGAATTATTCTCAAGGTCATCAATTATTTTAAGAGGTGAAATAAAGCTTGGGAAATCTCTTGCATTGACATCTGTAATACCTTTTGAAATTAGCCAATCATTTAAATCAGATGCGCTTAGAGCTGGAATATTGATAACCTGACATCTGCTATAAATTGTGTTTAGTAAAGATTTAGGCCTATCTGTGATCATAATAATATAGGTATTTGGTGAAGGCTCCTCAAGCGATT
The DNA here is from genome assembly GCA_902558095.1 of uncultured SAR86 cluster bacterium. Classification (GTDB taxonomy): domain Bacteria; phylum Pseudomonadota; class Gammaproteobacteria; order Magnimaribacterales; family D2472; genus SAR86A. The sequence goes on along the minus strand of CACECP010000001.1, from coordinate 27,737 downwards.
TCAAGAGAGCATTTTGACTTTCATCATTCATTGTCTGGGTATTAGCAATAACAGCTACTTTGTTTTTTGCAATGGATGGAGTCATTGAGAGGAAATCATTAATATTTCTTTGGCCTTTTTCTTCATCCCATTTATTTTTTCTATACGTTATATGATGAATTAAAACTTTATCTTTGTTGAGGTAGAAGTAATCAGGATGATTGTTGGCATGAATTAAGCTGATATCCTCTAAGTTAGAATTTTTATTAATTAATAATTTGGATGAAATTTCATTCGCTAATAATTGTTTTCCTAAGCCTGGAGGCCCAGATATTATTATTCCATGAGGTAACTTTGCAATGTTTATTTTTAAAAAAATGTCATTCAACCATTTAAGATCTGAAAATATCATTTTATGTATTTAATTTTTTTATGATGGCATTATGAATTTCATTAATACTTAAAGTTCCATCTATGACTAAAAATCTATTTACATTATTTTTAGCTATTTCCAAGTAACCGTTTCTTACGTTATTAAAAAATTCTATTCCAGAGGATTCAATTCTATCTTTTTGATCATTAATTTTTCTTGCAAAAGCCTCTTCTACAGAAATGTCTATAAGAATAGTTAATTCAGGCATAGGACAATCAGTGAAGGATATTAAATCTTTTATTAATGATAGTGGTAAATTTCTACCGTATCCTTGATATGCTAATGAAGCGTCAAAGAATCTATCAAGAAGAAGATAATCACAAGATAGGCTGTTTATTTTTTTTGATATGAGCTCAGATCTTGCAGCAAACATTAACAATAATTCAGTCTTATCTGATATATCACTACCTTTGTCTAATAATATATTTCTAATATTTTCACCCGTTAGTGTCGAACCTGGCTCTCTTAAAACCTCAACTGTATATTTATTTTTTTCTAGAAAATCTTTTAAGAGATTTATTTGTGTTGATTTTCCAACACCCTCTATTCCTTCAAAAGATAGAATCTTCATTTATCTAACCCCAGTTCTTTTATTTTACTTAAGTGTTCATCATATGTTTTTGAAAAATAATGAGAGGTAGGAGAATTTGCAACAAAATATTTATAATCTCCAGGTGATGCATTAAATGCAGCAAGTATTGAACTTTTAGAAGATATAGCGATAGGTGTTGGTGGTAACCCATAAATCATATAAGTATTATATTTATTATCTTTGTTAAAAATATCAGAACTTTTAATATCTCCATCAAAATTTGGTAATAAGCCATAAATAATTGTTGGATCAGCTTGCAGTCGCATATTATCAGTTAATCTTTTTAAGAAAACGCCAGCTATTAGATCTTTTTCTGAATCATTACCAGCCTCTTTTTCAATTATAGATGCTAAAATAAGTAAATCATTTTTGCTTAAGGGTACGGATTTATTTGGTTCTAACGAGTCAATAAACTCAGACATTCTTTTAGAACTTTTCTTTAATATTATTGATGATCTCATTCCTTTTTTGTAAAAGTATGTATCTGGAAATAAAATTCCTTCATAGAACGGAAATGAGCTTTCAATACATTCTAAATATGGACAATCATTTATTAGGACTGAGTTATTGATTTGTTTCTCTAAGTCATAAATATTTGTTCCCTCAAGAATTGTAAATTTATGTGTTACTGTAGCCCCAACAGATATATCAATAATGATATCTTTTACTTTTTTGTTTTCGATACTATATTCACCAGCTTTAAAGTCAGAAATATTATTAGACATCAAAAATAATTTAATAAATATTTTATTTATAGCGCTATCTGATGAAATTTTTTTGATCGAGGTGTTGATTGAGTCACCAGGATAAATATCTATAACATTGTTTTTTGCTTTTGGAGCGTCATTTAAAAACGCTGTGTATGGTCCATAAAATGCGAAGACAAGAATTAATAAAAATGTGATTATTTTAACAAAGCGCATGCAAATAGTTTAAACAACTATTAATGCTATATGCGATTTAATTTAAATTTTTTTTATTTATGAATTTGAATTTATATAATCTACAGCTTCATTAACTGTAGATATCTTTTCTGCATCTTCATCTGCAATTTCTAAATCAAATTCTTCTTCTAGCGCCATAACAAGTTCAACCGTATCTAATGAATCAGCTCCTAAATCATCAACGAAAGATGAATCGCTTTCTATTTCATCTACAGATTTACCTAATTGGTCACTCACAATTTTCTTGACTCTATCTTCAACACTCATAATAACTCCATTACCCTATATTGAAATTTGACACATTTTACATGTAATAGTTCAAAGATGCACACAAAAATTAATACATTAAGAGACCGCCGTCTACAGAGATTGTCTGACCAGTTATATATGAAGCTTCATCTGATGCTAAGAACATGACTAGCTCAGAAACATCATCAACCTTACCAATTCTTCCTAGAGGAATATTTTTAATTATATTCATTCTTGTTTCATCTTCTAAAAAACTAGTCATATCTGTTTCTATATAACCAGGTGCAACTGAATTTACTGTTATATTTCTTGATCCAACCTCTTTAGCTAAAGATTTAGTAAAACCAGTAAGTGCAGCCTTAGATGATGAATAATTAACTTGTCCTGGATTACCCATAAGACCAGATATAGATGTAATATTTATAATTCTTCCAAACTTATTCTTAATCATATTTTTAATAAACACTTTAGATAAATTAAATGTTCCTGTGAGATTAGTTTCAATTACATTATCCCACTCCTCATCTTTCATTCTTATAAAAAGTTGATCAGAAGTTATACCAGCATTGTTTACTAATATATCTGGCAATAAGTTCTTTGATTTGAGCCAATCAAAACAATCATGAACATCATCTCTATTAGTTATGTCTAGTTTAATAGGTTTTAAATTATCTAAATCTAAATTAAAATCAAAGTCACTTCTTGATGTTCCAACAACGTTAAAACCTTTTTTAGCAAAATTAATTGCAATTTCTTTACCGATACCTCTTGAGGCTCCAGATACAAAAATATTTTCTCTACTCATAGAATTTTCTTTATTTCATCATAAAAATTTTCGGATGAAGTTGAGTATATATTATCAACACCATTTGCTTTTGCTAGACCTGATAAAACATTGTTTGGTCCACATTCAATAAATACCCCCTCTCGTTCCTTTACAAGTTTCATTATATTTACCCATTGAACTGGGTTAGTGAGTTGTTTAACTAATTTTTCTTTTATATCTGAAGTTTCTTCTGTATAAGATGCATCATAATTATTTAAAAAATTATATTTTGGCTTGCTTATAACAACCTCATCTATTACCTCTTTAAAACTTTTAGCAGCTTCATTCATAAGCTCACAATGCGATGCAACACTTACATTCAGTTTTATGCACTTCCTTGAACCTTTTTCTTTTAAATATTTAACACTCAATTCAACTGACTCAGCATTTCCTGATATGACAACTTGTTTTTCTGAATTAATATTAGCTGGTGATGAAATCTTGTTTAATTCAGATGAAGCTTTGAAACAACACTCTCTAATTAAATCTATATCAGTATTTAAAATTGCATACATTAATCCAGATGGCGATTTTTCCATTAAAGATCCTCGTTTATAAACAATATTTAATGCGTCCTTTAGATTAAATGTTTCTGCCGCTAATAAAGCTGAGTATTCTCCAAGAGAATGACCACATACTAAATCTGGTTGTATATTTAATTTTTTTATAAATACTTTATATTCAAGGTATGATGCTAGTAACAGTGCGGGTTGTGTAAATGAAGTCATATTAAGTTTTTCTTCAGGACCATTTTTTATCAAATCTATAATATTAAAATCAAGAGATTTAGATACATCATCTTTAAGATTTTCAATTAAGTCATCTTGAAAATGATTTAACATTCCAAGAAATTGTGAACCCTGACCGGGAAAAGCAATTGTTATATGCCTAGGCATAGTTATGATGTTACTTCTTCAGACTCTTCTTTTATAGGTTTACGTAAATCTTTTATTAATCTTCCTTTATAGAAACCATCTTTGGTCATTTGATGACGAAGATGTTTTTCGCCTGAAACAGGATCAATTGATAGCGTTTTTGATTTTAAAGAATCGTGAGAGCGACGTTGCCCCCTTCTAGATCTTGTTACTTTACTCTTTTGTACTGCCATTTTAAGCCCTCAAAAAACGCTATGCTAACAAAAATTAACTGATATTAATAGATATTTTTATTTAATCTCAGAAATTAAATCATTAAAAAATATTGGCAATTCTGCTGTTGCGTTAATTAATTTTGAATCATCGTCTTTAAAAACTATTGATTTTGAATGTAATGCAATATTTTTTATAGATTTTGTTTTAAATGACTTATTAAATAAATAATCGCCATATCTATCATCAAATAAAATAGGATGGTTTATGGAAGATGTGTGTATTCTTATCTGATGTGTTCTACCAGTTGATATTTCAATTTCAGTTAATGTACAGTCTTTAAATCGTTGAATTATTTTAATTTTTGACTTTGATGTTTTTAATTTTTCTGGATCATCTTTATAAATAGATTTATTTATAGAAATATTCTTTTTTAATCTCCCTTTTAATATAGCAAGGTAAGTTTTTTTTATATCGTTATTAGATAAAGTCTTGTTAAAGTACTTAACAGCCTTCTTATTCTTTCCGAAAACAAGACATCCAGTAGTGTTTTTGTCTAGTCTATGGCATAAATCAAAATTTTCACCAAATTTTTTTCTAACTAAGTCTATAAGTCCTACTCTATTGTTTGTGCCGCCATGAACACTGATACCATGTCTTTTATTCAAAATTAAATAATTTGAGTCATCGTATATGATATTTGAAAGATGGAAATCTATATCTTTATCATTAATAAATTTTTTATGTGATTCATCAGATATTAAATTTGGAGGAATTCGTATTATGTCCTCGAATGCTAGTTTGCTATGAGGTTTGGCTCTTGATGAGTTAATCCTAACCTCTCCTTTTCTTATTATTTTATATATTTTAGTTTTAGGTACACCTTTATAAATAGATAACAAAAAATTATCTAATCTACGACCTTCGTTATCTTTGTTTATTATTAATTTTTTGACAGACATAAGACAAATCTATAGGATATACAACTAAATAACTAGTAATGACTAGTAATATTATAAGAAAGATAAATACAACAGTTAAATATTTCAACCCTTAAATGGGTTAATCATGTTAGCAAAAATACGTAAGACTAACTGATAGAAGCTTAGAAAAGCATACTGCTGAATTATCTTCCTAATTTATAGGGAGTAATAATGAAAAGAATACTTATTAACTCGTCATATGGCGATGAACTGCGTGTAGCTCTAGTAGACGGTGCTAAGTTATATGATTTTGATACTGAATCACCAGAAAAGATATTACTAAAAGGAAGTATTTTTAAGGCAACAGTTTCAAGAATTGAATCAAGCTTAGATGCTGCATTTGTTAATTTTGGATCTGAGAGGCATGGTTTTTTGCCCCTGAAAGATCTATCAAATGAATATTACAAAAAGGATAAAAAGGGCAAATATGTTTGCACATTAGAAGAAGGACAAGAGATTATTGTTCAGGTTACCAAAGAAGAAAGAGGGTCAAAAGGAGCAGCCCTAACAACTCAAATTGGTCTAGCGGGAAGATTTTTAGTTCTAATTCCAAATTCCTCAAGATCTGGGGGTATATCAAGAAGAATTAGTGGCGATGAAAGGGATCAAATTAAAAGCACTTTAGAAAAACTAAATATTCCTGATAATATGAGTGCAATTGTAAGAACAAATGGTCTTGGACGCACAGTGGAAGAACTTAGCCTCGATATGGCCTACTTACTAGCGTTATGGGATGAGATTAATAACACGTCACCAAATGCGGTAGCACCATCATTAATATTTAGAGATGATAAATTAATAGTTAGGGTTGTAAGAGATTATTTTAAAGACGATATTGAGGAAATATTAATTGATGATAAAGAAATATATCAAGAAGCAAGAGAATTTATTGAAGCAGTAATACCTGATCATGCATCAAAAGTTAAGTTTTATGATGAAGAAATACCTTTATTTAATAGATATCAAATTGAATCACAAATTGAATTAGCATTTCAAAGAGAAATATCATTAAGTTCTGGTGGCTCAATAGTGATTGATCCTACTGAGGCAATGACGGCTATCGATGTTAATTCAGCTAGATCAACAAAAGGAAAAGATATAGAGGAAACTGCATATAAGACTAATTTAGAAGCTGCAAAAGAAATTGCAAGACAGCTTAGGTTAAGAGATGTTGGTGGTCTGGTTGTTATAGATTTTATTGATATGACAAATGAAGAAAATCAAAATAAAGTTGAATCAGCATTCAGAAAAGCTATATATTCAGACAGAGCAAGGGTTCAGATATCAAATATATCAAGATTTGGTCTTTTAGAGGTTTCCAGACAAAGACTTCGTCCATCTTTAAATGAATCCTATGACATAGAACATGTATTAGTTAGAGGTCCGAGATCTCTTGGTCAATCAATACTCAGAATAATCGGTGAAGACTCAGCTAAAGATAATACAGGAGAAATACATGTATATGTTCCTTCTGATGTTGCTAGTTATCTTTTAAATGAGAAAAGATATGACATTATTAATATTGAAAAAACAAACAATATTAAAATATTAGTAATTGCAGATCCATATAAAGCAAGACCTTATTACAAGGTTGTAAGAATTAAGAGTTCAGATAAAACAAAAATAGATTCATACAACTTAACTCCAAATAGTCCTGAACCGGATATTGATTGGAGAGATGCAAATAATCAATCAAAATCTATGAAACCGCTTGTAGGCGGAGTTAAACCGCCTAAAATGCCTAAAAGAAAACAAGATGGACTAATTAAATGGTTAAAATCATTTGCAGGTATTAGTGTTGAAAATAATGTAAAACCAAAAAAATCTTATAAAAAAAATATAAAGAGAGTTAATAAACCATCTCAGAAATCAAAAAATGTTAATAAAAAATTTAATGGTAATAAAAATTTAGATAATACAAAACCTAACAAACCCAGAAAACATAAAAAGCCAATTAATAAAAAACCAACTAATAAAAAACCAGTCAATAAAAGACCAGTAAATAATAAGCATTCAAAATCTGCATCAACTACTAATGAGAGTAAATTATCTAAGAATACTAAACCATTAAAAAAAGACGTAAAAAAACAGGACTCAGCTCAAAAACAAATCCATGAAAAAAAATCTCCAATTAAGGAAATTGTTAAAGAAAAGAAAGTAAAAAAGCCTATTCCAACGAGAGCTAAGAATGATCCTCGACAAAAGAGTTAATTAATTTTCCTGAAAGGCTTGTTATTGGTGGAACATAAGGTAAATTATCAACAGTGTACCAATTGGCTTCTACAATCTCATTGTTATCAATAATTAAATCTCCTGATTCATACTCACATTTATATCCAAGCATAAGTTGCGACGGGAATGGCCATGGCTGACTACCGTAGTAGTTGATATTTTTTACTTTTATTCCTACCTCCTCCATTACCTCTCTTTCAACCGTTTCCTCAGCAGACTCAGATACCTCAACAAAACCAGCCAGTACACTAAATAAACCCTCTGGAAATAGGTTATTTCTAGCTAACAATATTTCATTACCTTTAGTAACCATTGCTAAAATACATGGAGATATTAATGGATAAATCATTGATGATGTTTCAGGACAATATAAAGCTTCTTCTTTAGTATTAAATTCGTTTAATTTTCCTGAATAACCTGAATATTTATTACTTTTTATCCAGTGCAATAACTGATTAGCTCTTCCCATAAGTACTATATCTTTAGGATTTGATATTGCTAACAAATGTCTTAGGTCATATTCAACTATAGATTCATATCCTATATTTACATCATTTGAATTATTAGATATGTCGACTGCGTAAATATCTTTTCCATTATTACCAATTCCAATATATAAATGATCTTTAATTTGAATATTTAGAAGATTTTCTTCTAATAAAAATGTTTTAAGATTAGGCTCATATAAAATCTTATTATTATTAAAGATAATCAAAATATTATTATTGCTAGCTTTAATGTCTAAAAATCTTTTAAAATGCATATAAATCTAATTAAATAAAAAATGTTAAGCGAAATTCAAAAACTGTTTCTTGGTGATGCTCCTAGTTGGTACAAGTCTACCATAATAGGATTCCTAATATTCAATCCAATATTATTGATTATTTTAAATTTATCAATGCCTGAAAGTTCTGGCTTTATTCTAGGATGGATTATCCTTCTTCAATTTATTTTTACATTGGCTATGGCTTTAAAATGCTATCCGCTTCAACCTGGTGGACTTTTAGCAATTGAAGCAGTGATTTTAGGACTTACATCAACTGAAACAATATATTATGAAATTAATGAAAATTTAAAAGTAATCTTGTTATTAATATTTATGGTTGCGGGTATATTTTTCATGAAGAACTTAATGCTAACAATATTTACAAAGTTACTTTTAAGTATTAGGTCTAAAACTTTTTTATCACTTCTCTTTTGCGCTTCTGCAGCGATATTATCAGCATTTTTAGATGCCTTGACAGTAACAGCTGTTTTAATCGGTGTAATGATAGGTTTTTATAGAATCTATCATGCTGTTATTTCTGGTGGTGATTTTAGAAATCAACAACATGACTTTAAAGATAATTCTCAAATAAATAGCCTCAAATATGGTGAGCTTGAAGCTTTTAGAGGTTTTCTAAGAGATCTTATCATGCATGGCGCTGTTGGAACTGCACTTGGAGGTGTGTGTACTACTGTTGGTGAACCACAAAATTTACTAATTGCTGGAAAAGCTAATTGGGATTTTATGGAATTTTTCCTTCAGATGGCTCCCATAACAATGCCTATTTTATTTACTGGATTGGTTACATGTGTGGTGCTTGAAAAGTTTTCCATTGCTGGTTTTGGTAATCAATTACCATTAAGTGTAAGAGATATATTTAACGATTATTCGAATTATAGAAATGAAAACATAACAACAAACGATAAAGCTGTGTTACTAATTGAATCAATTGTATTGATTTTCTTAGTACTTGCATTAGCTTTTAGCATTGCTGCAGTTGGATTAATTGGGCTTACTGTTATGGTTTTATTAACAGCTTTTAAAGGAGTAACTAAAGAACATGACCTTGGAGAAGCATTCCATGAGGCATTACCCTTTACAGCGTTATTAGCAGTGTTTTTTGCAATTGTAAGTGTTATTTATGACCAAAAGCTCTTTGATCCCGTTATCAATTATGTATTGTTACAAGATCCATCTGTTCAGCCATCTCTATTTTATATAGCAAATGGTTTCTTATCTGCGGTTAGCGATAATGTTTTTGTTGCAACGATATACATAAAACAAGTTGCTTTGACAATTCCAGCAGGCACTGATCAATTTAACAATTTAGCAATAGCAATTAACGTTGGAACAAATATACCAAGTATTGCAACTCCAAATGGTCAAGCTGCATTCTTATTTCTCTTGACATCATCTCTTGCTCCTTTAATTAATTTATCTTATTTGAGAATGGTCTATATGGCTCTTCCTTATACTATTATTCTCTCTATTGTTGGTTATATATCTATATATACCCTTCTTTAATGGTAAAAGACTCAGTTCATAAATTTTGTATAGCGCCAATGATGCAATATACGGATATGCATGATAGATATTTGTTAAGGTTAATATCAAAAAAAGTTTTTTTGTATACAGAAATGATTGCAACTGGATCTTTGATTTATGGTAAATGCTTTAATCAACTTGATTTTAATAAAGAGGAACACCCTGTTGGTGTTCAGCTTGGAGGCTCTGATATAAAAGATCTGATAGAGTGTTCAAAAAAATGTGAGCAATATGGATATGATGAGATAAATCTTAATGTTGGTTGTCCATCAGATAGAGTACAAAAAGGGAAATTTGGAGCTTGTCTCATGTTAGAACCAGAGCTTGTAAAGGACTGTCTAGGTAATATGAAAAATTCAGTACATATTCCTATATCAATAAAATGTAGACTAGGAGTTGATGATAATGAGTCATATGAATTTCTTCATAATTTCATTTCTATTGTTAAAGAATCTGGTATTAGTATTTTTATAATTCATGCAAGAAATGGAATTCTTAAGGGTCTTAGTCCTAGACAAAATAGAAATATACCTCCTCTTAAATATGATTATGTTTATAAACTGAAAAAAGATTTTCCCGGTTTAGAAATTATTATTAATGGTGGTATCAAATCTATTGAAGAATGTCATAATCATTTATCAAAAGTTGATGGTGTCATGTTAGGAAGATCTGCATATGAAAATCCATTTATACTAAAAAATGTTGAATCTGAGATATTTGGATTAGAACCGCAAGACATATCAAAAAAAGAAATTTTAAATCAATATCTTGATTATGTTGAAAGAAAATTATCAGAGGGCCATGATCTTGGCAGGATGATGAAACATTTATTTGGTCTTTCTAGGGGTGATAAGTATGCCAAATCATTCAGAATTAAAATTCTAGAAGTTATCAAGAAAAATTCTTTGAAAGATCATAAAAAAGATTTAGAGGATTTATTGGTCTATTAGAAAGTCATCCATGTCATCTACAAAATCATCCTTTACATCTATACCATCTTTAATTTCATAGTCCATTGATTGATTATATGCATCTTTTACAAATGAATATTTGTCACCAGAAATTAAAGATTCAACCTCTAAAAGTCTTTCCCTAGTTTCTAATGCGTCTATTGATTTAAGCGCAATATTTGCATCTGTATCAGTCATGTGAAATGGAACAGATAAAAAAGATGAAACAGGAAGACTGGCTGTATCTCTAAGTGTTGATGGGCCTAAAAAAGGGAGCATGATATATGGCCCCTCTGGAACCCCCCAGACAGCAAGGGTTTGACCAAAATCTTCTTCATGTCTTTCAAGACCCATTTTACTTGCTACATCAAATAATCCTGCAATACCAATAGTTGAATTGATAATAAACCTAGTCATATCATTTAGAGCTTTCTTTGGTTTGCCCTGTAATAGTTGATTAACAGAAGTATCTATCTCTTCTAAATTATTAAAAAAATTAGTGACTCCTGTTTTAACCTTTGGAGGAAATTTAGAATAGACTTCAGCTGTTGGTCTTAAGATTGTGGAATCTAATTTCTCATTGAATTCAAAAGTTTTTCTATTTAATTCTTCAAATGGGTCATTAACTTCATCTGAAGATATATTAAATGATGTAAGTATTAATATAAAAGTGATTATTCTCATTTTTTATGTCATTTCATAAATTTTTTTTGCTACATCATTTGATTCTTCACAATCAAATTCAGGATCAAAACTCCAAATCCTGTCGTGAAAGCTATATGATGCCAGCTTATTAATTTTATTAATCTCAAAAAAATTAACCGGCTTCTTGTCAGCATTAAAAATATTATTTTCTATATATCCCAATATATTAACATTTAATTTTTTTAACATAGAGATTGTTCTACTTAAGTCAGCTGAAGACAAAACATGATTAGTGTTTATAAGGATGAAATGGTCAACTTCTAGTTCTTTAAATATAGTTAAATAAGCATCACCTGTTCCTGGTGGCATATCAATTAATAAATAATCTAACTCACTCCAGTCAGTTGAATGTATTAATTGTTTAATAGCTCCACTCAACATGGGACCTCTCCATGTTGCGGCTACATCATTTTCTAATATCAACCCCATTGAGGTAATTTCTATATTGTTTTTTGTAACAGGTTTGATAAGTTTATTTTTTATAATTGGTTTTTCTTTAATATTAAATAATATATTTTGATTAGGTCCATATATGTCTGCATCTAGGATTCCAACTTTATGTTTTTTTGCAAGGCTTAAAGCAACTGAGGCTGTAATTGAGCTTTTTCCAACACCGCCCTTAGCTGATCCAAATGCAATAATTTTTTTAATGGCCATATAAATCTATATTTTCACATATAATACAGATATTACATGGACATACCTACTAAAAATAATAGAAAAATTCTTGTTACACAAGCTTTGCCATATGCAAATGCACCATTGCATTTAGGTCACATATTAGAAGCCGTTCAAACAGATATATGGTGTAGATTTCAAAACTTAAATGGAAATGAATGCCACTTTTTTTGTGCTGATGACACTCACGGAACACCGGTAATGCTTAAAGCAAAAGAAATGGATATTTCTCCTGAAAAATTAATTTCTGATATGTATGATGATCATAAAAAAACATATGATATTTATGGAATAAATTTTGCAAATTTTTATACAACTCATAGTGATGAAAATAGAAAGTTTTCTGAAAATATATATTTAGAAGCTAAGAAAAATAATTTAATTTCTAAAGAAACAATCGAACAACTTTATGATGAAAATGAAAAAATGTTTTTATCAGATAGATTTATTAAGGGGAGTTGTCCTAAATGTGGAGCGGAAGATCAACACGGTGATAATTGTAGTGTATGCGGAGCAAGTTATGATGTTTTAGAAATTAAAGATCCTATTTCAATAGTTTCTGGAACAACACCAGTAAAGAAAAAAAGTGAACATGTCTTTTTTGATCTACCTAAGACAATTGATATATTGAATCGGTTCCTTGATAAGTCAAATTTACAAACGCCAATAAAAAATAAACTAAAAGAGTGGCTAAATGATGATTTAAAGAAGTGGGATATATCAAGGGATGCGCCCTATTTTGGTTTTGAAATTCCAGAGGAAGATAATAAATATTTTTATGTATGGGTTGATGCGCCTATTGGGTACATAGCATCAATGGAGAATTGGCTTAAAGATAAAAAGCTAAATGCTACTGACCTTTGGTCAAAAAATTCAGACTATGAAATTTATCATTTTATAGGCAAGGATATTGCGTATTTTCATGGTTTATTTTGGCCAGCTCTTCTAAGCTCTGCAAATCTTAAACTTCCAGATGGAATTTTTGTTCATGGCTTTCTGACTATAAATGGTGAAAAGATGTCAAAATCAAAAGGCACAGGAATTTCAGCTAAAGATTTTGCAGAAATGTGTGATCCAGAAACCTTAAGATATTATTTAGCTGCAAAATTAAACGATAAGGTAGAAGACTTAGATTTAAACTTTGAAGATTATGTTCAGCGAATTAATAGTGATTTGGTTGGAAAATATCTAAATATTGCCTCAAGAAGTGCTACATTTTTAAAGAAAAACAATAATGAATTATCTGAGAACATAGATAAAAATTTAATTAAATCTTTGACTGACGAGAAAGAAAAGATTATTAAATTATATGAAGAAAGAAATTATTCTAAACTTATAAGATTAATCATGGACTTGGCAGATGATGTTAATAAATATATAAATGAACAGACTCCATGGAAAAAAGATATAAATGAAGCAGTAAGCATTTGTTCAACATCATTAAATGCTTTTAAAATTATTACAATCTATTTGAGTCCAATAATTCCAAATATAACCAAAAATGCATACAAATTTTTAAATTTAGAAAACTGTTCGTTTGATGATGTAGATATTAAATTATCTGGAAAAATAAATACCTACAAATCATTGCTAAATAGACTTGAACCATTAATAATTCCTGAGGAAGATAATATGGAAAATGAAAATATAATAGATATAAAACAATTCTCTAATGTTGATTTAAGAGTTGCTAAAATATTGAAAGCAGAAGATGTTAAAGATGCTGATAAATTAATACAACTAACATTAGATGTAGGGGAACTAGGGACTCGTAATGTTTTTGCAGGTATTAAAAGTTCATATGCCCCTGCAGAGTTGAATAATAGACTAGTTGTTCTTGTTAACAATCTTGCACCAAGAAAAATGAAATTTGGCATTTCTGAAGGTATGGTACTTGCCTCAAGTAATGATGATGGTATTTATTTAATATCGCCAGATGAAGGTGCGAAACCAGGAATGAAAGTAAAGTAATGGAAACTAAAGATATTATTGTTATAGGAGCTGGTCCAGTAGGACTATTCACTGTCTTTGAGGCTGGTCTTCTAGGTCTAAATTGTGTTCTTATTGATAATCTTGATAAACCTGGTGGTCAATGTGCAGAACTTTATCCAGAAAAACCAATATATGATATTCCAGGAGTTCCTTTTCAAACAGGTCAAGAACATGTTGATGCATTAATAAAACAGATTGAACCTTTTTCATATGAACTATTTCTAAATCAAAGAGTAGATTCATTAAAAGAAGTCGAAGATGGTAATGAAAATTATTGGGAAGTTATAACTAGCGAAGATAATAAATTTATATCTAAAAATATTTTTATTGCTGCAGGTGCAGGATCATTTGAGCCACGAAGGCCACCTAATATAGAAAACCCTGATAAATATATTGATAAAGGTGTTTCATATGCAGTTAAATCAAAGGATAAATATCAAAATAAAAATATTTTTATTTTTGGTGGTGGTGATTCGGCATTGGATTGGACAGTCGAATTATCAAAAATTGCAAAATCTATTTCTCTTGTACACAGAAGGGACGCATTTAGAGGCGCTCAACATACTGAAGAAATGATGAGGAATCTAGTGAAAGACGGTAAAGTTAATTTACTTACGCCCTACCTAATTGATTCTATTATTGGTGATGATTGTGTAACTGAAGTCTCTCTAAAAAATTTTGAAACAAATGAAATTGAAACACAGGATGCAGATGAACTGATTTTTTTATTTGGCTTAAATAAGAAGTTAGGTCCTATTTTAGAATGGGATTTAGGACTAAATGGTAAAAAAATATCAGTAAATACTGAAAATTATCAAACAAACAAGGAAGGTATATTTGCAGTTGGAGATATAAATGATTATCCAGGAAAATTAGATCTAATATTGTCAGGTTTTCATGAAACAACATTAGCAGTCCAGGAAGCATATAAAAGAATTTATCCTGGTGAACGCGTGCCATTTGGCTATACAACCTCAAACTCTAAACTACAAGAAAAGCTTGGTGTTAAAAAATAGATTTAGAAAATATTTACCTATTGTTGTTGACTTAGAAACTGGTGGTTTTGATCCAGAAATTAATGCAATATTAGAGATCGCTATAACCCTAATAGAAGAAGAAGATAACAAACTGATAGTTGGGGACACTTACAGGCATCATATTGAGCCTTTTGAAGGATCTATTGTAGAAGAAGAATCTCTAGAGTTTACAAAGATAAAACTTGATCATCCATTAAGAAATGGTATTAATGAAAAAGATGCATTAAATGATTTATTTAAAATAATTAATAAGACTAAAAATAAATATGAATGTTCAAGAGCTATATTGGTTGGTCATAATGCACACTTTGATAGTTCATTTTTAGCTGCAGCCTATAAAAGAAACAATATAAAGAAAACTCCTTTTCATAAATTTTCATTAATTGATACAGTTTCATTAGGAGTATTGGCTACTGGACAAACTGTTCTAGCAAGAATATGTGATGAATTGGGCATAGATTATGATAATGATGAAGCTCATTCAGCAGCATACGACACTGCAGTAACTGCTAAAGTTTTTTGTTCAATTGTAAATAATTTTGATAACTAACTTTGAGCAGAATCTATAAGTTTTTTTAACTCTCCACTTTCATTCATCTGAGCAATAATATCAGCACCTCCAACCAATTCTCCATTTATAAATACTTGAGGAAAGGTTGGCCAATCAGACACTTTTGGTAAAGCAACCCTAACATCATTATTTTCAAGAACATCAACATAACTAAACTGAGATTCACATTCTATTAAAATCTTAACGGTTCTAGCTGAAAATCCACATTGAGGTTCATAGGGAGTGCCTTTCATATATATCAAAATATTATTTTCTTTGATTTGTTCTCTTAGTTTTTCTTCTATATTCATTTTATTTCCTAATAATTTTTAAATATTTTATTATTGTCTCTTCAAATCCATAATGTAATGAATCTATTATAATCGCATGTCCAATAGAAACCTCATTAATGTTATCCATTTGGACTAAATAATGTAAATTATTTAAATTCAAATCATGGCCTGCATTAATTTTTAAATTCTTTCTTTGTGCTAAATCCACAATGCTTTTTATCTCTAAGAGAGCACTTTCATCATTCTTTTCAATAGCCTTCGAAAAGTTGCCTGTATGAATCTCAATGAGGCCTGCGCCCATTTCATTAGCATATTCAACACCATTTAAATTATCTATAAATAAGCTAATATTCGGACTGGTACATTTAGTCTTTAATATCTCAATTATATTTTTAAGTTTGTCGTCATGTGATCCAGAAAACCAACCATGATCAGATGTAATTTGATCAACAGTATCCGGAACAAGGGTTATCTGATCTGGATCTATTAATTCAACCAATTCACAAAATCCTAAAAACTCACCACTTGGTTGTGAAAATGGATTACCTTCTATATTAAATTCAACACCTCTGTTCTTTGATATTTTTGCAAGCTCAATAACATCATCACTTGTTGCGTGACGATGATCAGGTCTGGGATGAAGGGTAAGACCATCAACACCTAAATCTATCGCTTTATTAGCAAAGTACTTCAAGTCAGGATAATTTTCTCCTCTAGCATTTCTAAGGAGGGCAATTTTATTAAGATTTACACTTAATTTCATTTCTTAATTATATATTATCTATAAAGATCATCTTTTTCATTAACAATTAAATCAAATGCATTATTTACTTTAAAAGAGCTTTTATTGAAACCTTTAATAATTACTACAGGAATACCTTCATTGCTTTGTCCCATTAGAAGTCCTGCAGCTGAAGCCAATTCATCTGCTACAGCAATTTCTGTTCCTCTAAGCTTATTACCAAACATGTCCTCTTTACCTTTCAAATCTATTAAGCTTTGAATATTGTGACTAGCTAATGCAAAATTCGTTATGCCTGATCTAAAAGGTCTTGTCATAGAATCAGAAATTATAATTGATATATCTTTATTAAGTCTTGATGATAATTTTTGATGGAGATCAATTGCACTTTTTGTTGGATTTTCAGGAAGCAATAATGCTGTATTCTTATGTTGTGAAATATTTGATTGATCAATACCAGCGTTTATATTTATAAAACCTAATTTATGCTCAACTATTAGAATATTTTTTTCAGTTGATATAATCTTTTTTGATTCATTGATTATTGCTTGAACCAATCCTTTATTTTTATTTAACTTTAAAGCTAGGCTTTCGGCTTCTTCTGAAACTTCTATTGTATCTAAGTCAACATACCTATTTTCAGATTTTGATATTATTTTTTGAGCAACAATAAAAACATCACTATCATCAATCTTAATGTTGTTAAGAGAAATAGATTTATCAATAATACTTGCTAAATCATCATCAGGCTCAACAAAGGGAAAATTCTTCAGAGCTAATATCTTTATTGGATTCATTTTAAGTTAGATTTTAAGCATTAAGATAACATATATAAACAAAAATTCATTCATCATGTATACTTTCGGTCTATGGTACCTATAGATAAGAAATTACTCGATATTTTGGTATGTCCAGTTTCCAAAGGAACGCTTTCCTATAATGAAGAAACTGAAGAATTGATATGTGAAAAATCAGGTTTAGCATATCCAATTAAAGATGGTATTCCAGTAATGTTACCTGAAGAAGCACGAAAAATTTAATAATCGCGCCCGTAGCTCAGTTGGATTAGAGTGCTTGGCTACGAACCAAGAGGTCGGGAGTTCGAATCTCTCCGGGCGCGCCATTTCCTATGTTCAATCTATAGACCAAGTTCTTTCAATAGTAACCAATTCTCTTTTGTCACATGAAGTAACTTCTGCCCATCTTGCAAAAACTTGATTGCCAGCACCGGCTGTAAAAAAATCATCAAAGCCTTTTCCCATTACTTCAAAGCTTGGCCAAGCTGTCATTAGTTCAAATGCTTTGGGATTCATAGAACCCATAAAAGTGGTTGTTAGATATTGTGTGCCCTTCATACCATTTTCTTCAGAAAATTTTTTAACTCCCATAGAAACATCTCTTACATCTTGCATTGAAAAGCCCTCATTTATCTCACAATACCAAATCTCAGCAGGAAAAGTTGTAGCTCCTGTATTTTGAGAAAAACTATTCAAAGAAAAGATTAATATAAAAGTTGCAGTGGCTCCTTTAAGAAATTTCATTTTTATCTCCTGTAAATTAATAATTTAATTTTGCCATACTGGATAAAGAAAAAGAATTTAAAAGTAGAGTATTTTTAATTTTACTCTATGACCATCAAATCATTAGCAATAATAGTTTCACCATTGAAATTTTTTTTAACATCATTGATCAATGATTCTTCTGAAGCACCCCAAAATAAAATGTGTGATAAAACTAATTTCTTAGGCTTAAGTTCATTAGCAATTATTCCAAGATCTATAGATGATGTATGATGTGCTTGATGATATATTTGCCAATCCTTGGTTTTATTCACAAAAGTTTCACTTGAAAAAACTTCATGAACAAGGATATCTAAATCTTTTCCATATTTTTTTAGATTTTCACTAACGGCAGTATCGCCAGATAAAAGAATTTTTTTATCTTTAGTTGTGAATAAAAAACCAAAGGAATTTTCAAAGTCTCCATGAGCATTCTTAAATGCTGTTACTTCAACATTTTCATCTTTAAAAATAACTCCATCACTGGAGATTTCTGAAACTTGTGTGGTGTAACCAAGCTTATTTGCAGGTTGTGAACCATATAATCGATAATTTATATCATGAATATAGGCCTCAGTTATATTTTTAGACATTGCATTCAATCCAGGAGGTCCATAAAGTTTAAGCGGCTCATCTCTTCCCATAATCCATGGAGTTAATATTAAGTCAGCTAGTGCCCCGCTATGATCTGAATGAATGTGTGTTAGAAAGGCTATATTAATTTTTTGCAATTCCATAGATGGAAATTCACCACCCCATGAAGGAGACATTGCCGATATTCTTCTTACAATTCCTGGTCCAAAATCAACAATATATGCACTTTCATTAACTATAATTGCATAACCCGAACCGTATCTTTCAGGATCAGGGTTTGGAGTTCCAGAACCAAGAATTATTAATTTGGTGTCTCCAAACGAAATTGGTGAAATAGTTATTAAAAATAAAAGAGAAAAAAATAATTTCTTCTTATACAGATTTAAGGCGTTGTTCAGGAATCTTGTTTTTAACATTTGTTACATTATTATCTTTATCAAAATATACCAGTGTTGGTTGATGTAATTCTGCCTCTGATTCATTGTAAGAACCATAAGTACATATAATTACAATATCATTAACTGATACTTTATGGGCTGCAGCACCATTGACAGATAAAGTCTTTGAACCAGCCTCAGCTAAAATCAAGTAAGTTGAAAATCTCTCGCCATTGGTTACGTTATATACTTCAACTTTTTCATATTCTTGCATTCCAGCTAATTCAAGAAATTTTTTATCAACTGCACATGACCCTTCATAATCTAGTTCAACTTGTGTCACACTAATACGATGAAGCTTTGATTTAAGTAATGTTTTTTTCATAAGTGCGAAAGTATAGAGAAATATTAAAGATTATTAAAGTTTTGTGAGTTTTATATTATCAATAAGTCTAATTTTTCCAACATATGCTGCTATTGCGACTAATATATCTTTTTTATTTATTTTATAGCACTCCTCAAACGAATCAGGATCACATGAAATTAAATAATCAACATTAATGCCTAGGGATTTTAAATGATCTTTTTTTAAATTAATTAGGTTTGAGTTTAAATTGGTTTTGTTGATAGCAATATCTTTAAGGGCCTTATATAACTCAGTTGCAATTATCTTTTCTTGATTTGATAAAAGATTATTTCTTGAAGATAAAGCTAAACCAGAATCTTCTCTTACTGTGTCAACTCCTACTATTTTAATATTTAGATTATTATCAAGAATAAAATCTCTCACCAAAACAAATTGTTGATAGTCTTTTTTACCAAAGAAAACAATTTCTGGATCTATTATTTGAAAAAATTTATTTAAAATAGTTAAAACTCCATTAAAATGCCCAGGTCGACTTTGGCCGCATAACTTATTAGATTTTGATGGTGCTTTTATATTTAGAATATTTTCTATTATTGACTCATCTGGAATCAGTACATAATCACAACCATGTTTTTCAAGAATATTAATGTCATCTTCAATTGTTTTTGGGTAATTTAAATAGTCATTACTATCATTAAATTGAAGTTTATTTATATAAATTGAAGCAATAACTTTGTTTTTGTATTCCTTTGCATTATCAATGAGTGATATATGGCCTCTATGAAGATTCCCCATAGTAGGAACGAAGCTTAAACTATCAAAATTTTCTTTAGCCTTATTAAACTCTTCTATGGAATTAAAAACTATCAATGTTAACTAAATGTGTGATGTTTTGATGGAAAATTTCTATTTTTAACATCAGTAACATAGTTTTTTATAGCCTCAGGTATTGAGGACGAATCTTCCATAAAGTTTTTAACAAATTTTGGAGGTTTCTCTAAACAGGATATACCTAATAAATCATGAACAACCATAATTTGACCATCGGTGTGAACTCCAGCTCCAATTCCAATTACAGGAATTTTTAATTCTTCTGTAATAAGTTTAGCTAATTCTCCAGGTACACATTCTAAAAGCAACATTGAAGCTCCAGCATTCTCCAAAGATATTGCTTCATTTATAATTTTCTCCTTTTGAGATGGATCTCTTCCTTGAACATGATGACCTCCAATTCTATTTATTGTTTGAGGAGTTAGGCCCATATGAGCACATACAGGTATTCCTCTATCTGATAGAACCTGAGCCATCTTTGATATCCATTCACCTCCTTCAATTTTTACTGAATTAGCTCCTGCTTGCATTAATCTCTTAGCATTTTCTAATCCCAAATCATCTGTTGAATAACTCATAAATGGCATATCTGCCATAATATGTGAGCCCTTATTGCCATTCACAACACATTCGAGATGATAAATAAGTTGATCCATAGTAACAGGAAGTGTGCTGTCATGACCCTGTATCACCATTCCAAGACTATCTCCTACCAAAATAACATCGACACCGCATTCACTTATCACAGATGCCATTGTTGACTCATAAGCAGTTAGACAAGTAAATTTCTCCGATGTTTCTTTAAAATTTTTTAAATCTGTTAAAGTTACCGATTTTTTATTAGCTTTAGTTGACATAGTTATTTATTAATATTTGCAGAAATAATTTTTAGTATTTGACGTGCTATTCTAATCTTTTTATCTTTTTTAAGTAAAAGAGTTTCATCTTTGGTTATAACATTAACTTCATTTTCATCAGCATCAAAACCTATAGATTTGTCTGATATGTCATTAGAAATAATCATGTCTAAATTTTTAGTTAACAGTTTTTTCTTTGCATTTTCAATTACATCAGAAGTTTCAGCTGCAAATCCAACAATATAAGATTCTGAAAAATTATCAGAAACATATTTCAATATATCTTCATTCTTTTCAAGCTCTATATCTAAACTAGAATTGTCTTCTTTTTTAATTTTTTTAATAGAATAATCTGATGGTTTGTAATCAGAAACAGCTGCACACCCTATAAAAATATCTGAACTTTTCATACATTTTATTACTTCATCTAGCATTTCACTTGCAGAGTTTATTTTATGTAAATTTATTGACTTATCTGCATCCAAAGATACTGGTCCGGTTACTAAATTTACTTGAGCGCCATACTTAATTGCAGCTTCAGCGATAGAATAGCCCATTTTACCTGAACTGTTGTTTGATATGAATCTAACCGGATCTATCTGCTCTCTAGTAGGTC
Organism: uncultured SAR86 cluster bacterium; assembly: GCA_902558095.1. GTDB lineage: Bacteria > Pseudomonadota > Gammaproteobacteria > Magnimaribacterales > D2472 > SAR86A. The sequence continues at coordinate 5,952 of CACECP010000001.1, read as the reverse complement.
CTGCAGTTATTGTGATTGTTTTTCCAGATAAGGGGCCTTTATTTGCTAATTTTGTTATAAATTCAATAATTTTTTCAGGTTCCTCTAATCGACCAGGACCAATATCTCCGCATGCTTGTTCTCCTTGTGCTGGACCAATAAAAGTGATTCCTCTTTTCTCGAGTATTTTATAATTATCTTGAGTACTAGCATCTAGCCACATGCTCATATTCATTGCAGGAGCGATATAGACGTCTGCTTCAGATGCTAATATTAATGCTCCCATTAAATCATCAGCCCTTCCATGAGTTATTTTCGCAATTGTTTCAGCTGTACATGGCGCAATCAATATAATATCAGCCCATTTTGCTAATTCAATATGTCCCATTGCTGATTCTGCATTTACATCAAGAAGAGAATCATGAATTTCATTTCCAGAAACAGCTTGAAGAGTTAAAGGGGTAATAAACTCTTTTGCTGATTCTGTCATTACAACCCTTACGCTGGCTCCTTCTTTTTTAAAGAGACGAATTATCTCAGCAGATTTGTATGCAGCAATTCCACCTGTGACGCCAAGAAGAATATTAGTGTTGGAAAAATTTAACATTATTAACTTTTGTAATGTTTAGTTAGAGAATAATACCAATTACACGATCTATAAACCAATAAAAACCAAGACCGCCTATTGATAAACTAGCTATAACCTTTAAATTATTTAAATTATTAAATTTAGTAGCCATATAAATTAACATCAATGGTATTGGTATTAAAGCTATTTGAGCAAGCTCAATCCCAATATTAAAAAATAGTAATGAATAAAGAATATTATTGTTTGAAAAACCTATATCCATTAATGCGCTTGCAAAACCTAAACCATGAAGCAATCCAAAACAAAAAGCCATTATCCATGGTGATTTTAGCTTATCTTCTTTTCGCAATATTTCAGTTGCAAGATAAACAATTGTAAGAGCAATTAGCGCTTCTACAGTACCCTGTGGTAGCTTAATAATATCAAATATTGTTAGTCCTAGAGTAATACTATGAGCAATCGTAAAGGCTGTAATTGTCTTAATAATATTGATAAATCCAGTTATACAAAAAAGAAGACCAAATATAAATAATATATGGTCTAAGCCATCAAATAAGTGAGAAATACCTAGATTTAAATAGGAGGATGGGTAATATTGAATTTCTAATGGAATATCAATTATATTATTTTGAACATTTACAAGACCTTCAAATGTATCATTAAGAAAATTGATAGTTATTAAAGCGTCTGTTAAAACGCTTAAGTTTATTATTTCTAATTTTAGTCCTTTTAATGAGTTTGAGCAGTCAAGATTAATTTTTTCATTAATATACTTTCCTTGATAATATAAATCGCCATATTCAACTGCACATTCATCTGGGAAATTTATTTCTGCTCTTCTACCAATATTCTTAAAAGGATACATCCATGTAGCTTCATAATGATTATTAACATCATCAACTTCATTAATTACAAGATGTGCTGGATTAAATTCATGAGAATAAACATCCAAAATGCATAAAAAACATAAGGTTAAAAGAATTTTCTTCATTAGAGTTGCAGATCTGGATTTATATATACCTTATATTCAGTTTTTACCTCATCAATAAATTTCTTAACAGCTTGATCTCTTTTATCCTGTAACAAATCCATCTCAACTTTTTTATAGATCATTGTGATATCAGGGTAATATCCATCATTTTTATTAGTAACATATATAAGATGATGGCCGAATGGGGATTCGATTGGCTCGGACCATTCGTTAACAGTAAGATTTTGAAAATAATCTCCAAAATTTTTACCAAAATCACTATTGATATTTATTAATGTTTTATTAACAAAATTCTTTCCTAAAAAAAATGGATCTGCATTTACATCAAATCCTTTAATAATATCTTTATATGCATTTTCTGCTCTTTCTTCTGAATTATTTTCTGAAGAATAGAACAAATGAGTAAAAGTAAAGGTTTCGTCTACAAAATACTTATCTGTATTATCATTATAATATTTTAGTATTTCATCCTTAGTAGGTATGTTTGGTATTGACTCTTCTTTAAGAAATGATATTTTTTGAGCCAATCTCCTTTTAATAATTCTGTCCTCTTTATCAAGACCTAGTAATAAAGCTTCTCTATATAAAATTTCTTCTTCAATTAAGTTATTTATTATTCTGTATATTTCATCATCTGTGGGATTTCTTCCTACACGCGAATTCCATGCAGAAACCAAGCTTGTAATTTCTTGATCACTTATATATATCTCTTTATCATCATAAGAATTTAACCCTATATCAATAATATAGAGAAATATTCCTATAATAAAAAATATTGTTACTTTATATTTCAATATAAGAAAAGATTATCTTTTAATCAATATTACGCATTTGTATTGTTCCGCCTAAAGGAATAACATCTACGTCAGTTTGTTCCGGGATATACCAAATTGGAGACGACCATGCTCGTTCTTGTATAGTCTCATGAAGATCCTCTCGAGGCTCAAAGCCTCTGTTAATTGCATCCCAAGTGCTCCATCTACATGTAGGATTTTCAAGAACTCTTACATAATAAAATGATTTATCATTAGGAGAGAATTCTGGATCTTTCCATAAAGTTTTTAATTCGCTTGATCCAACATTATCTGTTATCGAGCAATCAGATATGTTTACTCTAGCTCCATTATCTGGGCATCTATTTGTAACTGGATCTACTTCATTTCCATCTGAACATGCAACATCGTATACCTTCTCTTCAGGTCTTCCACTATTTGAGTCTATCCATCCCTTAACAATTTGAACTCTTTGAAGAGGTGCGCCATTTTTATCTTTTTGAGCCCAAACAATAAACTCAGGTATTTTAGTTCCATCATGTAATAAATCTGCGCCCATAGTCACGCCCTTTGCATAAGCCTCACTAACGAGTGAATCTGAATTTAGATCTATTGATGACAAATCATATCCAGCAAAAAAACGAACAGCTAATCTAGTACCAGTAGTTGCAAAAGTTTCTTTTCGCTTAAAAGCTTTAAATATAGAATCTCTAGTATTCTCTTCAGCCCATGCAACAGCAAGACCAGATGCACCCCATTGAGTAAATCCTGTATTTGCATAAGTACCTTGTTTTAAATCAACTGTGCTTACAGGTTGATTAAATGCTCTCATATATTCCTCTAATCTTTCAACATTTTCATCAGCCAAAGGAACAGATCCTCTATTTTCAGCATCTCCATCCAATAATCCTACTTTTGACCAATAATTATTTTCGTCATATGCACCAGCACCCGTGTGTGTATCACTTGATCCAATTAATCCAAACTTATATGGGTTCCCTTGTCTTGTGAATTCTAAAGTTAAGCCATTTAAGTACGCTTCTCTCACGTATGAACCTGACGGTTTTGAGTATGTTGGTGGTCTGCTACCAACTCTAACATCCATTATTTCAAAGTCAGCCCATTCATCATCTGGTGATAATAATGGATGAGTCTCTGAAGTCCCTTTAACTTGTGTAATTTCTACAATAGGCTCATTTCTCATTCGCTTTTCTGCATATTTAACATCTATTGCATTTGCTTTAAATGTTTCCATTTCAAACATTTGTCCGTTAGATCCATTTGAGTTGTGTGGCATGGAGATTGTATCAATACCTTTTTCTCTTAAATTATCTTGCCAAGTCCACAAATCTTCAGGGTTGGTTGAATCAATTCTGGTAAATGGTCTTATAGAAGCTTCTGATGAGTTAAAAATTACATTTCTGTGCAAATTGCCTCCCTCAATATCTGTTGAGGTTGTATATTCATAACCAATGAATGTTGTGAAATTTCCTGGGTCATTGTGCTCATTTGCAGATCTTGCAATATCTGCCCATGCTGACTTATGAATATCATAATCAAATGATTTTAGTGCAAGTTGTGTATTTTTAGTTCGCCATGCTCTTAGTAGTTTTGGATGCCAGTCTGGATATGGAAGTATTATTGTTGCACCTAAGACTGAGCTAAATATATTTGATCTCTCGCCAGCAGATTCAACTGTTAAGTTATCTAATCTATTAATATCGTGAAAAGGTTCAGCAAATTCATTTTGTGAAATATCGGTAGAAGTATCAGCATAAGCTTGAATCATGCCCATATAAAAACCGTGATCAGTAACAGAATAAAAATCTAGTGGTTCTCTTAACTTCATTTCATATCCAAGTGGATGTTTAATACCCTCTCCTTTTGCATATCTATAAGCATCATCTGGAGAAGCTGTAACACCAAAAACATAAGCATCAAATGAATATTTAGTGTGTACATGAAGATCTCCATAATATGGATTTCTATCTTTATTTGGAGCAGGTTTAACCTTATCAACTGATTCTTTTTCTACAGAGAAATCAACAACCTCTAAAGCTGAATCAGTTTGTATTTTTTTAAAGAGGCTGATAATTGGTCTGCTGTCATATACATCAACATAAACCAATCCAAGTGTTACAACATAAAGACCAATAATTAGTAATAATATTTTTTTAAGATGCTTCATATTTCTCCCCAAACGATACAATATCAAATTTCATTATAGATTTTGACATAAGTTATAACAATAAAATAAAAAATATAATTTTGATACTTGAGTTTGTTTGAATTAATCTATAGATCAATATTAGCGCCTGTAGCTCAGTTGGACAGAGTACTTGGCTTCGAACCAAGGGGTCGGGAGTTCGAATCTTCCCGGGCGCGCCAATTTAATAAAAAAAGGGAGCATAAAGCTCCCTATTATAAAAATATATATTCTAGAACATATAATTAACGGTTAAGCCGTATGTTCTATATGCATTTGGATAACCAAAAAATGTTGATGAGGTAGGGTCAGCAACAGCTGGAAATGCAGATATTAGATATTTATCATCATTAATATTTTTTGCCCAGAACATTATTGATAAGTTATCTTTATCAAGTCCAGCAGAAAAATTTAGTGTATCCTGTGTTTTAATTCCATTTCCTGCTGCTTCAAGAATTGATTGCCAAGCAGGATTCTCTAAAAGCTTTGCCTCACTGGAATATAAATGGCTAAGTCTAAAATAACCGTCCCAATTATTTGAATTCCAATTCCAAGTAACAGTGGATGAGATAGTATCTTCAGATATATTTGAAGGCATCGTGCCTGTTAAATCACCAGCACTTGAAGCAGGGAATGAATCATAAATTGGATCCATAAATAAACCACTAATAGCTAAATCAATTGATTCTGTTGGTGAAACCACTAAATCAAATTCATAACCCTCAGTTGATTGTGAACCAGCATTAGCAAGAACAAATCCAGTACCAATAAATGTATTTGATTGGAAACCTTCAATTTTTTGATCAAATACTGCTATATTTAAGTATCCAGAAGGAAGTTTTATCTTTGCACCTAATTCTAATACTTCTGATTCTTCTGGATCAGCATACCTTCTTCCAAGACCTGTATTTGGTCCAACAGGAGTTCCGGCTGCTGCAAGGGCAGATGTCTCAGTAGCATCTGGTAAAGAGTTTCTTGAAATATTCCACGCTGTTGCCTTAAATCCAGTTGAAATACCTCCATAGACGCTGGTGAAATCATTCAACTCATATGATAGCTTAAAAGTATAATCTATATTGTCATCCTTACTTGTTCCATCTTGAGCAGCATTAGGATAATTAACAAACTGAGGTAAGAATTGAAGTGCTTGTAATGGTAATAATGGATTAAAGTTAGGGTCTGTTGCTAAAACAGCCGCTTGGGATGGAGGAAAACCTGCTCCAATTAAAGCCAAAGTACCTGCTCCAACAAAATCAATATTTGAAAATACATCAGTATTAACTTGATTGTATGAGACAGTTTTTTCATCTTCAATGTAACTAACACCAATTAAGGCATTTAAAGTATCAGTAAGCTGAATGTCTGCTTGAGCAAAAATTGATTTTGTAATGTTATCTTGAGTTGCAACTTCGGT